>JANMWN010000018.1:0-25015 GCA_031394045.1 Sporichthyaceae bacterium
GCCACCGAGGCGACCTTCCAGACCGACGTGGTCGACCGCTCGATGACCGTCCCGGTGGTCATCGACTTCTGGGCCACCTGGTGCGAGCCCTGCAAGCAGCTCTCGCCGCTCCTGGAGAAGCTCGTCCTGGAGGGCGGCGGCGCCTGGCTGCTCGCCAAGATCGACGTGGATGCGAACCCGCGGCTGGCCCAGGCGTTCCAGGTGCAGTCGATCCCGGTCGTGTTCGTGGTGTGGCAGGGCCAGCTCGTCCCGGGTTTCACCGGAGCGCTCCCCGAGGCCGAGCTTCGCGGCTTCGTCCAGCAGGTCGCCAAGCTGGCCACCGAGCTCGGGCCGGGGCAGGGAGCCGGCGTCCCCGGTGGTGCCAACGGTGAGTCCGGCGGGCCAGGGCTGGCGCCCATCGACCCGCTCGAGGAGGTCGCCCTGGACGCGCTCGACGCCGGCGACCTCGATGCGGCCGCGCAGGCGTTCGCCGCTCTGGTCGAGGCACAGCCGGGCAACGGCGAGGCCAAGATCGGGCTGGCTCGGGTCGAGCTGCTCCGGCGGACGCGTGACGCCGACCCGGCCGCCGCGCGTGCTGCCGCGGCCGCCGACCCGGACGACGTGAGCGCGCAGTCCCTGGCCGCTGACTTCGACGTCGCCGATGGCCAGGTCGGCGATGCGATCACCAGGCTGGTCGACCTCGTCCGCCGCACTGCGGGCGACGAGCGCACCGCGGCCAAGGCCCACCTGCTGCGTATCTTCGAGCTGATCGGTGACGAGGATCCGCGGGTACGGCAGGGGCGTACCGCACTGGCCAACGCGCTGTTCTAGCCGCGGGTCACTCGGTCCGCGCGCCGGGGTTGTAGCGAAGCCAGAGGGTGCCGAGCGGCGGCAGGATGATTCGCGCCGACGCCGGCCGGCCACCCCAGTCGCCCGGCTCGGCCTGCACGGAGCCGAGGTTGCCCACCCCGCTGCCGGAGTAGAGCTCGGAGTCGGTGTTGAGCACCTCGTCCCACTGACCGGCGAACGGCAGCGGCACCCGGTAGCCGTCGTGCGGCACCGCCGCGAAGTTGGCGATGCACGCGATCACCGAGCCACCCGCGGCGTCATGACCCCAGCGCAGGAACGAGAAGACGTTGTTCGCCGAGTCGTCCGCGTTGATCCACTCGAAGCCCGCGGGGTCGTGGTCGCGCTGCCAGAGCGCGGGCGTCTCCTTGTAGACGCGGTTGAGGTCGCGTACGCAGCTGTGGACGCCCCTGTGGTCGGCATGGTCGAGCAGCCACCAGTCCAGGCTCCGGCCCTCGGACCATTCGGACTCCTGGGCGAACTCCCCGCCCATGAACAGCAGCTGCTTGCCGGGATGCGCCCACAGATACGCGTAGTAGGCGCGCAGCGTGGCGAGCTGCCGCCAGCGGTCGCCAGGAACCTTGCGCAGCAACGATCCCTTGCCGTGCACGACCTCGTCGTGCGACAGCGGCAGCAGGTAGTTCTCGCTCCACGCGTACATCAGGGCGAAGGTCATGTCGTGGTGGTGGAACGCACGGTGGATGGGGTCCCGAGCGAGGTACCCGAGGGTGTCGTGCATCCAGCCCATGTTCCACTTCAGCCCGAAGCCGAGCCCGCCCGCGTCGGTCGGCCGGGTGACGCCCGGCCATGCCGTCGACTCCTCGGCCACCATGATCGCGCCGGGTACGCGCTTGTAGACGGTGGCGTTGACCTCCTGCAGGAACCCGACCGCCTCGAGGTTCTCGCGGCCCCCGTGGATGTTCGGGGTCCACTCGCCGTCCTTGCGCGAGTAGTCGAGGTAGAGCATCGAGGCGACCGCGTCGACCCGGAGGCCGTCCACGTGGAACTCCTCGAGCCAGTAGACGGCGTTGGCCACGAGGAAGTTGCGGACCTCGCTGCGGCCGAAGTCGAAGACCAGCGTCCCCCAGTCAGGCTGCTCGCCGCGCCGCGGGTCAGCGTGCTCGTACAGCGCGGTGCCATCGAAACGCGCCAGCGCCCACGAGTCCTTGGGGAAGTGGGCGGGTACCCAGTCGACGATGACCCCGATACCGGCGGCGTGCAGCCGGTCGACCAGGTAGCGGAAGTCGTCGGGCGTCCCGAACCGAGCGGTGGGCGAGTAGTAGGACGTGACCTGGTAGCCCCACGAGCCACCGAAGGGGTGCTCGGCCACGGGCAGAAGCTCGACGTGGGTGAAGCCGGCGTCGGATGCGTAGCCGACCAGGTCGTCGGCGAGCTGACGGTAGGACAGGCCCTGCCGCCACGAGCCGAGGTGCACCTCGTAGACGCTCATCGGCCCGGTGTGGGGGTCGGCGGCAGCGCGGGCGGCCAGCCACTCGCCGTCCTGCCAGACGTACGTCGACTGGGTCACGACCGATGCCGTCGCTGGCGGGCACTCGGTCGCCCGCGCCATCGGGTCGGCCTTCTGCCGCCAGACGTTGTCCTGCCCGAGGATCTCGAACTTGTAGCGGGCGCCGGAGCCGGGTCCCGGGACGAACAGCTCCCAGACCCCGGTGGACCCGAGCGACCGCAGGGGATAGCCGCGGCCGTCCCAGAAGTTGAAGTCGCCGACTACGCGTACGCCTTGGGCGTTCGGCGCCCAGACGGCGAACGAGGTTCCGTGCACCGGGCCGGCATAGCCGTCGTAGTCGCGGATGTGCGCCCCGAGCACGTCCCAGAGCTGCTCGTGCCGTCCCTCCGAGATCAGGTGCTGGTCGAGCTCGCCGAGGGTGGGCAGGAAGCGGTACGGATCGTCGGCGCTCTTCGGACCGTCCCCGTAGTCCACCTCGATGCGGTAGTCGGGGACCTCGGGCATGGGCAGGACGCCCGCCCACACGCCCTCGTGCAGGTGGTCGAGCGGGAACCGCTCGTCGCCGACACGGACCGCGATACCCGCGGCCCAGGGCCGCAGGACGCGCACGGTGACGCCATCGGGACCGGGGTGCGGGCCGAGCACCTGGTGTGGCGCCGCGTGCCGACCGGCGACCAGCATGTCGAGCTCGTGCCGCAGGTCGTCGGGGAGCACGGGAGCGGCGGTCATCCGGCCAGCCGCTCGATCGCGGCCATCGGAAGCGCCGTCCAGCTGGGACGCATCCGGGACTCGTAGATCACCTCGTACACCGCCTTCTCTGTGATCAGCGCGCGCATCAGGACCGCGTCATCGCGCGGGTGGTGCCCAGCCGCTGCGGCATAGCCGTTGCAGAAGGCGTCCGCGTTGCGCTCGACCCACTCGGAGGCACGGTACGCCCGCTGGCTGTCGTCCGGATGGTCGAGCAGCACGATCCTGGCCGCGTAGTCGAGCGAGCGCAGCATCGCGGCCACGTCGCGCAGCGGGGTGTCGAGGGCGCGTCGCTCGGCGACAGGCGTGGCAGGCTCGCCCTCGAAGTCGAGCAGCTTCCACCCGGCGGCGGTGCGCAGCACCTGCCCCAGGTGCAGGTCTCCGTGCACCCGCTGGACCTCGAGGGTGCCGCCCGCGAGCGCCGTGTCGTGCAGGTCGTCGAACGCGCGCGCCAGCCCCTGGGCGTACGGGCGGAGCACCGGCGCCTCCTCGACCGCGCGGTCGAGCCGGTCGCGCATCAGCTCGGCCCGGGCGGCGAGCTGCTCGGAGTCCAGCACGTCGGTCGGGAAGGCCTGCCGCAGCGCGGCATGCACCTCGGCGGTGACCATGCCGAGCCGCTCGGCCTCGCCGGCGAAGTCGCCGCCGCAGTCCGAGGGGTGCAGGTCTGCCTCGACGAACAGGTCGCGGACGCTGGCTTGCGCGCAGTCCCAGCCCTCGGTGCCGCCGACCAGGAACTCCTGGAGGAAGGCCAGCACGCCTTCGCCGCTGTCGACCCAGCCCAGCGGTGCCGCGATGTGCGGGCAGCCGACGCGGTCGAGCGCGACGTGCACCTCCACATCGGGGTTGAGACCGGGCGCGACCTGCCGGTAGATCTTCAGGACCATCGCGTCGCGGTAGGCCAGCGTGGTGTTGGACTGCTCGCCGGTGAAGACCAGGCTCTGCCGGTCGTCGAGCAGGTCGAGGACGGCGTCCTGCCCCTGCCGGCGCTCGACGTGGTGGAAGGTCAACCCGCCGACCGAGGCATCGGCCGCGATCAGCCGGGGCCAGACCGAGGTGGTCTCGCGGTCGTGCAAGGCGTCGTACGCAGGACCGTCGCCCACGCGTACGTGCTCGAGCCGCTCGACCTCGTGGCCGGGCCGCTCGAGGGCGAGCTGGTAGGTCACCGTCTCGCCGTCGTCGACCCTGGCGTCGATCATCAGGACGTCGACCGGGGGGTCGTCGACGAGGCGGGCCAGCCTGCGTACATCGGTGACCTCGATCGACCCGCGGCCGGAGAACCAGCGCTGCCGTCCCAGGAACTCGGCGAACGCTGCATTGCTGGGCAGGTCGACCGGGAAGTCGACCGGCAGGTCTCCAGGCTGGTCGCCGGTCATGACGACGGGTCCACGAGCCGGAACCAGTAGAAGCCGTGGCCGGCCAGGGTGAGCAGGTAGGGCAGCTCGCCGATCCGAGGGAAGTGTGACCCGCCGAGCATCTCCACAGGCTGACTCCCCTCGTAGGCACGCAGGTCGAGCTCGACCGGCTGGGGCGAGCGGGAGAGGTTGTTGACGCACATCACCCGGGCTCCCTCCCATTCTCGGACGAACGCCAGCACCGTGGGGTTGCTGCCCCCCAGGTCGATGAACGACCCGAGGCCGAAGGAAACGTTCTGCTTGCGGACCTCGATCAGCCGCCGGGTCCAGTGCAGCAACGACGTGGTGTTCTTGAGCTGCGACTCCACGTTGGTGACCTGGTAGCCGTAGACCGCATCGGCCACCGGCGGGAATATCAGCCTGCCCGGTTCGCACGTGGAGAAACCTGCGTTGCGGTCGGGCGTCCAGTGCATCGGCGTACGTACGCCATCACGGTCGCCGAGCCAGATGTTGTCGCCCATGCCGATCTCGTCGCCGTAGTAGAGCACCGGCGACCCGGGGAGCGAGAAGAGCAGCGCGGTGAACAGCTCGATCTGGTTGTGGTCGTTCTCCAGCAGGGGGGCGAGCCGACGGCGGATCCCGATGTTGGCGCGCATCCGCGGGTCCTTGGCATATTCGCCGTACATGTAGTCGCGTTCCTCGCTGGTCACCATCTCGAGCGTGAGCTCGTCGTGGTTGCGCAGGAAGATGCCCCACTGGCAGCCAGAGGGGATCGCCGGGGTGGCGGCCATGATCTCCGAGATCGGGTAGCGCGACTCGCGGCGCACCGCCATGAACAACCGGGGCATCACCGGGAAGTGGAACGCCATGTGGCACTCGTCGCCACCCACGGCCGGGTCGCCCATGTAGTGCACGACGTCCTCGGGCCACTGGTTGGCCTCGGCGAGGAGCACCCGGTCGGGGTACAGCCGGTCCACCTCGGCGCGTACCCGGCGCAGGAACTCGTGCGTCTGTGGCAGGTTCTCGCAGCTGGTCCCGTCCTCCTCGAACAGGTACGGGACGGCGTCGAGCCGGAGCCCGTCGATGCCGAGGTCGAGCCAGAACCGCAGCGCCTCGAGGATGGCATCCTGAACGCGAGGGTTCTCGTAGTTGAGGTCCGGCTGGTGGCTGAAGAACCGGTGCCAGAAGTACTGCCGCCGCACGGGGTCGAACGTCCAGTTGGAGGTCTCGGTGTCGACGAAGATGATGCGTGCGTCAGCGTACTTCGCGTCGGTGTCGTCCCAGACGTAGAAGTCGCCGTAGGGGCCGGTTGGGTCCGATCGGCTGGCCTGGAACCAGGCGTGCTGGTCGCTGGTGTGGTTCATGACGAAGTCGATGATCACGCGCAGCCCGCGCTTGTGCGCCTCGTCGACGAGCTCGACGAAGTCGCCGAGCGTGCCGACGTCCGGGTGCACGTCGAGGTAGTCGGCCACGTCGTAGCCACCGTCGCGCAGCGGCGACTTGGTGAAGGGTGGCAGCCAGAGGCAGTCGACGCCGAGCCACTGCAGGTAGTCCAGCTTCTGGGTGAGCCCGGGCAGGTCACCGATCCCGTCGGCGTTGGAGTCGAAGAACGAGCGCACCAGCACCTCGTAGAACACGGCCCGCTTGAACCATTCCGGGTCGCCGGGAGTTCGGTCGTCGTACGGGTCGGGCAGTGCGGTGCCGGGGGTTGTGCTCACCGGCGTACCTCGAGGATGTGCGCGGGCTCGCGGAACGGGTCGATGCGTACGTAGTTGCGGGCGCCCCAGAGCCAGGTGTTGCCCGAGAGCAGGTCGTGCACCGAGAAGGAGTCACCCCACTCCATGCCGAGGCTGGGCAGGTCGAGGTTGACGACGGTCTCGCGGGCACCGTGCGGGTCGAGGTTGACGACGACGATCACCAGGTCATCCGGCTGGCCGGCGACCCCTGCGGTCTGCTTGGTGAAGCAGAGGACGTCGTCGCTCTCGCTGTGGTGGAAACGCAGGTTGCGCAGCTCGTGCAGCGCGGGGTGCGCCCGGCGGATCTGGTTGAGCCTGGTGAGGTACGGGGCCAGGCTGCGGCCCTCGGCCTCGGCCGCAGCCCAGTCGCGCGGCCGCAGCTGGTACTTCTCCGAGTCAAGGTATTCCTCGGAGCCGGGCCTCAGGGCGACGTGCTCGAACAGCTCGTACCCGGCGTAGACGCCCCAGGACGGCGCCAGCATCGAGGCCAGCACTGCCCGGATCTTGAACGCCGGCGGCCCGCCGTACTGCAGCGACGCGTGCAGGATGTCTGGCGTGTTCACGAAGAAGTTGGGCCGCATGTAGGCCGCGGTGTCGCCCGACAGCTCGGTGAGGTACTCCTCGAGCTCGTGCTTGCCCGTACGCCAGGTGAAGTACGTGTACGACTGGTGGAAGCCCACCTTGGCCAGCTGTCGCATCATCGGCGGCCGGGTGAACGCCTCGGCCAGGAAGACCACGTCCGGGTCGGTGCGGCTTACCTCGCCGAGCAGGCGCTCCCAGAACTCGAGCGGCTTGGTGTGCGGGTTGTCGACACGGAAGATGCGTACGCCGTGGTCCATCCAGTGCCGCAGGACGCGCAGCGACTCGGCGTAGATGCCCTCGGGGTCGTTGTCGAAGTTGACCGGGTAGATGTCCTGGTACTGCTTCGGCGGGTTCTCCGCGTACGCGATGGTGCCGTCGGCCCGCGTCGTGAACCACTCGCGGTGCTCGATCACCCAGGGATGGTCGGGCGAGGCCTGCAGCGCGAAGTCGAGCGCGACCTCGAGCCCGAGTGCCTTGGCCTTGGCGACGAAGGTGTCGAAGGTGGCCAGGGTGCCCAGGTCAGGGTGGATCGCGTCGTGCCCGCCCTCGGCCGCGCCGACCGCCCACGGGACGCCAGGGTCGTGCGGACCCGCATTCAGGGTGTTGTTGGCGCCCTTGCGGAAGTTCCGTCCGATCGGGTGGATCGGCGGCAGGTAGACGACGTCGAAGCCCATGGCCGCGACGGCCGGAAGGCGTCTGGCCGCGGTGGTGAAGGTGCCGCTCCTTGGCGCCTTGCGACCCGTCGGGTCGACCACCGCGCCCTCGGACCTCGGGAAGAGCTCGTACCAGGACCCGTAGAGCGCTCGCTGGCGCTCGACCCGCAGGGGCAGCCGGTCGGAGCGGGTGAGCAGCCGGCGGATCGGGTACGTGTCGACCAGGTCGAGGATCGCGGGCGTCGTCGCCGCGCTAAGCCGGGCCAGGTCCGGCCGGCTCTCGTCCCGCAGCGCGAGCGCCACCTCGGCGAGGCTGGTGCGGGCTGGACCCTTTGGAGCCCCGCCGGCCGCCTCGTCAAAGAGCCGCGCGCCCTCCTCGAGGACGAGTGGGACGTCGGGCCCGGCCGGCACCTTGATCGGCGCGTCGTGCAGCCAGGTGCCGAGCGGGTGGTCCCAGGCCTCGACGCAGAAGGTCCAGTGGCCCTCCGTCGGCGCCGTGACGTCGGCGGCCCAGCGGTCGAACCCCGCCGAGACCAACCGCATCGGGATCCAGGCGGCCACAGCCCTGCTCCTGGCGCCCGACGGGAGCAGCACGACGTTGGCGCCGACCGCGTCATGGCCCTCCCGAAAGACGGTGGCCGACACGGTGAAGGTCTCGCCGACGACGGCCTTGGCCGGGAACCGGCCGCAGTCGACCACGGGCTGGACGTCGACGACGGGGATCCGTCCGGTCGTCGGGCGCATCGGGCTCGTCGGGCTCATCCCGGTCACGCTATCGGGCAACGTGACTGCACGGGAGTACGCGTGCGCGCGCCGATTGCTCAGAGTCGGGGAGATGCTGCTGCAACCCGACCGTCATGTTGCTGCACCACAGCCGACTACCCTTTCCGGATGCGTGCCATTCGCCGGTTCACGGTCCGGACCACCTTGCCCGAGTCCCTGGCCCCGCTCGGGGACCTGGTCATGAACCTTCGCTGGTCCTGGCACCCCGAGACGCGAGACCTGTTCGCCGCGGTCGACCCCCAGATCTGGCACGAGGTCGAGCACGACCCGACCCGGCTGCTTGGTGCGGTGTCGACCGAGCGGCTGACCGAGCTCGCCTCGGACGCCGACTTCCTGGTGCGTCTGCACGCCGCCCATGACGACCTCGGCCACTACCTGAGCGAGCCGCGCTGGTACCAGTCGCTCCTCGGCGGCGCGGTCGAGCCGCCCGCGGCCATCGGCTACTTCTCGCCCGAGTACGGGATCACGGCGGTGCTTCCGCAGTACTCCGGCGGCCTCGGCATCCTGGCCGGCGACCACCTCAAGGCCGCCAGCGACCTGGGTGTGCCGCTGCTGGGCGTCGGGCTGCTCTATCGCAGCGGGTACTTCCGGCAGTCGCTGTCGCGCGAGGGCTGGCAGCAGGAGACGTACCCGGTCATCGACCCGCACGGGCTGCCGATCACCCAGGTCCATGACACCGACGGCGCACCGCTGTGCGTGTCGGTCATGCTGCCCGGCCAGCGCCGGCTGCTCGCCCAGGTCTGGAAGGCGCAGGTTGGCCGCGTGCCCCTGCTGCTGCTCGACTCCGACATCGAGGGCAACGACCCCTCCGAGCGCGAGGTCACCGACCGGCTGTACGGGGGCGGGTCCGAGCACCGGCTGCTCCAGGAGATGCTGCTGGGGATCGGCGGCGTCCGCGCCATCCGTGCCTACTGCCGGATCACCGGCCACCTTGCGCCCGAGGTGTTCCACACCAACGAGGGACACGCCGGGTTCCTCGGCGTCGAGCGGATCCGCGAGCTCACCGTCGACGAGGGGATGACCTTCGACGCAGCGATCGAGGCGGTCCGCGCCGGCACCGTGTTCACCACCCACACGCCCGTACCGGCTGGCATCGACCGGTTCCCCCGCGAGCTCGTCGAGCAGTACTTCGGCGGCGACAACGGCGCACCCACGGTCCCCGTCGACGGCATCCTCGCCCTCGGGGCCGAGACGTACGAGGGCGGCGACCCCGGTGTCTTCAACATGGCGGTCATGGGCCTGCGCCTCGCGCAGCGGGCCAACGGTGTGGCCAAGCTGCACGGCGTGGTCAGCCGGGGGATGTTCAACGGGCTCTGGCCGGCCTTCGACACCGACGAGGTGCCGATCACGTCGATCACCAACGGGGTGCACGCACCGACGTGGGTCGCGCGTGAGGTGATCGAGCTGGCCCGCCGGTCCGAGACCCCCGGGCTCAGCGACGAGGCCCGCGCGTGGGAGTCGATCGAGCAGGTCGGCGACGCCGAGATCTGGGCCACCCGCGGCATCCTGCGTGCGCGGCTGGTCGACGAGGCCCGGCGCCGCGTGCGGTTGTCGTGGCTCCAGCGTGGCGCGAGCGCGGCTGAGCTCGGCTGGGTCGACGACGTTCTCGACCCCGCGGTCCTCACCATCGGCTTCGCCCGGCGGGTGCCGTCGTACAAGCGGCTCACGTTGATGATGCGCGACCCCGTACGGCTGACCGCGCTGCTCACCGACCCCGACCGTCCGGTCCAGATCGTCGTGGCCGGGAAGTCGCACCCGGCGGACGACGGTGGCAAGAAGCTGATCCAGCAACTGGTCGAGTTCTCCGACGACCCGGCCGTGCGGCACCGGATCGTCTTCCTGCCCGACTACGACATGGCGATGGCCGCTGACCTGTACCCAGGCTGCGACGTCTGGCTCAACAACCCGCTGCGCCCGCTGGAGGCCTGCGGCACGTCCGGCATGAAGGCTGCCCTCAACGGCTGCCTCAACCTGTCGATCCTCGACGGCTGGTGGGACGAGATGTACGACGGTGAGAACGGCTGGTCGATCCCGACCGCCGACGGGATCGACGACCCCGACCGTCGTGACGACATCGAGTCGGCTGCGTTGTACGACCTCATCGAAGGCTCGGTCGCGTCGCGGTTCTACGACCGGGGCAGCGACGGGTTGCCCACCCGCTGGATCTCGATGGTGCGGCACACGCTGCGCTCGCTCGGCCCGAAGGTGCTCGCCAGCCGGATGGTCACCGACTACGTCAACTCCTTGTACCGCCCCGCCGCCGAGTCGGCCCGGGCCCTCGACGGACCCGTCCACGTCGTCGCGCAGGAGCTGGCGACCTGGAAGCAGCACGTCGCCAAGGAGTGGGGCAGCGTCCACGTCGACCACCTCGAGGCCGGCGGTGTGGGGGACAGCCCGACGCTGGGCGAGCAGCTCCAGCTCCGGGTGTTCGTCTCGCTCGGCGGGCTCACCCCGGACGACGTCGACTGCCAGGTGCTGCACGGCCGCGCTGACAACGACGACCGCCTGCTGCACCCGGTCGGCACCTCGCTGGCACCCGCCGTGTCGTACGAGGGGGGACGCTGGCGGTACGACGGCACCCTGGAGCTCGACCGGGCCGGCGCGTTCGGCTACACGGTGCGGATTCTGCCCAAGAACAAGTACCTGGCGTCCGCGGCCGAGATGAACCTGGTCGCGTTCCCGCACTCGCCCGGTGCCATGACCGAGGGTGACCTCCGCTGACAACGGCGACGGTTGTACGCGGTAGATCAAACGAACTGCACTCGTTGTCGGGCTAGTCCGCTTGGAGGAGTGTGGCTGAGCGCGCGGCCAAGGGGAGCGACGTAACGGTAGGGGCGGCCGCCGGCAGCGTCGAGGGGACGTCCTGGGTCGTGTCGAGGACGACGGTCCAGGCTGAGGCCCAGGGTTGGCCGGGCAAGGTGAAGGTCGTCGGCTCGTTGCCCCCGTGCACCAGCAGCAGGAACGAGTCGTCCCGGATCCGCTCGCCGCGTCGGCTGCGGGAGCGCAGGCCGTCACCGGAGAGGTACATGCCGAGGGTGTCCGTACCCGCCACCCACCAGTCGGCGTCGGCCAGCTCGCTCCCGTCGGGGCGGAACCACGCGAGGTCCTTGGGGCCTCCTGGGTACGCGGGCCGGCCCTTGAGGAAGTGCCGGTGCCGGAACACCGGGTGCTCCCGCCGCAGTGCGAGCAGCGTACGTGTCCAGGCCATCAGGTCCAGCTGCCATGGCGCGAGCTCCCAGTCGAGGAAGGACACGGGCGAGTCGAGGCAGTACGCGTTGTTGTTGCCGCCCTGCGTACGTCCGAGCTCGTCGCCCGCGGTGAGCATGGGCACGCCGGTGGACAGCAGCAGCGTCGTCAGCAGGTTGCGCAGCGAGCGACGGCGGGCCGCGAGCACCTCGGCGTCCGTCGTCTCGCCCTCGACGCCGTGGTTCCAGCTGCGGTTGCTGTCGGACCCGTCGCGACCGTTCTCACCGTTGGCGTCGTTGTGCTTGTGGTTGTACGAGACGAGGTCGCGCAAGGAGAAGCCGTCGTGGGCCGCGACGAAGTTGATCGAGGCGAACGGCCGGCGCCCGTCGTCGGAGTACAGGTCCGACGAACCCGACAGGCGGTAGCCGATCTCGCGGATGCCCCCGCCTGCGCCGCCCCAGAAGTCGCGCATCGCGTCGCGGTACTTGTCGTTCCACTCGCTCCACAGCGGCGGGAACTCGCCGACCTGGTAGCCGCCCTCGCCGACGTCCCAGGGCTCGGCGATGAGCTTCACCCTCGACAGAACGGGGTCCTGCGAGATGGTGCTGAGGAAGCCGCCGAGCATGTCGACGTCGTGCATCGAGCGCGCCAGCGCCGCAGCCAGGTCGAAGCGGAACCCGTCGACGTGCATCTCCAGGACCCAGTAGCGCAGCGAGTCCATGACGACCTGCAGGACGTGCGGCTGGCTCACGTTGAGAGTGTTGCCGCAGCCGGTGTAGTCGGAGTACAGCCGACCGCCGTTCTGCAGCCGGTAGTACGCCGAGTTGTCGATCCCACGGAACTCCAGCGTCGGCCCCAGCTCGTCGCCCTCGCCGGTGTGGTTGTAGACCACGTCGAGGATCACCTCGAGCCCGGCGGCGTGCAGCGCCTTGACCATGGCCTTGAACTCGTCGACCTGCTGGCCCGGTGCGGCGTACGCGGCGTGAGGGGCGAAGTAGCCGACCGAGTTGTAGCCCCAGTAGTTGGTCAGGCCGCGCTCGACCAGCCGCGGCTCGCTGACGAAGTGGTGCACCGGGAGCAGCTCGACGGCCGAGACGCCGAGGTCGACGAGGTGCTGGACGGCGGCCGGGTGCGCGAGCCCGGCGTAGGTGCCGCGCAGCTCCTCGGGGACGTCCGGGTGCTGCTGGGTGAAGCCACGTACGTGCAGCTCGTAGATCGTCGTGTCGCCCCACGGGGTGGCCGGTGGCGCGTCGTCGCCCCAGTCAAAGCTGCTGCCGACGACGACGGACTTGGGTACGTGCGGCGCCGAGTCGCTCTCGTCCTGCACCGTGTCGTCGCCGCTGCTCCCGTCGCCGCCCACATGCCCGTAGACCGCCGGCACGTTGTCGAGGCTGCCGTCGATCGCCCGCGCGTACGGGTCGAGCAGCAGCTTCGCGGCGTTGAAACGGTCGCCCTGCGGAGGATTCCACGGCCCGTGCACCCGGAACCCGTAGTGCTGACCCGGGCCGATGTCGGGCAGGTAGCCGTGCCAGACATGGAACGTACGCTCGGTCAGCGGGTAGCGGGTCTCGTCGCCGGCGGCGTCGAACAGGCACACCTCGACACCGGTCGCCCCGTTGGCCCAGAGCGCGAAGTTGGTGCCCTCGGTGTCCGGCGTCGCGCCCAGGGGGTACCACGTGCCCGGCCAGGGCAGCTGCGCGTCGGTCACCGGGACATCCTGCCGGACGGCCACCGACCCCGCCGCACTAGGCTCGGCCGCCGGGTCACGTCGACGCTGGAGGAGGCACCCATGGGCGAGCTCGTACGCCTGGAGGTCGAAGCTGGGATCGGGACCATCCGGCTCGACCGGCCGCCGATGAACGCCCTGTCTCGCCAGGTCCAGGAAGAGATTCGGGCGACCGCCGTCGAGGCGAGCGAGCGCCGTGACGTGAGGGCCGTCATCGTCTACGGCGGCGAGAAGGTGTTCGCCGCCGGCGCCGATGTCAAGGAGATGGCCGGCTGGACGTACACCGACGTCGTGGACGCCGGAGCGCGGCTGCAGTCGTCGTTCACCGCGGTGGCCAAGATCCCCAAGCCGACGGTCGCGGCGATCACCGGGTACGCACTAGGGGGAGGGCTCGAGCTTGCCCTGGCCTGCGACTTCCGCGTCGCCGGCGACAATGCCAAGCTCGGCCAGCCCGAGATCCTGCTCGGCGTCATCCCCGGGGCCGGCGGGACACAGCGGCTGCCCCGGCTCGTCGGCCCGGCGCGGGCCAAGGACATCGTGTTCACCGGGCGCTTCGTCGGTGCTGAGGAGGCGCTGGCCATCGGACTGGTGGACAAGGTCGTGGCCCCGGACGACGTCTACGCGGCCGCGCTGGCGATGGTGGAGCGGTACGTCACCGGCCCGGCGTACGCGCTGCGTGCGGCCAAGGAGGCGATCGACCGTGGCCTTGAGGTCGACCTCGACGCCGGCTTGGAGATCGAGCGCGTGCAGTTCGCTGCCATGTTCGCGACGAGGGACCAGGGGATCGGCATGACCTCGTTCGTGGAGAACGGTCCAGGCAAGGCCGAGTTCGTCGGTGGGTGACCGGTCCGCGGAGCCGCAGGGCGACGTCACTCTGGAGCAGATCGAGGCAGCGTGGGCTGACCCCAAGCTGGCCAACGTGCTCTACCACGACTGGGAGGCGTCCACCTATGACGCCAAGTGGTCGATCTCCTACGACGAGCGGTGCATCTCGTACGCCCGCGACCGGTTCGTGCACGTGGCCGGCGCCGACGGCTGGCCCTACGCCAAGGCGCTCGAGATCGGCTGCGGTACCGGCTTCTTCCTGCTCAACCTGCGGCAGGCGGGCGTCCTGACGGACGGGCACGTCACCGACATCTCGCCGGGCATGGTCGACGCCGCCGTACGCAACGCCGACGGCCTCGGCTTCACAGTGGAGGGCCGCGTCGCCGACGCCGAGTCGATCCCGTACGACGACGACACCTTCGACCTCGTCGTCGGGCACGCGGTGCTCCACCACATCCCTGACGTCGAGCTGGCCCTGGCCGAGGTGCTGCGGGTGCTCCGGCCGGGTGGGCGGTTCGTCTTCGCGGGCGAGCCGACCAGCAAGGGTGACTTCGTCGCTCGTCGACTGTCCCGGCTGACCTGGAAGGCGGCCACCACCGCCTCGTACCTGCCGGCGCTGCGCGACCGCTGGGCCCGGCCCAAGGACGAGCTCGCGGCCTCGTCACGCGCGGCGGCGCTCGAGTCGGTGGTCGACGTCCACACCTTCGACCCTGCCGAGCTGGGTCGCACCGCCGTCCGTGCCGGCGCGGTCGACGTACGTACGGTGACCGAGGAGCTGGCCGCGTCCTGGTTCGGCTGGCCGATGCGCACCTTCGAGTACGCCGTCAACTCCGAGCGGCTTGGCTGGCGCTGGGCCTTGTTCGCGTACAAGGGCTGGCTGACGCTCTCGGCCCTCGACGAGAAGGTGCTGGCGCGAGTGGTGCCGGCCGAGCTGTTCTACAACGTGTGCGTGACGGGAACCAAGCCGGTAGCGGTTCCGACCGACTAGCGTGCGCGAGTGCTCTCCCGTCGCTCGCGTGACCCGCGTCAGGCCCGGTTCCTGACCTGGGCGAGCCTGCGCTGGGTCGTCCGCCACCGTGCCTGGACCCCGTGGTACCTGGTGCGTTACTGGCGCTTCTTCGTGTGGCGGCTCCGGAACCCGCACATCGTCACCGAGGGGTTCGTCTTCCTCGGGCGGCACGTCGAGCTGTACGCGCGGCGGGGCTACGGGCGGCTGGTCGTCGGCCGGTGGGTGCACCTCGGCAACGGCAACTCGCTGCGCTGCCACGAGGGCAACCTGCGGATCGGCGACAAGTGCGTGTTCGGCAAGGACAACACGGTCAACTGCTACCTCGACATCGAGTTCGGGGCGAGAACGATCGTCGCTGACTGGGTGTACGTCTGCGACTTCGACCACGTCTACGCCGACATCACGGTGCCCATCAAGGACCAGGGCATCGCGAAGACACCGGTACGCATCGGCCCGGACTGCTGGCTCGGCGTCAAGGTCACCGTGCTCCGAGGCGTGACCGTCGGCTCGGGCAGCGTGCTAGCGGCGCACAGCCTGGTCAACAAGGACGTGCCGCCGATGTCGGTTGTGGTGGGCGTGCCGGGCCGCGTCGTCAAGGACCGCGTCGCGATGTACGAGGCCGACGCTGCCCGCCGTGCGGCGCTCGCAGACATCGCCCGCAAGACCGCGCGTGCTGCCGAGCAGCTCCGCTAGCCCTGACTCGGGCTTCCCCGAGGACTCAGACGTAGTCGGCCAGCCGGCCGATGGGGGCCTCGTCCCTCCCGTCCACCGGGCAGAGCCAGACCGGTTGGCCTGCAAGGACTGTGGCCTTCAACGGGTGCGTGTCCGGATGGGTCGGGCAGGATGGCCAGACAGCGGGCCGGCCTGCGCCCCACAGCGCCTCGACGGCCCACTCCTGGACCTGCTCGGCCACCTGGGCCACGCGTTTCGGTCCGTCGAGCGACAGGTCCACCTACAGGCCCATGCCGCTGCCGTCGGGCGCCATCAGCATCAGGCTCGGCCCGTGCTCCGACCAGGCTCCTCCACGATGCTGGCGGGCACCGGGCAGGTGCGCACCAGGTCCTCGAACGCGGGAGCCATGGCCACCGCGGCCGACTCGTCCTCCACAGCTTTTGCCCCTCGTCCCTAGTCGGCCGGGTCGTAGTAGTGCGCGTACTGCCAGCTCCCGGCCCGTACGAGCCCGTCGTCGTCCGTCGCGGCGATGCGGGCGGGCACGAACGAGGTGAGGTCGGCGACCGGTGGTGCGCCGACGATGTCGGCCGCCAGCGCCTCACCGATCCCGAGCGAGGACGAGAACCCGGAACCGTTGCAGCCGGACGCCACCCAGAGGCCGCTGACCGACGTGGGCCCGACAACGAACCGTCCGTCCGGCGACATGGTGAACATGCCGCCGCGCAGCTCGGCCGCTCTCGTGACCGTTGCGGTCGGCACCTCCTGCTCGACCGACCGGGCCATCGCACTCAGCACGTGGACATCGAGCGGCACGTCAGCGGTCTGCCGTGGCGGGTCGGCCGGCAGCGCGAGCGGGTCGGCCTCGAACCCGCCGACCATCAGCCCACCTCGGGCCGGCCGCAGGTAGACGGCCGCGTCGACGATCCGCACGATCGGGTCGCTGGGGTCGACCGCGTCCGTCGGCTCGGTGATCATCAGCTGATGGCGTACGGGGGCGACGGGGATCCAAGCCCCCGCCAGGGCTGCGACCGGTCGGGTCCACGCACCCGCCGCGTCCACGACCGTGCCCGTCGTGATGCGCCCGCGGTCGGTCTCGACCGCGACCACGGCACCGGCGGCGACCTCGACCCCCACCACAGTCTCGCCCTCGCGCACCTGCCCGCCGTGCAGCCGGAGCGCGGCCACGTACGCGTCGACGAGCGACATCGGCTCCTCGATGTAGACGTCCTCGGGGCACCACCAGGCCGCCTCGCCGCCGGTCGGCCGGTACAGGCTTGAGCGGCCAGCGAGTCCGGGCCCATCGAGGTCGTCGACCGCGACCCCCCAGCCGCGCGAGGCCGCGACCTCGCGCCGCAGCAGCCCGGTGTGCTCGGGCGTACGCGCGATGGCCAGGCTCCCGGAACGCACGACCGGCAGCGGGACGCCGGCCCACTCCTCGAAGCGCAGCGCGCGCTCGATGCTCCGGCGGGCGAGGGTCGTGCGTACCTCGTCGGCCTGGATCGACTTGAACAGCCCGGCGGCCCGGCCAGAGGCCTGGGACCCGGCGCTGTCGCGCTCGACCAGGACGACCTGCCGCCCCTGGAGGGCCAGGTGGAGGGCCGTGCTCAGTCCGAGGGCACCGGCCCCCACCACGACGACATCGGCAGTCGAGCTCATCCGAGGACCCTATTGGGTGTGCCGCTACTAGGGTTCGAGCCATGCGCATCCTCGTGCTGGGCGCCGGCTTCGGCGGGCTAGAGCTGACCGCCACGCTCTCGGAGGAGTTCGGCGACGACCTCGACCTCGTGCTGGTCGATCGCTCCGGGGGGTTCGTCTTCGGCTTCTCCAAGCTGGACGTGATGTTCGGCCGGATGCCGGCCGACCAGGCGCTCCACCGCTACGCCGACCTGGTCAAGCCGGGGGTGCGGTTCGTGCAGTCGACGGTACGGTCGATCGACCCCGTGGCGCGGCGGGTGAGCACCGACGACGGTGAGTTGGAGTTCGACATCCTGGTGGTCGCCCTCGGGGCCGATCTCGACGCCGCTGCGACGCCGGGTCTGGTCGAGGGCGGCCACGAGTTCTACACGGTGGCGGGGGCGTTCGCCCTGAGGGACGTGCTCGCCGAGTTCGGTGGCGGCCACGTCGTCGTCGGTGTGACCTCGACGCCTTTCAAGTGCCCGCCGGCCCCGAGCGAGGCGGCGTTGCTGGTGCACGACCTGCTGGCCGCGCGCGGCCTGCTCGACTCGTCGCGCGTGTCGCTCGTGATGCCGTTCGGCGTCCCGATCCCGCCGTCGCCGGCCGCGTCCGAGGCGATCCTGACGGCGTTCGCCGAGCGCGGGATCGCGTGGCACCCGCACCACCTGGTCCGTGGCCTCGACGCCGACCGCAAGGTGGCCCTGCTCGACGACGGTTCCGAGTTGGCGTTCGACCTGTTCCTCGGCGTACCAGTCCACCGCGCGCCCGACGTCGTCATCGAGTCGGGGCTTGCGGTCGATGGCTGGATCCCGGTGGACCCGTACACGCTGGAGACCGCGTACCCGGGCGTGTACGCCGTCGGAGACGTGGCCAGCGTGGGCACGCCCAAGGCTGGCGTCTTCGCCGAGGGGCAGGCGTCCGTCGTCGCTGCGGCGATCGTGGCGCAGCTTCGGGGCACGGCATCCGCGACGACGTACGACGGGCACGGCCTTTGCTACCTGGAGCTCGGGCACGACGCCGTGGCCAAGGTGGACGTCACCTTCACCCCTGGTCAGGCTCCGCACGGAAGCCTGATCGGTCCCTCGCGCGAGCTCGGGGCCGACAAGAAGGAGTTCGGCGCCAGCCGCATCCAGCGCTGGTTCGGCCACCCCTGGGCCACCGAGGTCAGCCAGCAGACCTGATCACTTCGATGGGACAACGGGCACCTGGTGCCTTGGCAAGACGCTGGTCAGAGGTGAGCAGTGTCGAATTGAAGGCTTCGGCCACGGTGACGTACGCCGCGTCGTAGCTCGTGAGGTTGTCCCGCAACTGCCAGCACCTGGCCATGAGGTGTCGGTGTGGGACTCTTTGCATCGGGAGAGCGGCTAGATCGGCTAGGGCCAGGTCCGCTCGTCTCAGCGGGATCGAGCCCAGGCGCAAGAGTCGCCGCAGGACCGACGCGACCTCGAGGTCGATGATCTCGGGAGCGGCTAGCCGTTCCCCGATCAGTCGCCGTCGCGCGTGGTCGCCGTCGGCCCCGTCATCGGCCAGCGCGACCACCAGCACGCTCGCGTCAACGACCAGCACGATCGCTCCGAACGGCCTGAGCGGCGACCTTGAACGACACCGAACCGCCAGCGCGTCCCCCCGCTGCGGCGAGAACCTCTTCGAGGCTAGGCAGGTTGGCATCCTCGATGAGGCGGGCCAGCAGGTACTCCTGGAGCGACTGGTGCGCCGCCGCCGCGCGCTGGCGCAGAACTGCGTGCGTCTGCTCGGGAACGTCCTTGATCTGAACACTGGGCATGGCGCCATTCTGGCGCTAGAAATGCCAGTTCGCAACTGCACGCTCAGACGTCGGGATCGTCTAGGACACGTCGCCGGTGAGGAGGTTGCCGTCGCGTACGGCGAGGTGGAGCGGACGGAGATCCTTGGCCGATAGTCCTGCCTGAAGGACGCGCTCCTCGTCGGCCGCCCTGGCGTACGTGTCGACGGTACGGGCCGCCAGCGCCGGCCAGGAGTGGTTGCTGCCCAACCGCTGTCGGGCGGTGCGGACGAGTCGGCGGGCCAGGACCTCGTCATCGAGAACGAGGCTGATCCCCGCGGCAAGTGCGGCCGGGTCGCCGGGCGTCACGAGCGATGCGCAGGCGCCGCCGCGGGCGAACTCGCGCAGGCCGCCGACGTCGGACACGACCAGGGGCGTCCCCAGCGCGGCGGCCTCCAGAGCGGCCAGCCCGAACGGCTCGTACAGCGAGGGGACGACCGCACAGTCGGCGGCCGCGACGACGGCCGCCAGTTCCTCGCGCGGCAGGAAGCCGGTGAATGCCACCGACGGCCCAAGGCGGGCGGCCTTGGCGCGCTCACGCAGCTCGGCCCCGAAGGTCCCGTCGCCGGCGACGACGAGGTGCAGCCCCGGGTGGCGTCGCCGCAGCCGAGGCATCGCCTCGAGCAGCGTGTGCATACCCTTCTCCCATTCGAGCCGGCCCGCGTACACCAGCAACGGCCCCTTACCGGCGTACCTCACTCGCGCCGCCGCAGCCGTGGACGCCCGGACCGACCAGGTGGCGCGGTCGATGCCGTTGGCCACCAGGTCGACCTTGTCTGGGGGCAGCTCGAACAGCCGGGTGAC
This sequence comes from Sporichthyaceae bacterium, assembly GCA_031394045.1. Lineage (GTDB taxonomy): Bacteria > Actinomycetota > Actinomycetes > Prado026 > Prado026 > JANYIP01. The sequence goes on from JANMWN010000018.1 coordinate 19,844, forward strand.
CTCCCAGCGCATGTGCGGCGAGCAGGTGATCACCCGTCGTGCCTCGAACGTGAGCCACCACTCCGTCGTGTGGATGGCTCGGCTGAGCGGGCTGGGGAGCCAGCCCTGGTGCCGTCCGGCCTCGGTCGCGTGCATGGTCGCCACGAGCCCGACCCCGAAGGCCTCCTTCAGGGCCGTGCCCGCATGGCACATCAACCAGTCGTGGGCGTGCACGATGTCGGGCCGCCACTGCTCGCCGAGCCGACTGCCGGCCCGCGCGATGGCGTGACCGAGCCCGAGCACCCAGGCGAGCAGGTCGGACTGCGGCACGATCGGTGGGTCGTAGGGCACCCGGATGATGCGTACGCCTCTGACCGTCTCGTCGTCCGCCGCACCCTCGACGTGCTGGGTCAGCACCGTGACCTCGTGCCCGAGCGCCGCCTCGGCCTCGGCCAGCGCGTGCACGTGCCGTCCGAGCCCGCCGTAGACCAGCGGTGGGTACTCCCACGACAGCTGAAGGATCCGCACGGCGGCGAGGCTACCGGCGCCGGAGGATGCGAGCGTCGAGATGGCTGAACGGCCCGTCGACCACTGCCTGCGATTCGGCCGGCCCGCGGCCGCGGCCGCCGTCGATCGCCTTGGCCAGCAACGAGAAGTCGGCCTCGTGACGGTCGAATCGGTCGCGCGCATAGCCAGCCGCCGAGTCCTTCGTCACCATGAACGCCCAGTCGCTGGAGAGCGTGAGCAGCGCGTCCCTGGCGAGCTGGTCGAGGTCCGTGCGGCGGGACCCGTCCATCGGCTGGCTGTCGACGACGTCGAGCAGCCGCTTCTGGACGGCTGCTCCGGTGGTCACCAGGTCGGACACCTGCTCGCCGTCCCAGACCCGCCAGTCCTTGCCGGAACCCCACGAGCCCGGGCCGAGCTCGACCGGCCCGCTGACGTGGCCCGCCTCGATCGCACCCGCCAAAGTCGTGACGCGCACCCCGGCCTCGGGCAGCTGCCGAAGTACCGCCTCCAGGAAGGCCGGGCCCTCGTGCCACCAGTGCCCGAAGAGCTCTGTGTCGTACGCCACCGTCACGAGCCCGGGCCGGCCGTCGCGCTCGGCTGCGATTTCGAGCAGCCGCTGCCGTACGACCGAGACGAAGTCCGCAGCGTCGACGGCGACGGAAGCCAGTGCCCGCTCCTGGTCGTACGCGGCCTTGTCCTCCGGCGGCGTCCGGGGCGAGGTCACCCGCGCGGGCCTGAAGCCGGACCCGTGGTCGTAGGTGTGGAAGTCGCGATACCAGGGGCCGCCCGGGTAGCCGCGGCGCGGCGACCACACGCGGTACGTCACGTCCAGGTCCCGCCCGAAGGCGACGACGTCGGAGCGGCCGACCGTGCACGCCGCGGCGGTCGAGCCACCGGACCCGAGCAGGGTGGGACCGTCGACGAGGAACCGTTCGACGCCGGCCGCCGCGTACATGTCCTCGAGGCCCGGACGGTAACCGCACTCGGGGGCCCAGATGCCAGCGGGGCGCCGACCGAGACGTAGCTGGGCGTCATCGAGGCCGGTCGTCAGGGCGAACGCGGCCAGCCGGTCGTCCAAGAGTGGCTGGAACGGATGCGTCGCCGGCCCGCCCAGCAGCTCGATGACGCCACTGTCCACCAGCGGGCGTAGCACCGCCGAAGCCCCGTGCCGCCAACGACTCTCGTACTGGGCGAGGGCCTGCTGCGACGCGCGGAACTCCCGGTTGCCGAGCGCCCGGGCGGCCGGGTCGCTCTCGCTGCCCAGGCCCTCGGCCCGCGTCTGCCAGAAGCCGAGCCAGGTGTGCATCTCGCGCAGGCAGTAGGGGTCGTCGAGCTGCGCGGCGAGCACAGGCGTGACGCCGAGGGTGAGCAGGTCCCGCCGCCCCTCTGTGGCCAGCCGGTCGAGGAGGTCAACCAGGGGTAGGTACGCGCCGGCCCAGGCCTGGTAGAGCCACTCCTCGCCGACCGGCCATGACCCGTGATGGGCGAGCCACGGCAGGTGCGAGTGCAGGACGATGCAGCACGAGCCGATCGCCCGCCCGCCCGCGGTGGGCGTCACGGCTTGCGGCCCACGACGACGAGGTCCAGAGCGTCGTCGATCTCATCGTGACTAACGTCAAAGTCGTTGACCTGCAACGACTTCACCAGATTCACGAGCTCGGGGTCCCACTCCTCGTACGGGGTTGCGAGCTGCGCCGCGACGAGCGATCCGTTGTGCTGCTGCCACTGCTTGATCCGGTCACCGTGGTGCAGGCCAGGGCTTTCCTCGATGACGCACGCCCCAGCGACCAGGTCGACCAGCTCGGCCTGGTCGAGCTCGTTGACGTGGAACGGGTTCAGCGGCTTCGCGCCGCGCGGTACGCCGGGGGAGAAGGTGAGCCGGTTCGGCGTCGAGACGACCAGCTTTCCGCGCGGGCGGAGGACGCGTACGCACTCGGCGATGAACGCCGGCTGGTCCCACAGGTGCTCGACGGTCTGCAGGCTGACGACGATGTCGAACGACTCGCTCGCCAGGGGGAGCGCGACGAGGTTGCCGCGGAGCACTGGAACCTGTGGGTACGCCGCGTGCAGGTGCCCTGCGGCCGCCGCGTCGTAGTCGACCCCGACCACCTGCTGGGCGCCGGCCGCGAGCAGCAGACCGGCCCCGTACCCCTCGCCGCACCCCGCCTCGAGGACGCTGCGTCCGCCGACGAGCTGCGCGACCCATACGTACGCCGCCTCGTGCCGCCGGAACCAGTAGTTCTCGTGCCAGATCCCCGGCAGGGTGCGCTCGCCGGTGAGGCGCAGACCCGCGGAAACGTCCGTCAACGACCCGCCGCCGGTTTCTCCTGGCGCTCGTCAAGTACCTCTACCGGGCGGGGCTCCATGAGTCAGTCTGACCCAGAAGCAGCGGTGCTCGCCCAGCGGGGCAGTCTCTCTCGCCGGAGCAGGGCACGAACCCCAGCCTGCGTCTGGTCCTATCTGATTCGACGGAGCCAGATCGACCCCGGCCGGCTCGCCGCGAGATCAGCGGGCACGAGCTCTGGGTGCTCGTGCCACAGCCAGGAGCCGAAGAGCAGGATCTCCCAGTCCGCGTTGTACATCAGGAAGGCTTGCAGGAGGTAGATCTCGGTCCACTCCCGGCCCTCGCGCAGCCAGTCGTCCAGGTACTCGAACGGCCAGAAGATGTCGTGGACGTGGACGATCACGCCGGGCGGCAGCAGGGGGAGCGTGTGAAGGTAGAGCCAGACGACGTCTGACCCGGCCTTGACCACGTGGGTCGAGTCGATGAAGAAGAAGTCACCTGGCTCGAGCCCGGAGACCAATTCCTCGGGCGTGACGTCCTGGACCTGTCGTTCGATCAGCGTCAGGCGCTTCTCGTCGCCGGGGCGGAGTCTGGAGCGCAAGCGCTCCGGGTAGGGCTCGATGCAGGTGATGCGCAGGGCCGGGAGAATCCCGTCAGCGACGTCGAGGGCCACGGCTGTGGACAAGCCCGAGCCGATCTCCACCAGCCGCGCAGGCCTGAACCGGATCAGCAGCGCCCGCAGGATCGCAGCGTCACCTTCCATGAACATGGACTGACCGGTGGCGATCCACCTCCCTGCTGGCGGCATCGACAGATCCAGCTCACCGGCCAGCTTGACCTGGTCGTCCGCCCTCAAGTCGATACCGGCGGGCGCTCGTGTCGTGACCAGGGCGCGCCGCACGTCAGACTGTGAAGGCCTCGCCGAGTAGTAGTGGCCGGTCGGAACCCAGGGTGGCCGTCTCACATCTGCAACGACCGCCGAGACTGTCGCGCGGATTCGGCCGCTGAGGCTCATCCGCGTGAGGGTAGCCGCCGGGTGCAATTGCTGGACATCCGGCTCGCCCAGCCTGCGCTCGCCGGTGCGGCGCAGGCCAGGCGAAGCGGCGGGTCAGTCCGAGCTGCCGCCCGAGCTGTCGTTCCCGCCGTCGCCGGAGCCGCCGCCGTCGCCGGAGCCGCCGTGGTCACCGTGGTCACCGTTCTGATCCTGCCCTTCGGCACCGTCCTGGTGGTCGCCCTGATCGTCGCCCGAGTCGGCGGACTCGCTCGGATGGGCGGACTCGCTCGGGTCGGCGGACTCGCTCGGGTCGGCGGACTCGGTGGGATCGGGGGACTCGCTGGGTTCGGCGCTGTGCGTCTCGCTCGGCTCGGGACTGGCCGACTCGGCCGGCTCCGTGGGCTCCGCCGAGCGGCTCGGCGTGACCGTACCGGTGGGAACGGCTGTCGTGCTGGGGCTTGCCGGCGCGGGGGTCAGGCTGTTGACAGCGACAGCGGCCCCGGCGGTCCCGGCGGTCGCGAGCACGATGGCGCCCGCCGCGAGGACGGCCTTGGTGCCAGTGGCGGCCTTTGCGGCCGCGAGGATCGAACTGATCATGATGGTGGCTCTCCAGTCGATGGGCCCGGGTCGGCAGGTGTGGACAGGTACAGCAAGAGCATCGGCCGGCTGCCGATAACCGCGCACCCTCGACGGGCTAAGGCTGGGCTAAGTCGCCACTTTCGGTTACCAGCGAGTAACATCGTTGGATGGCGACCCCGGCTGCTTGCGAGCCGACCTCGCTGCAACACTGCTCCCGGTGGGCGTGCAGGGCGCCCCGCGTCTCGAAAGGTCGCGCGCGGCCATGAACATCGTCGTTTGCGTCAAGCAGGTACCCGACTCCTGGGCCGAGAAGAAGCTCCAGCCGGCGGACAGCACCCTGGACCGAGAGTCCGCGGACGCGGTCATGAACGAGCTGGACGAGTACGCCGTCGAGGAGGCGCTGCGCCTCCAGGAGGCGAACGGTGGCCCCGAGGCGTCTCCCGTCACGATCTTGACCATGGGTCCGGACAAGGCCGCCGAGACGATCCGCAAGGCGCTGTCGATGGGGGCCGACGCCGGCGTGCACGTCGTGGACGCCTCGCTGCACGGCTCCGACGCGTTGGCGACGTCGCTGGTGCTGGCCAAGGCGCTGGGCACCCTGCCGTGGGACCTGGTGATCCTGGGTACGGAGTCGACGGACGCGCGGATGAGCGTGGTGCCCGCGATGCTGGCGGAGCGCCTGGGCGTTCCGCAGCTGACCTTCGCCGGCAAGGTCGACGTCGAGGGGACGACCGCACGCGTGCAGCGTGTCACCGACACCGGCTTCGACACGGTCGAGGGCACCCTGCCTGCTGTGGTCAGCGTCGTCGAGAAGATCAACGAGCCGCGC
>JANMWN010000156.1:0-22443 GCA_031394045.1 Sporichthyaceae bacterium
GTGCTCGTGGTCGAGGACGAGGAGTCGTTCAGCGAGGCACTGTCGTACATGCTCCGCAAGGAGGGGTACGAGGTCGCGGTCGCGGACACGGGGACCGGGGCGCTGGAGGAGTTCGACCGGTCCGGCGCCGACCTCGTCCTGCTCGACCTGATGCTGCCGGGGCTGTCCGGCACCGAGGTCTGCCGCCAGCTGCGGCAGCGCTCCAACGTCCCGGTCATCATGCTCACGGCCAAGGACAGCGAGGTCGACAAGGTCGTCGGTCTCGAGCTCGGCGCCGACGACTACGTCACCAAGCCGTTCTCGTCCCGCGAGCTCGTCGCGCGGATCCGGGCGGTGCTGCGGCGCGGGTCCGAGGGCGACGAGCTGGTGCCTGGGACGATCGAGGCGGGGCCGGTACGCATGGACGTCGAGCGCCACGTGGTGACCGTCGACGGCCGCCCGGCCCCCATGCCGCTCAAGGAGTTCGACCTGCTGGAGCTGTTGCTGCGCAACGCCGGGCGGGTGCTCACGCGGATGCAGCTGATCGACCGGGTGTGGGGCTCGGACTACGTCGGCGACACCAAGACCCTCGACGTGCACGTCAAGCGGCTGCGGGCCAAGGTCGAGCCCGACCCCGCCAACCCGCGCTACCTGGTGACCGTACGAGGGCTGGGCTACAAGTTCGAGCCGTGAGCCACTGGGTCTTGACGAGCCGCGGTGTCAGCCCCCGCTGACCAACGAGTCGCTCGTCATCACCAGAGCGCTCAGGTGTGCCTCGCCGGCGCGCGCGAAGCTGAACGTGATCGTGTAGACGTGGCCGAGCACCAGGGTCAACCCATCGGCGAAGACCCGCTCGCCGGACGGGCCGAGGTCGACCTTGCCCAGGGCGGGAACCGTGATCGGCCCGTTGGGCAGCTTGACCTCGCCGGCCGACGCGATCCGGATGCCGGTGAGCTGGTCGGCGGCGTTGCCGTTGTCGACGAAGGTCGCGTAGACCTCGGTGATCCGGCCGTCGACGCTCTGGACGAGCACCACGTTGCGGATCCGGATGTCACCGATCGACGCCACCGAGCCGTTGCTCGGCGCGTACGTCCGGCTGGTCGTGGCGTCGAATCCCGCGCCGCAACCGGTGATCGAGGTACCGAGGGCGAGTGCGACGACGACGACCGAGGCGACGCGACGGGGGCTTCGGCTCACGGCGATGACTCCTGATGCGTTCGGATGCTCACGGATGAGTTCGTGCGGTGCGAGCGGGCACCCAGCAGCCTACCGACGTCCGGTCACGTGAGTGCGGCTCCCCGCGCCAAGAGCAGGGTGACCACCGCCAGCGCGGCCAGGACGGTCAGCGCGAACGGTGCCCGTGACCCCTCCGGCCAGCGCACGGCGAAAGCTGCGACCAGGACGAGCGCAGTCACGACGAGCAAGGTGATCCCCGCGGCCCCTGGTGGCCCTGGCGGCGCCCAGGCGAGCACCGCGGCCGCGGCCGAGAGGAGGACGGCCGAGAGCACGCGGGTGCGTACCGGCCCAAGCCGTTGGGGGAGTCCGAGCACGCCGGCGGCGACGTCGTCGGACAGGTCGGGCAACGTGTTGGCCAGATGGGCCACGACGCCGAGCAGGGCCCCTGCGGTCACGGCCCACCAGGGTGGCCAGACGGGTGGCTGCAGGGTCAGCGTGGCCACGGCCGGCAGCAGCCCGAAGCTGACCGCGAAGGGGACGAACGAGGCCACCCGGCGCTTGAGCACGAGGTCGTACGACCAGCCGCCAGCCACGGCCACCGCGTGCGCGAGCCCGGGCTGCCAACCGAGGCTGAACGAGGCGACGGCACAGAGTGTGAGCGCGACCCTCGAGGCGGTGGCCACGGTCTGCACCGGTAGCAGGCCGAGCGCGACTGGCTTGTCGGTGCGACCGGCTGCGACATCGCGGTCGCGGTCGACCGCGTCGTTGCACCAGCCGATCGACAGCTGCCCGGTCAGCAGCGCCATTGCCAGCAGGGCGAGCCGGGCGGGCGGGACGCCGGCGGAGGCGGCTAGGGCGGTGCCGACCGAGGTGACCGCGAGCGATGGGCCCGGGTGGGCCGCCTTGACCAGAGCCGCCGCCGTGCTCGCCCTCACGGGTTGGTCGACGGGGCGCCCGGTCGGTCGAGCTGGGCCAGGGCGGGCTCGAGGCGCTGTGTGGTGGTGACGTCACGGACCACCGTGGCGACGACGCCGTCCTCGTGGACCAGCACCACGCTGACCCCCTCGGGGCTGTAAGTGGGGCCGAGCACGTCGGAGCTGTCCACGACGACGAGCGCGGACCCGCCGAGCTCCTCGTCGTTGAGCTTGACCAGCTGGTCGTTCTGGCTGGCGGGGCCGGCGAGGACCAGGCGCAGACCGTACTCACGTGCTTGCACCAGCAGGCTCTTCAGCGTGGGTCCGCACGCGTCGCACCGGACGGGTACGAGGGCGATGACGGCCGGCCGGGCCGAGCGCAGCGGGATCGAGGTGCCGGCCACCGAGACCTGGGTCTGCGGCAGCAGCCCCCCGATCGAGCCGACCGCTCCCGCTGACGTGGCCAGCGGAGCGACCAGCGCAGTGCTCGGATTCCCGGCGCCGGGGGCGAACAGGGTCAGCGAGCTGCCGACGACGGCGACCGCCGCGAGGAGCAAGATGATCGTCGAGCCGGTGAGCCCGAACCGGCGCAGCACCGGCAGCTCGTGCAGCCGTAGCACCCGGCGGACCCGTGCGAATGGCAGACCGGCGCGGGCGCGAAGGCGCAGCTCGTCGAGGTAGGTCGCGCGGTCCCCGTCCAGGCTGCGGGGGTCGTCGGGAACGAGCAGCGCGAGGCCCTCGAGCTCGTCAGCGTCGAGGTCGTCGTGCCGCCCGTCCGGGCCGGGCGCGCCGCTCATGCAGCCCAGTATGCACCGCTGGCGGCCAGCATGCGCCCGGACTGTTGTCAACCCCCGAGGGGGGATCAGTTTGGCCCTTTCAGGGCGGCTGGCAGGCCTCTGACCTGCGCAAACGCGGCGAAGCGGCCCTGTGAAGCGTGTTACCCTTGAGGTCCAGAAAGGGGCATCTGACCCATGTCTTTCAATGTCGGCGAGACCGTCGTCTATCCCCACCACGGTGCGGCCCTGATCGAGGCCGTCGAGACCCGTACCGTCAAGGGTGTCGACAAGCTCTATCTGGTCCTCAAGGTCGCCCAGGGTGACCTGACCGTGCGCGTGCCCGCCGAGAACGCCGAGTTCGTGGGCGTCCGTGACGTGGTCGGCGCCGAGGGGCTCGAGAAAGTGTTCCAGGTCCTGCGCATGCCGCACACCGAGGAGCCGACCAACTGGTCGCGCCGTTACAAGGCGAATCTGGAGAAGCTGGCTTCCGGCGACGTCATCAAGGTGGCCGAGGTCGTGCGTGACCTCTGGCGTCGTGAGCGTGAGCGTGGACTGTCCGCCGGCGAGAAGCGGATGCTGGCGAAGGCGCGTCAGATCCTTGTGTCGGAGCTCGCACTTGCCGAGAAGACCAACGAGGACAAGGCCGAGACCATCCTCGACGAGGTGCTCGCCTCCTAGCGGGCCTCGTCCCGCCTGTGCTGGGCACGTACGCGTGCCCGGTCTGACCCGGGAGGGTGTTCCGTGGCTCAAGGGCGAACGCTCTCCCGCATGCCGAGCGCCGTCGTCGAGCTGCTGCGCCTGTGCGTGGTCATCTTCTTCGCCGGCCTGGGCTACGAGATCGCGCTCGTCGTCGAGGCCTCCGGGCACCGTGACGCGCTCGGAGGCATCGATCCGCTCTGGGTCGGCCTGCTCCTCGGCACCGGGCTCGGGTTCGTCCTGGGGGGCGTGCTGGGCCGGGCCACCGAGCGCACCGTCGCCAAGACCGAGCGCTCCCTGCACGACATGTCGGCCGAGCACATCGTGGCCGGCGTCTTCGGGGCCATCATCGGCATCGTCGCAGGCTCGGCCGTCGCCTGGCCGGTCTTCCTGGTCGGCGACCGGTTGCTGGCCGTACCCCTGTTCGCGTTCGTGATCGTGACCCTCGCCCTGCTCGGCTACCGGGTCGGCGTCGCTCGCCGGGACGGCATGCTCGGGCTCTTCGGTGCCACCGCGGGGATGGCACCCGTGCAGGTCTCGACCTCGACCCTGCCGCGGATCGTCGACACCTCGGTCGCCATCGACGGGCGGATCATCGATGTCGTACGCGCCGGGTTCCTAGGCGGCCAGATGCTCGTACCCGCCCCTGTGCTCGCCGAGCTGCAGGGACTGGCCGACGCCAGCGACGAGCTGCGCCGTGGCCGTGGCCGGCGCGGCCTCGAGGTGCTGGACACCCTCCGCCGTGAGCCTGGCGTCGAGGTGGTGGTCATCGACGACGAGGCGGTGGGCGTTCCCGAGGTCGACGCCAAGCTGGTACGCATGAGCCTGGACCGGGGTGCTGCCCTGCTCACCCTCGACACGAACCTGGCCAAGAGCGCGGCGCTGGCGGGCGTACGCGTGCTGAACCTGCACTCCCTGGCCATCGCGCTGCGTCCGCCTGTGGTGGCGGGCGACGAGGTGACCGTGCTCCTGACCAAGCCGGGCAAGGAGTCGGGGCAGGCCATCGGCTACCTCGACGACGGCACGATGGTCGTGGTCGAGCGGGCCCGCGACGGTGTCGGGTCCGAGGCACACGTGCTGGTCACGAGCGTCCTGACGACAGCGAACGGCCGGATGGTGTTTGCTCGACCCCAGTCGATCGCGGGCAGCCGGGTCTGAAGGGCTCTCGCGGGTTGGGGGGCAGGCACGTGAGGACCGCGGTGATCGTCGCTGCTGCCGGCCGTGGTGAGCGGCTCGGCCCCGGTGCTCCCAAAGCCCTGCGGCTGCTGGTCGGCGAGCCCTTGCTGGTCCATGCGGTCCGGTCCTTGGTGGCCGCGCTCTCGCTCGACCTGCTGGTCGTCGCCGCACCTCCGGACGCGGTGAGCGAGGTCCGGGCGCTGCTGGTCGATGTCGTACCCGATCAGGTGGGTCTCGTGGTCGTGCCGGGTGGGTCCTCGCGGCAGGACTCGGTCCGGCTGGCGCTCGCGGTGCTGCCTGACGACGTGGACGTCGTGCTCGTGCACGACGCCGCCCGCTGCCTCGTACCGGCCGCTCTGGTGGAGTCGGTCGTGGCCGCGGTCCGTGCCGGGGCCGGCGCCGTCGTCCCCGGCCTGCCGGTCGCCGACACGGTCAAGCGGGTCGACGACGGTCGGGTGGTCGAGACCGTGGACCGGTCCGCGCTGTGGGGAGCCCAGACGCCACAAGGCTTCAGCCGCGTCGTCCTGATGGCTGCGCACCAGGCGACGGAGCTCGACGATGCCGGGCCGGCCACCGACGACGCGGGCCTGGTCGAGAGGATGGGCGGCACGGTCGTGCTGGTGCCCGGGTCCGAGGAGGCTTTCAAGGTGACGCGCCCGACCGACCTGCTGCTCGCCGAGGCTCTGCTGGCAGAGCGAGCTGAGCGAGCGGCCGGTGGCGGGCGATGACAGGGCTGCCGCGCATCGGGGTCGGGGTCGACGTCCATCCGCTCGAGCCGGGCCGGCCGATGTGGCTGGCCGGGCTGCACTGGCCGGACGAGCCGGCCGGCTGCTCGGGTCACTCCGACGGCGACGTCGTCGCCCACGCGTGCTGCGACGCGTTGCTGTCCGCGGCCGGCCTCGGCGACCTTGGTGGTCTGGTCGGCACGGATCAGCCGGAGTGGGCCGGTGCCTCCGGGGTGGCGATGCTCGCCGAGGCCGCCCGGGTCGTACGCGGTGCCGGCTTCGAGATCGGCAACGTCGCCGTCCAGCTGATCGGCAACCGGCCGCTGTTCGCGCCCCGGCGCGCCGAGGCCGAGGCCGTCCTGTCGAAGGCGTGCGGTGCGCCGGTCTCGGTCGGCGCCACGACTACGGACGGGCTGGGCCTGACCGGCAGAGGCGAGGGCCTCGCGGCGATCGCCCACGCGCTCGTCGGCTGACCCGTCGGGCGCGGTACTCCTTCGCCCGTACCCTTGACCGGTGAGCCTGCGCCTTTACGACACCGCCAGCCGGTCGACCCGTGACTTCGTGCCGTTGCACGAGGGACAGGCGTCGATCTACCTGTGCGGCGCGACGGTCCAGGCGCCCCCGCACATCGGGCACGTACGCTCCGGCGTCGCCTTCGACATCCTGTCCCGCTGGCTCGAGCACACGGGCTACCTCGTCACGTTCATCCGCAACGTCACCGACATCGACGACAAGATCATCCACAACGCCGGGCACGACGACATCCCGTTCTGGCAGCTGGCCGTGCGCAACGAAAGGGCCTTCAGCTGGGCGTATGACGCGCTGGGCTGCGCTCGTCCGACGTACGAGCCGCGGGCGACCGGGCATATACCCGAGATGATCGCGCTGATGCACCGGCTGATCGACAGCGGGCACGCGTACGCAGCCGACGGCGACGTGTACTTCGACGTACGCGGCTGGCCGACCTACGGCTCCCTGTCCGGGCAGAAGATCGACGACATGCTCGCGGCTGCCGACTCGGTCAGCCCGGGCAAGCGTGATCCGCGCGACTTCGCCCTGTGGAAGGGTGCCAAGCCTGGCGAGCCCGCATGGGACACGCCCTGGGGCTCCGGCCGGCCGGGGTGGCACCTGGAGTGCTCGGCGATGGCGTCGAGGTACCTCGGGCCGGCCTTCGACATCCATGGCGGCGGCCTGGACCTTGTCTTCCCCCACCACGAGAACGAGCTGGCCCAGTCGGCGGCCGCTGGTGACGGCTTCGCGCAGTACTGGATGCACAACGCCTGGGTGACGACATCTGGCGAGAAGATGAGCAAGTCGCTCGGCAACAGCCTGCTGGTGTCAGAGGTGGTCAAGCGGGTACGCCCGGTCGAGCTGCGCTACTACCTCGGTGCCGCGCACTACCGCAGCCATATCGAGTACTCCGAGGACGCGCTCACCGAGGCCGCTGCCGGCTACCGCCGGATCGAGGGGTTCGTGACGCGGGCCACCGAGCTGCTGGGTGCGGAGGCGCTCGCGTCCGGACGGTCGCTGCGGGCCGCCTTCATCGCAGCGATGGACGACGACATCGCGGTGCCTGCGGCGCTGGCGGTGGTGCACGACACGGTGCGGGCCGGCAACGCGGCGCTGGCCGACGGGCAGGCCGATGACGCTGCCGCTGCCGCGCGCGAGGTGCTGGCGATGACCTCGATCCTCGGCGTCAACCCGCTGGACGAGCCGTGGAGCTCGGCCGGGTCGGGCGGCTCCGAGCTGCGCCCGGTCATCGACAGCCTGGTCGCGGTGGCCCTCGAGCAGCGCCGGGAAGCCCGTGCCCGCAAGGACTTCGCGGCCGCTGACGCCGTACGCGACGGCCTGAAGGCGGCCGGCATCCTGATCGAGGACACCCCGGCCGGACCGCGCTGGAGCCTGGCCGCACCCGCACCTGCACCCGCACCTGCGACCGCTCAGTCAGCGGCACACCAGCACGAACACGAGAACCATGACCACGGAGACGATTCCTGATGGCCGGCAACAGCGAGCGCAAGGGTGCCAAGCGCAGTCCCGGGTCCAAGAAGGGCCCGGTCGTCGGCAGCGGCGGCGCCAAGAGCAAGGGGCTGCGGCCCAAGGGTCCGACCCCTCGCGCCACTGACCGCACCAAGGCGGCCAAGCGAGCCCGGCCGGCCGAGCGGACCGAACGCACCGGCGGCGAGCGCGCCCGCCCGGCTGAGCGCAGCTCGACACCGCGACCCGTCTCGACGATGCCCGCCCGTGAGTCCGGCCGGGACTCCAGCCGGGACTCCGGCGGTGCGGACGGCGCATCTGCTCGCGACGCCGGCATGGCCAGGCGCAGCAGCGGCGAGGCACCGCGCCGGGCCGCCGGCACTCGCTCGGCGCCGGCCCGCGGCACGGCTACCCGTACCCGTGGCGCGGCTCCGCGGGGTGCGGCCCCGCGGGGTGCAGCTCCGCGCGGCGGTGCCCCACGCTCTGCAGGTGGCGGGCCGCGGACGGGGGGAGCCCGGAGCACCCGTCCGGCGCCGCGCAAGGGGGCCGGCAAGGAGGGGTCCGAGACCGTCGTCGGGCGCAACTCCGTCCTCGAGGCGCTGCGCGCGGGGGTCCCGGCGACCGCGCTGTACGTCGCCGAGCGAATCGACGCTGACGACCGTGTACGCGAGGCGATCAAGCTGGCCGCCGACCGTGGGCTGCCGCTGCTCGAGTCACCACGCGCCGAGCTCGACCGGATCACCTCCGGCGCGGTGCACCAGGGCCTTGGCCTGCAGGTCCCGCCGTACGTCTACGCACACGCCGACGACCTGGTCCGCCGGGCCTCCGACGCGCACCAGACGCCGCTGATCGTGGCCCTCGACGGCGTCACCGACCCGCGCAACCTCGGCGCCATCGTGCGCTCGTCGGCCGCGTTCGGTGCGCACGGCGTCGTGGTGCCGGACCGTCGCTCCGCCGGCATGACGGCGGGCGCGTGGAAGGCGTCGGCCGGTGCGGCTGCCCGCGTACCCGTCGCCAGGGTCACGAACCTGACCCGCCAGCTCGAGGCGTTCCGCCGGGACGGCTTCGTCGTGGTCGGGCTCAGCGCCAACGGTGTCGTCGACGCAGCGGACCTCGAGGTCGCGGCCGACCCGCTCGTCCTGGTCGTCGGCTCCGAGGACCAGGGGCTCTCCCGCCTGGTCGAACGCAGCTGCGACGTGCTCGTCAAGATCCCGATGGCCGCAGGCAACGAGTCGCTCAACGCAGGGGTGGCCGCAGGCATCGTCCTGTACGAGGTGGCCCGCCGCCGGGCCTGAGCTGCGCCAGTCACACGAGCGTCTGAGTCAGAGCGCGTCGGGGTCCAGCTCCTCCTTGGTGAAGGAGAGCCGGAACTCCATCGTGCTGTCCGACGGCGGCCCGATCCGCTCGCCGAGGACCGCCTGCTCGACCGGCTTGCGCGCGAGCACCTCGCGTACGTAGTTTTCCGCCGCGAGCTCGAGGCCGACGTCGTGCCCGGCCTGCTCGGACAGGAACCACCGGTGCTCCAGCACCTCGTGGAAGACCTCGGCGCCCTCGAGCTTGCCGCGCTGCTCCTTGGGCACGGACCGCACCACCGGCTCGAAGACCTCGCTGACCCAGCGGTGCGCGGCCACCCCCTCGTCGCTCTCCGGGATCGCCAGCGAGGCGCGGTAGGAGTCGAGGTCGTTGAGCAGCCGGCGGGCCTGGTTCTCCTGGACGTCGAGGCCGGTCAGCCGCATCAGCCGGCGGCTGTGGTGCCCGGCGTCCACCACCTTGGGCTGGACCCGCGCCCTGGTCTGCTCGGGCTCGGTGATCACCTCGAGCTCGGCGACGTCGAAGCCCAGGTCGTTGAGCCGCCGGATGTGCGCGTCGACGAGGTAGCGCTCGTCGGCCTTGATCAGCAGCGCATGCGTCAGCTCGTCCCACAGCTGGGTGTAGCGACGCACGACGGCGTCGGCCGTGTGCAGCGCGTCGATGCTCTCGTGCAGCATCCCGCCGGCCTCGAGGTCCGAGAGCTCGCCGTAGATGTTGATCCGCGCGACCTCCAGGTCGTGCTCGCGCTGGCCGCGGGACAGCTCGGGGTGCAGCTCTCCGGTCTCGGCGTCCACGAGGTACGCCGCGAAGGCCCCGGCGTCGCGACGGAACAGGGTGTTCGACAGCGAGCAGTCGTTCCAGGAGAACCCGACCAGGTGCAGGCGTACCAGCAGCAGCGACAGCGCATCGAGCAGCCGGTTGGCCGTGTCCGCCCGCAACGTCGAGGAGAACAGTGCACGGTACGGCAGCGAGTACTGCAGGTGGCGGGTGATCAGCGCAGGGTCGAGCGGCTCGCCGTCGGGAGTGGTCCGGCCCTTGATGACAGCCACCGCCTCGACGCAGGGCACGTCGGTGCGCTCGAGGTCGCGCAGCAAGCGGTACTCGCGGACGGCCAGGTGCTCGCCGACCTCCTTGACGGCGTACACGACGCCGTTCATCCGGACGAAGCGCACGACGTGCCGCGAGATGCCGCGTGGCAGCGCCACCAGCTGGTCGGCCGGCCAGTCCTCGAGCGGGGTGTCCCAGGGGAGGAAGAGCAGGTCGGGTTCGTCGGGGGCAGCCGTCACCTGCAGGGCCATGGGGTTCCTTCGGTGGTCCCTAGGTGCTGTCGTCGAGGTCGGCCCGGAGACGCGAGGTCCCCGGGCCGCGCCCGAGCGGCTAGCTGAGTCGCAGGCCGGTGGCCGGCGAGAACACGTGCGAGTGCCCGGCCTTGACCGTCGTGTGGACGACCTCGCCCTTGCCTGGCGGCCGACGCCCGTCGGTGCGCACGATGATCTCTTTGCGCTCGTTGCCGCTCAGGACCAGCTCGCCGTAGACGTACGCGTCGGCGCCGAGCTCTTCGACGATGTTGACCAGCACGGGCATCCCGGTGCCATCCTCGCTGAGCACGAGGTCCTCGGGACGGAAGCCGACGGTCACCGACTTCAGGCTCTCGGCGTTGGCCTTGGCCAGCACCTCGCTGGTCAGCGGGATCGTGTAGCCGGCCGCCGCCGCTCCGCCGTCGGACAGGGGCAGCTCGACCACGTTCATCGCCGGCGAGCCGATGAAGCCCGCGACGAACACGTTGGACGGGGCGTCGTAGAGCTCGCGCGGGGTGCCCACCTGCTGCAGCAGCCCGTCCTTGAGCACGGCCACCCGGTCGCCCATCGTCATGGCCTCGACCTGGTCGTGGGTGACGTAGACGGTCGTGGTGCCGAGCCGGCGCTGGAGCGCGGCGATCTGCGTACGCGTCTGCACGCGCAGCTTGGCGTCCAGGTTTGACAGCGGCTCGTCCATCAGGAAGACCTGGGGCTCCCGCACGATCGCGCGCCCCATCGCGACCCGCTGGCGCTGGCCACCGGACAGCGCCTTCGGCTTGCGCTCGAGGTAGTCCTCGAGGTCGAGCAGCTTGGCCGCCTCGTTGACCCGGCGGGCGATGTCGGCCTTGGGCTCGCCGGCGATCTTCAGGGCGAAGCCCATGTTCTCGCCCACGGTCATGTGCGGGTAGAGCGCGTAGTTCTGGAAGACCATCGCGATGTCGCGGTCCTTGGGCGGCAGGTGGGTGACGTCGCGGTCACCGATCCTGATCGCTCCGGCGTCGACGTCCTCGAGCCCTGCCAGCATGCGCAGCGAGGTGGACTTGCCGCAGCCCGAGGGGCCGACGAGGACGAGGAACTCCCCGTCGCCGATCTCGAGGGTGAGCTTGTCGACCGCGGGCTTCGTGGTGCCCGAGTAGATGCGGCTTGCCTGGTCGAAGCTGACACCAGCCATGGTTCACCAAACCTTCCACCGGCAGGAACGTGCCGGACGATCCGTTGTGGAGGTGGAACTCTGTGCGGCGAACGGTAGCGGCAAACCCGCGCGCGCGTCACCCCCTCGGACTGATCAGGACGCGGGCGGCCCGATCGTGAACTCCGGGAACGTCCGGCTGTACGTGGCGGCCACCGAGTCGAGGATCTTCTGCGCCGAACCGTCCCCGACCAGCGCTCGGCGCATGGCATCGTCGAGGGGCGCGAGCAGCTGGCCGTTCTGCGGGATCTGCGGGAGCGGGGTGCCGGTGCGCACGATCGGTTCGAACGCCTGCATGACGGGGTCGGCCTTGACCAGTGGGTCCGTGTATGCCGCCAGCCGCGTGGGCAGCAGCCCGAGCCGGGCGGCCAGGGACGCCTGGGACGCGGCCGAGTCGACGAAGTGGACGAACGCGTACGCCACGGGCAGGTTCGGGGACCCGGCGTAGACGGCGTACGCGGTGCCGGTCAGCGGGGAGGTTCCGGAGACCGAGCCGGTGGGCAGGGGAGCGATCCCGATGCTGCTCGGCGAGGGCGTCGCCGCCCCGCCGACGAGCACCGGCAGCGCGGCCGCCGAGTCGAGGATCATCGCGACCCGGCCCTGGCGGAAGGCCGCGCGCATGGCGTCGACCGAGTTCG
The DNA here is from genome assembly GCA_031394045.1 of Sporichthyaceae bacterium. GTDB lineage: Bacteria > Actinomycetota > Actinomycetes > Prado026 > Prado026 > JANYIP01. The sequence goes on from JANMWN010000156.1 coordinate 11,856, forward strand.
GGGACGCGTCGTCGACCGCCACACCGGTGGCCTGCAGCTCCAGCCGCTGGCTCAGGCCTGCGACCGCTGGCGCCGCGTTGACCTCGATGGTCTTTGCGGCTGGGTCGACCAGCTTGCCGCCCTCGCCGTAGATCCACGGCAGCAGCCCGCTCGAGTCCGCGGGGACGTAGAGCGTCTGCACGCCCTCGGCCGTCAGCTTGAGCTGCGCCGCGCCCATCTCGGCCCAGCTGCGCGGGGGCGAGAGCTTGGCCCTGGCCATCAGGGCGACGTTGTACAGCAGCGCGGTGGCGTCCGCGGTGCGCGGCAGTGCGACGATCCGGCCGTCGTACTTCACTGTGGGCAGGAGCGCGGGGAACTGGTCGTCGATCTGGTCGACGGCCGCGGTGTCGTCGAGGCGGGCGAGGTAGCCGCGCGAGGCGAAGTCGGCGACCCACAGCGAGTCGACCGTGATCACGTCAGGGGCACCCGAGGCGGCCTGCGCGGCGGTGTCGATCCGGCCACGGGCCTCGGCGGCGGGGATGTTCACGTAGTCGACCGTGACCTTGGGGTGGAGGGCCTCGAACTCGTCGATGAGGCTGCTCATCGCGGCCGTTGCGCCGGTCTGGGTGCTGATGTCCCACCAGAGCAGGCGGCCGGTCAGGCCCGAAGGGGTCGCCGTGGGCGTCGGCGTGCTCCCCGTGCAGGCGGTAGCCAGCAGGAGGACCGCGCCGAGGGCGGCCAGCAGGTCGGATGGTCCCCGTCTCACCCGTCGCCTCCTCGGCTGGCCCGGGTCGCCACGCTAGCAAGTTCGCCGTTTGCACCGGGTGCGGGACCGGGTGCGGGACGTGATCGTCGCGGCGGCGCGCGCGCCCCGTACGATCTGGGCGTGCATCGCTACACGGAGGACACCGACCGCCTGGCTCAGGCCGTGATCGACTATGCCTGCCGGCGGATGCGGCTGGACCCCGTACCCCTGGACGGGCCGAAGTCGCTTGCCCAGCTGACCGAGCTGGCCGGCCAGACGATCACCGCCGAAGGGCTCGGCGGCGACGCGGCGTTGAAGCTGTTCGACGATGTGCTGAGCAAGGCCTGCCTCTCCGTCGACCACCCCCGCTACCTCTCGTTCATCCCAGCGGCGCCGACCGAGGCGGCGAGCCTGTTCGACCTCGTCGTCGGTGCCTCGTCGATCTACGGCGGGTCATGGCTCGAGGGCGCGGGCGCGGTCTACGCCGAGAACCAGGCGCTGCGCTGGATCGCCGACCTGGCCGGCCTCCCGGCCGGGGCGGGGGGAGTCTTCGTGCAGGGGGGCACCCTCGGGAACCTGTCGGCGCTGGTGGCGGCCCGGCACGACGCCCTGGCGTCGCGGGGCGGGAAGCGGCCCGAGCGGTGGGTCGTCGCGTGCTCGGCCGAGGCGCACTCGTCGATCGCGCACGCCGCCAGCGTCATGGACATCGACATCCTGTCCGTACCCGTCGACGAGCGGGGCCGACTCACCGGTGCTGCGCTCGAGGCCGCCCTGGCCAGTCACGGCCGCGAGGACGTGTTCGCGATCGTCGCCACGGGGGGCACGACCAACTTCGGCATCGTCGACGACCTCGCCGGGGTGGCGTCGGTCGCCGCTGCTCGCGAGATCTGGTTCCACGTCGACGGCGCGTACGGCGTCGCGGCGCTGGCGGCTCCCTCCGTACGCCCGATCTTCGACGGTATCGAGCGCGCCGACTCGCTCATCGTGGACCCGCACAAGTGGTTGTTCGCACCGTTCGACGCCTGCGCGCTGATCTATCGCGACCCCGAGAAGGGGCGCGCGGCGCACACCCAGTCGGCCGGCTACCTCGACGTCATCACCTCCAAGGTCGACGAGTGGAACCCCTCCGACTACGCGTACCACCTGTCACGGCGGGCCCGCGGGCTGCCGTTCTGGTTCTCGTTGGCGACGCACGGCACGCAGGCGTACACCGACGCGATCGAGGGGACGCTGGCGGTGGCGCGCGAAGCCGCCGACGAGATCCGGGCCCGGCCGTACGTCGAGCTGCTGCGTGAGCCTGACCTCTCGGTCGTGGTGTTCCGGCGGATCGGCTGGACGTCGGCGCAGTACTACGACTGGTCCGAGCGGCTGATGGCTGCCCACTACGCCTTCGTCACGCCGTCCGCCCACGACGGGGAGACGATCACCCGCTTCGCGATCGTGAGCCCGCGTACGACGGTTGCCGACATCTCGGGCATCCTCGACACGATGGCCTGAGCCGTCCCCGTACCCTGGTCAGGTTCGTGCTGGCGTGGCGCAACTGGCAGCGCACCCGACTTGTAATCGGGAGGTTGTGGGTTCGATTCCCACCGCCAGCTCTTGATCAAATCCGCGTCATCGGGTTCGGTCCAGCGCTCGGCTCTCGTGTCAGACCCAGACGAGGCCAGAACCTCGGCCCGGTCTGACACGAGCAGGTCGTGCGGCGCTAGCTCGCACCGCCGCCATCTCGGGTCCGGGCCTGCGAGCCCCCGGGCGCGCGCCGACCCGGACACGAGTGCGGGGCTGGCGTCCCGTTCAGGCCGAGCGTCCTTGGATAGCCCATGGCGCCGCGTCCCCTGCGAGCTCCTGCATCCGTACGTCGAAGTGCACGAGGTCTTCGGGGTTGAGCAGCGTGGCCCAGTCGCGGGTGCCGCCCGACCGGAAGAACCGTTCCGGGGACGCCCACACTCCGAGGTGGGCTTCGGGTGCCGTCTGAGCGGCCCGCGAGCGCATCGACGTGAGGGTTGCGGCTTGGACGAAGTCCGGCCAGCGTTCCTCGTCCACCTCGACGTCGAGCGCTGTTGCCACCCGTCGCATCTCGGTATCCAGGTCGGCCCAGAGGTCGGCGTAGTGGAACAGGTGGACGTTCGGTGCGTCGCGTGCGTCCCAGTACGTACGGATCTGCTGGCAGAAGTCTTCGAGGCCCAGCGGACCACAACCGTTGGGTAGCTCGTCGTTGTCGATGAACCATCGCAGGTAGTCCGCCGGCCCCTCGGGCGCCCGACCGATCATGCGCAGGTCAGGCCCGGGCGGGCCGGATGCGGCGACCCGAAGCTCGTTGGCGCGGTCACGGTCCATGTTCTCGCGGTGGTCCCGGGCCGAGAGCGCGATGTCGAGCGGGTGCCGGGCGACGACGATGTAGGTCACCGACGGGAGCTGCGGCAACCCGTCCATCGGCGTGTGCGTCTTGAGGAAGCGACGGTGCGACTGCCGTTCGAGGAGGCCGAGCACCTGGTCGTCGGTGCTCGTCAGCATGTCCAGCCACGGTGAGATCGTGCTGACGGGGACGCCGAGCTCGACCCGGTCCAGCAGGAGCATCCCGACGATGGCCTGCATCCACGAGGTCCCGCACTTCGACGGTGTCGAGATCACCACGTCATCAGGACGGAACGTGAACCGCTCCCATCGTGCGCTGTCGGCCAGGAAGCCCTGGTACCGGCGTACGGCCGGGGTCGGCTGGGCTGACATCTCGGCGGCTCCTCTCTCGGCGGGTCAGCCCATCGGGGTGCGCTGGGCGAGTCGGACGCTGTTGCCGGACGGGTCGCGGAACCCGCAGTCGATCCCGTACGGCTGCACGGTCGGCTTCTCGGTGAACTCCACCCCACGAGCCGACAGCTCCTCGTACGCCTTCATCGCGTCGTCCGTGGTGAGAAAGATGGTACTGGCGAAGCCCTTGGCGGTGAGGTTGGCGACCTCGGCGCGCGTGGCCTCGTCGAGGACCGGCGGCCCAGGGATGGCCATGAGCACGATCGAGATCTGGTCCTGGTCCTGCGGGCCAACGGTCAGCCAGCGGAAGTTGCCCATCTCCGGCACGGTGACGTCCTCGCGGATCTCGAAGCCGATCTTTTCGGTCCAGAAGGCCAGCGCCTCGTCCTGGTCGTGCACCCAGAGCTGGGCGGTGCTGATCTTGATCATTGTGTCCTCCATGGGGATCGGCCTGCTGTGCCTCGAACCTAGGCGCCCCGGTCAGCTGCCGTCTTCTCCGATCGTGCTGTTCGTCGGACGCCCGTACGCCTTGAGCACGCACAGCGGAATCCGAGCCAGGCTGGCGGCCGACGGGAACGAGGCGCGGTACTGGGTCGGCGTCATGCCGTACGCGCGGCTGAAGCTCGAGGTGAACGAGCCGACGCTCGACAGTCCCACGCGCATGCAGATGTCGGCGACGGAGTAGTCGGTGCCGCGCAGCAACGTGGCCGCGCGCTCGAGCCGGCGAGTCAGCAGGTACGAGTACGGCGTCTCCCCGAACGCGCGCCGGAACTCGCGGCTGAAGTGCGCCCGTGACAGGCGTGCTGCTGCGGCGAGGTCGTCCACGGTGAGCGGCTCGGTGTACCGGGTGTCGGCGAGGTCCTTCGCGCGTACGAGGTGGCGCACGCCGGGGACTGCTGCTCGGGTGGTCGGCACGCCACCAGACTAGGGCGACGCGTACTTCGTACCCGCCGGCTACTCGTCCAGGTGACTCACGATCCTCGGGATGCGGCCGACGAGGTCAGCCAGCGACGCCCGTGACCGTCCGGGCTCTCCTTGGGCGACCAGGTTGGCCATGCCGGGATCGCCCGCGGCCGCGGCGGCAGGGATGCCGTCGAGCATGATCTGGATCCGACCAGGGACTGCAGCGAGGATCTGGGCGGCCGTCACGCCGCCGTAGGTCTCGGCGATCAGGACAAGCCGAGTCGCAGCGTCCGCCGCCCCGGTGTCACGCCACAGCGGCACGCAGTTCCAGGCGATGAACGCCAGCTCCTGGAGCGGGGTCGTCGGCCCGGCCAGGTCCCAGTCGAAGACTCCGACGAGACGGTCACCGTCGAAGCAGGCGTTGTACGGGGCGATGTCGTTGTGCCCGACCAGGGTCGGCTGCGGGACCGGGAAGTAGCGCCACGGGCCTGGGTGGCTGAAGTCGGCAACCGCGTCGTGGAACATTCGGGTCCACGAGACCAGGCTGACGATCTGCCCCTCCGACAACCGATCGGTGTCGATGTCGACGACCTGGCCCGGGAGGAAGTCGAGCACCTCCCTCCCGAGATCATCCAAGCCGAGCACCCGAGGGACATGCGGCAGTCGCGGCGCGAGATGGGCCAGCAGCGCGTGCACCGCCGGAGTCCACGGGCCCACCGGGCGGCGCACCGTGTCGCCGATCCTGAACACACCGCCGACATTGCCGGGCAGGTGCCGCCCGTCGTGGCTCAACGCGCTCTCACCCTCCCGACTGCACCGCTCTCGTCCAGACTAGGTCGCGGTCGCCGGCAGGCGTACGTTGATGGCTTCAGGAGGTCGCCATGACGACTCAAGGCACAGTCTCGACCACGATCCACGCGTCGCCCGAGGCCGTCTGGCCGTGGGTCTCCGACATCACCCGGCACGCCGAGTGGAGCCCGAAGCCGTACCGGGTCGAGCTGGTGTCAGGGGAGCCCAACGCGGTCGGGAGTCGCTACCGGTCGGTGGGCTGGGTACCGCCGAACGACGGCAACCACAGCAACGACGTCGAGATCACCGAGGTGGTCCCGACGTCGCGCTTCGCCCTGAACGCGAGCGACGCCAGCGGCACGTTCGTCAACACCTTCGACCTCAAGCCCGTCGACGGCGGCACCGAGGTGACGTTCCACATCGTCTTCCCCGCGATGAAGGGGTTCAACGCGGTGATGGTCCCGCTCGTGTTCCCCTTCGTCGCCAAGCCCGACTTCCGCAAGCGCCTCGCGCTGCTCAAGCAAAAGGTCGAGGCGGCCGACTGACCGTGGTCCGGCCCGGCCAGGCGCCGCCGGCGGTGGTCGCTGGCTGCTTGGTCGTACCCATGCCGTCCTGTGCAGCCTGGCTTGCTCGAGACGTTGGCGGACCGCGCCGAGGGTCAGGGCAGCCGGAACATCTCCTCGGCCAGCCCTTCGCGCAGGAACGCCTCGCCCAGGTGCTTGAGGACCGCCTCGGTCTGACTGACCTGGGACTTCAGGGCGCGCACCTTGGCGTCGAGCAGGTCCCCGTCGTACCGCGCGTGGATCGCCAGCTCGTCGGCCGGGGTGCAGGGCGGTTCGGAACCCATGTACGCGCCGAGCTCGTCCAGGCCAGGCCGGAACCTCGCAAGCCAGTCGGGGGTGTTGGTGGCGTAGTAGACCTGGGTTCCTCGGCCACCGAGTCGGCCGGCCCTGGCGACTGCCGCCGTCGCCCAGCGTGAGGTGGACCGATGGTCGTCGTGCCCAGTCATCCCGTCCGGGCCGAAGCAGAGGACCGAGTCGGGCCGGACGCGTTCCATCACCGCGCAGATGCGGGCGACCGCCTCCTCGTCGTCGATCGCCGCGCAGCCACCGTCGGGGTAGTCGAGCCAGGTGTGGTCGCCGACGCCCAGCTCGGCCAGGGCGACGTCGAGCTCGGCGGTGCGGATCGCCGCCAGTACCGGTCCGGTCGGCCAGCGGACCTCGTCGGAGGAGCCCGCCTCACCCCGGGTCGCCGTGACGCATGCAACGGTCTGGCCGGCTCGGACGGCCTCGGCCATCAGACCGCCGGACAGGTACGTCTCGTCGTCGGGGTGCGCCCACACTCCGAGGACCGTGCCCAGCTGGTGCCCGCGGAGCGGCGAGCTCACCCCTGGCGCCCGGCGATCGCGATCAGCTGCGCCTGCGCGTCCGCGCCAGCGTCGACGGGCTTGCTCGGTGCGAAGATCCCGTACTGGGCAAAGGCTTCGACGTCGGGTGCGAGATGCACAAGGACCTCGGCCGCGAGCTCGGGCTGGAGCCGGTCGTCGGCGCCGATCCCGCGGGCCAGGTCCCAGGCATGGACGGTGAGGTCGCCGATGAGCTGCCATGCGTACACGGAGCCGGGTACGTCGGCGAAGGACAGGTGCACGATGCGGTCGAGCGCACCCGGTGCGTGGAGGGCCTCGGTCGCCGCAGCAGCGGACGCCTCCCAGGCCGCGACCGGATCATCGCCCAGCAGGTCACCGTCGAGCGCGTCACCGACGTCGGCGACGGTGGCGCCGTTCATCAGCGGGGGTACCCAGAGCTGCTCGTTGACCAGGTGGTTGACGAGGGTGCGTACGTCCCACTCCGTGCAAGGCGTCGGGTCGCCCCACTGGTCGGCCTTGATGGCGTGGACGCGGCTCCCGAACTCTGCGGTCGCGCGTGCGTGGTGCTCGAGAAGTGTCGGCATGGCACTGCCTCCTTGGGGCTGACGTTTGCGCCCACTGTGGACCGTCCGCGCGCCGTTGTGAAGGTCAGTCGCCGATCTTTGGTCTCTCTCAAGTCGATCTTGAGAGATGACTGGGCTGCGCGGCGTGTCGCCCAGTGATCTCTCAAGATCGACTCGGAGATCCGCGGGCTACTCGCCGGGGTAGGTCAGGCCGATCTGGCGGCGTACGGCGTCGAGGGTGCCCATGATCGCGACCGTCTCGGCCAGCGGCAGGATCGGGCTCTCGAGCTGGCCGGCGGCCACGCAGCGCGCGACCTCGGCTGCCTGGTGCCGCAGCCCGTTGCCCTCGTGAGCCAGCGCGAAGACCTCGGGCTCGCCGTCGCGCGGGGTCAGCGTGAAGCTCGACGGTGCGTAGAACACCGAGTCGATCTCGATCCGCCCCTCGGTACCGATGATCGCGGCCCGGTTGGGGCCGAGCGCCTCCAGGCTGGTGGTGAGCACCGACTGCCGGCCGCCCTCGTGCTGCAGGATGATCGACGTGGTCGCGTCCACGCCGGTGAACGCGGGGTCGCTGACCGCAGTGACCGAGGTGGGCGTCCCGAGCACCATCGAGGAGAAGGACACCGGGTAGATCCCGAGGTCGAGCAGGGCGCCACCGCCGAGGGCCGGCGCGAACAGCCGGAACTCCGGGTCGCGCGCGAACCACTGGCAGTGGTCGGCGACGACCAGGCGTATGTCCCCCAGCCGGCCGGACGCCACGAGCTCGCGCACCTCCACCATGTGCGGCACGAACCGCGCCCACATGGCCTCCATCAGGAACACGCCCTTCCGGCGGGCCGCGTCGACAAGTGACTGTGCCTCAGAGGCGTTGATGGTGAACGGCTTCTCGCACAGGACGTGCTTGCCGGCCTCGATCGCGGCTAGGGCGGCGTCGTGGTGCCCCGGGTGCGGCGTGGAGACGTACACCGCCTCGACGTCAGGATCGGCGACCAGGGCGGCGTACGACGCGTGCCGGTGCGAGATGCCGAAGCGGTCCGCGAACACGTCGGCGCTGGCCTGGGTACGCGACCCGACCGCGACCACCGAGGCCCCGGGCAGCAGGTGCAGGTCGTCGACGAAGCGGCTGGCGATCCACCCGGTGCCGATGATCCCCCACCGCAGCGGGGGTGCGGCGGCGCTGGCTGCGGAGACGGGGTCGGGCGAGGTCATCGGATGCTCCTAGAGATTGGAAGGTGATCAGCCGAGCCGGCTGATCAGGTCGGCCTCGCGGGCCGGGTCGAGGCCCATCCCGGGTGGTGCCGTGTCGGCCGCCTCGCGTACCCAGGCCGCCGTGTCGGCGATCGTGTCGGCCAGCGGCCGGGTCACCAGCCCGGCGGCGTACGCGGCTGACGGGTCGACCGCGTTCAGGTCGGCCTCGTCGGGGAACTCCGGCTCCCAGAACGGGAAGGCCGCGCTGTCGAGGCCCTCGGCCACGAGCCGGTCGCCGTCGACCCAGCGCAGCGTCGTCCCCTCTGGCGCCACGACGTCGGCGGTCGCCGACAGCAGGTCGCCGATCGAGAACGGCGGCCGCGGGCTGACGGTGTGGAAGGTCCCGCCGGCCGACCCGCGAGCGCCGCCGCCCTCGAGCAGGTGGGCCACGAAGTCGCCCTGGTCGCGCGCGTCGATCACCTGCTGCGGGGTGTTGGCGGGGCCGGGGCACAGCACCTCGCCGCCGGCCGCGATCCGGCGTACCCAGGTGGGGAACCGCCAGGTGTGGTCGTACGGCCCGACGACGTAGGTCGGGCGGACGACGAGCAGGGCGTCGCCGTACGCGTCCGCCGCGGCCCGTTCGCAGAGCACCTTCAGCCCGCCGTACGTCTGGTCGGTGACCACCTCGGTCGTCGGGTCGGCCAGCTCGATCAGCTCGGCGTCCTCGGTGATCCCGGGCCCAGGCGGAGGTGCGTAGACCGAGACGCTCGAGACGAACAGGTGCTGGCCGCCTCGACCCTCAAGGGCCGCAGCCAGCTCGGTCACCTGGCGGGGGAAGTACCCGCACACGTCGACGGTCGCGTCCCACTGCCGGCCGGCCAGCCGGCCCAGGTCGGTGCCCCGGTCGCCGAGGATGTGCTCGGCCTCGGGGAACAGCTCCGGGCCGGAGCTGCCGCGGTGGAAGACGGTGACGTCATGCCCGCGTCGCAGCGCCGACTCGACGATGTGGCGGCCGACGAACCGGGTCCCACCGAGCACGAGGATCTGCATCCCCGCAGTCTAGGGAGCGCGTCAGCGCCGGTCGCGACGCGTCAGGGCAGGTCGCGCCGGGTCAGGGCAGGTCGCGCCGGGTCAGGTCGTCGTAGGTCTCCCTGCGTACCACGGCCCGCGCGGCGCCGTCGGAGCAGAACACCACCGGCGGGCGCAGGGCACCGTTGTAGTTGTTCGCCATCGTCATGCAGTACGCGCCGGTGACGGGTACGGCCACCAGGTCACCGACGCGCGGGTCCGACAGCGGGACGCCTGCGATCAGCCGGTCGCCCGACTCGCAGTGCCGGCCGACCAGGTCGACGACCTCGCCGCCGCCGAGCCGGTTCGCGACGGTGGCCTCGAACCGTTGCTGGTAGAGCGAGACCTCGAGGTTGTCGCCCATCCCGCCGTCGACCGCGACGAACGTCGTCGCGCCGCGCTTGACGGTGAGCACGCGGTAGAGCGTGAGGCCGGCGTGCGCGACCAGCGAGCGGCCAGGCTCGATCAGGATGCGGGCGCCGCTGGGCAGGTGCTCGCGGGCGGCGTCGGTCAGAGCTCCCACGTAGTCGGCGACGGTCGGCGGGTGCTCGGTGTACGTGTACCGGACGCCGAGCCCGCCGCCGAGGTCGTACACGTCGAAGTCGCCGAGCGCGGCAGCGGCCTCGGCTGCCCGGGCCAGCGGTTCGGCGTCGAGGATCTGCGAGCCGACGTGCACGTGGATGCCGTCCAGGCGCAGCCGGTCCGACCCGCGCAGCCGCTCGACCGCAGCCTTGGCGTCCGCGGGGGAGAGCCCGAACTTCGAGCCCTCGTGCCCGGTCGCGACGGCGGCGTGCGTCTCGGCCCGGATGCCGGGGATCAGCCGCACCAGGACGGCCTGCTCGTCGGTGACCAGGCGCTCGAGCCGGTCGATGTCGTCGAAGTTGTCGACGACGACGGTGCCGACGCCGGTGCGTACGGCCATCTCGAGGTCGGTGTCGGACTTGGCGTTCCCGTGCATGACGATGTCGCGGGCGGGTACGCCACCGGCCAGGGCCAGGACGAGCTCACCGGCGCCGGCGACGTCGACGCCGAGCCCTTCCTCCGCCATGACGCGGTACCCCGCCGTGCAGGGGAACGACTTCGACGCGAAGACCACCTGCGAGCTCGGCCAGCGCGACGACAGCTCGTCGCGGAACTCCCTGGCCCGCGCGCGCAGGGCGGTCTCGTCGACGACGTACGCCGGGGTACCGAACTGCTTGGCGACGTCGTCGAGCCGTACGCCCCCGACGACGAGCATCCCGT
>JANMWN010000158.1:0-7185 GCA_031394045.1 Sporichthyaceae bacterium
TACGGCTACTCCGGGGTCAAGGGCCTCAACGCCCTGATCGCCACGATCAGCACACCGCTGGCCGCGCCGGTGATCGCCGCGACCCGGCTACGCAAGGGCTCGGCGAACTCCGCCCGCGGCGGAGCCCGGCTGGTCACCGACGCCCTGATCGCCGCCCACGCCGCCGGCGCCACCGGACTGGTGACCGTTCGCGCCGACTCGGCGTTCTTCACCCACGACGTGATCGCCGCGGCTCGCCGCCGCAAGGCCCGGTTCTCGATCACCACCAGGATGAATCCCAAGGTCGCAGCAGCGATCTCAGGGATCGACGAGGTGGCGTGGATCCCGATCCACTACCCGAACGCGATCTGGGACGAAGCCGAGAAACGGCTTGTCTCCGACGCCGAGGTCGCCGAAGTGGAGTTCACCGCGTTCACCTCCCGCCGCACCAGTGACCACATCACCGGCCGGCTGATCGTTCGCCGGGTCCGGCGACTAAACCCCACCACCGCAGCTGAAGACCAAGACGAACTGTTCACCACCTACCGCCACCACGGGCTGTTCACCGACTCCCCAGCCCCGATGCTCGACGCCGAAGCCAGCCACCGCGCCCACGCCGTCATCGAACAAGTCCACGCCGACCTGCGGGCCGGGGCACTGGCCCATTTACCGTCATCGTCGTTCGCGGCCAACAGTGCCTGGCTGGTCTGCGCGGCGATGGCGTTCAACCTCACCCGCGCCGCAGGCACCCTCGCCTCGCTCTTCCACGCCCGCGCCACCACCACCACCATCCGCACCCACCTGATCAACGTCCCCGCCCGCCTGGCCCGATCCGCCCGCCGACTGGTCATGCACCTACCCACCCACTGGCCCTGGGAACACTCCTGGACCCAGCTCGTGGACTCCGTCCACGCCCCACCACAAGCAGCCTGACCCCCCACCCACCCACGCCCCCAGGCTTACCGGAGACCACCAGTGGAAGAACCGGACACACCGGGCGGCTCCCCGCGGCCAAGAACAGGACCAAGATCATCCATAAGAATCAGCCGACGCCACCAACCCGGACGGTGGATCCAGGCTGAGTGCCACTGCCCAGACGCACGAGCCGACCGAGACCCGGTGAACAGCACCCGCACGGTGTCAGCGCGAACAACGAACCCGGCGCAACCAGCCCCGGACCGTGCTCACCAGCCGGCCCAGCAACACGGCGATGGCGCGATTCCCCGAGCCACCCGCGTTGGCAAGTAGCGCCTGACCGATCACGGCCACGGCGTCAGCTCGGCGCACCAGCGTCGACACCGGGAGCAGCATGTGCGGGCACCGGCACTGCGAGCCCGCCGAGCGACCAGGATGCACGGCCACGACCCGGTTCTTCTCCCGCACCCCACGGCCACGGGCATAACCCCTCGGGCGCAACTCGCCAGCGCAGCCCGGACAAAGAAGCTTACCGCCAGTCAGGAGCGGGTCGACGTCGAGCGGGTCCGTACCTACCATCAGCGACGGGTGCCTCCCAGCACCAAGCGACGGCCCTGCCTTCCGGCCAAGGAACGGGGACGGCCGCTGCGCGTTCAATGACGTTGTCTCTCTCTCGTCGTGTCGCTCTCGTCGCCAACCACGAAGCGCAACCCGCCGGGCGGCCCTGAAGATCATCGTCACTGTCGATGACGCCAACCACCTGCACGTCGTCAGCCAACGTGGCGCTCAACAACCGGTCAGTGCTGGGACAACGCCCTGACCGAATCCGGTCCTGCGAGGCATCTGAGGGGGATCTACAACCTTGACATCTGTCATGGCGCTCGCTAATTTTGGACGCCAAACGGCCGTTTGGCAGTCGCTCGGATGCGGAGGATTTCCATATGCCCGACTTGTTCTCGCCCTACACGCTCAAGGGCGTCACCTTGCGGAACCGGATCGGGATGTCTCCGATGACCATGTACAACTCGGTGGACGGGCGTATGGACGACTACCACGTGATGTACCTCGGCGCGCGGGCAGCAGGTGGGTTCGGACTGATCTTCCCCGAGCAGGTTGCGATCACCCCTGACGGGCGCACCACCGTGTCCTGCGCGGGGATCTGGGACGACGCGCAGATCGAGGGCCACGCCCGGGTCACGTCGATCATTAAGAGGATGGGCGGCACCCCAGGGATTCAGCTCGGGCACACCGGTCGCAAGGGCAGCGAGATCCCCCCGCACGTCGAGACCAACGCGCAAGGGACATGGAAGGCCCTGCCACCCGAGCATCCGCAAGGCTGGCTCTGTGTGGCACCGTCACCGATCCCGTACGGCGGTGACCACACGTTCCCGGTGCACGCCCTGACGGTGGAGGAGATCAAGGCCCTGCATCGCAGCTACGCCGACGCCGCCAGGCGCGCAGCCCAGGCCGGCTACCAGTGGGTTCAGATGCACTTCGCCCACGGCTACCTTGCCTCGAGCTTCTTCTCACCCCTTGCGAACCAACGCACCGATGAGTATGGCGGCAGCGTCCGCAACCGGGCCCGGTTCCTGCTTGAGGCCCTCGACGCCGTCCGCGAGGTCTGGCCCGAGGAGCTCCCGCTGACCATGCGGCTCGGGACCGACGACCAGCACCCCGACGGCATCCAGTTCGAGGAGTCGCTGCAGGCGATCGGCTGGATGAAGGAGCACGGCCTCGACCTCGCCGACGTCAGCCTGGGCGTTAACACCGACGACATGGTGGGCGAGGCGCCCTGGGCCAAACCTGCCCTGTTCGTCGAGCGAGCCGCACGGGTCCGGCAGGAGATCGGCATTCCCGTTTCCTGTGCCTGGAACCTAGGCGTGCCGGCCATGGCCGACTCGGTGATCCAGGAGGAGAAGATCGACGTCGCCATGTTTGGTCGACCCGCTCTGACCAACCCCCACTACCCGCTGTACGCAGCGCGAGAGCTCGGACGCGAGGACCCCTTCTCCGTCCTGCCCGCCGACTGGGGATGGTGGCTCCGGCACCTGGTCGGCCACGAAGAGAGCATCGGCCTGCCACCAGCAAAGAGCCTCTCCCACACCGCTGGCTGAGCGTCCAGAGGCAGCCCCCTCACATGGCGAGCTCCCGCAGTACCGCTGCCGAACCTCCCGCTGTACCCGCAAGAGAACGACGTCCCGGACCGGTGCGCGACTGAATCCCCTGTCTCAGTAGGCCTGGTCCACCGTCCTGTCCACAACGGCCCAGAGGGAGCCGCTCGGCCAGTGGCCCGTCTAGACCGTGGAGCTCGACTACCGACGTACCTGGGGACCCAGACCGTGGTCCACGGGTCAGCGTCCGGTATGTCGATACCGGGCAGCACCCAGCCCGGACTTCCGAAGATCACGAGCACACGCGGACGTGATCCACTGCATCGTTGCAGGTGTTGAGCGACACGTTGGCTGATGGCGTGTAGGTGTTCCGCGTCGTTAGCGGTGATGATGGTCTCTAGGGCAGCCCGGCGGGTTGCCCTTCTTGGTTGGCGACGAGAGCGTGCCGACGTTGTTGGAAACGCAGCGGCCCTCCCCATTCCTTGGCCGGAAGGGAGGGCCGTCGCTTGGTGCTTGGAGGCACCCGTTGCTGATCGTAGGTACGGACCCGCTCGAGGTCGACCAACTCCTGGTGAGCGGTGAACTTCGCTGTCCAGGTTGCGCCGGCGAGCTCCGCCCGTGGGGCCACGCGCGGGAACGCGGGGTCCGGGACGAGGCCGCGGTCGTCGTGGTTCGTCCGCGCCGCTCGTCGTGCTCGCAGTGCCGCTGCACGCACGTGCTGCTGCCGGCTTCCACACTGCTGCGCCGAGCCGACTCGGTCGCCGTGATCGGCCGAGCGCTTCTGTCCAAGGCAGCTGGTGCGGGGCACCGCAGCATCGCCGCATTGCTGGACCGGCCGGTGAGCACCGTCCGGGGTTGGCTGCGTCGGTTCGGTGTCCGCGCGGAGAGCCTTCGGGTGCTGTTCACCGTGCTGCTGCACGAACTCGACGCGTCCGCCCCGGCGCTGCCGGTGACCGGGTCGGTGTTCGCCGATGCCCTGCAGGTGCTTGGCCTCGCGGCGGCTGCGGCGGCCCGACTGTTCGGGCCCCGACCTGCCTGGCAGTTCGCCTCCGCTGCGACTGCTGGGCTGCTCCTGGGTCTGAGTTTGGCGGCCAACACGAGCTGACGTCTGGGCAGCGCTTCGCAGCGCCGACAGCCTTCGGCCTTAGGAGATCACCACCCATCACGGGGTGATCACTGAGGAAGTGGAGGCTCGATGGCCGGCAGCACGCGACATCACGACCACAGCCAAGGTCGTGCTGACCGGGCCCGGGAGGTCGGGCTGTTCCGCTACGCCTTGATCCGGGAGGCCGCGGACGCGAGCTTGTCGACCAGGGAGCGCGGCCGTCTGGTCCGGGACCTCGCGGCCCGTGAGCACACCGGTCCGTTCGGGGAACGCCTGCTGGTCTCGCGGGTCACCCTGGACCGCTGGATCCTGACCTGGCGCCGCGGCGGCTTCGACGCGCTGCTGCCCTCGACCCGCCACTGCGACCCGAGGACGACAGCGGCGGTGCTGGAACTGGCGGCTGCGTTGAAGCGGGAAGTCCCGGCCCGGACGGCAGCACAAGTCGCGGCGATCCTGGCGGCCAACTCCGGACCCGACAGTCCGGTGCCGTCGGCCCGGACGTTGCAGCGGCACTTCGCCCGCCTGGAGCTGGGCACCCGCCCTGATGGGCTGCCACCGCGGGCATTCGGCCGGTTCGAGGCGCAGGCGCCGAACGACCGGTGGACCGGCGATGCCCTGCACGGGCCGGTTGTCGCGGGCCGCAAGACGTTCTTGTTCGCGTTCGTCGACGACCACAGCAGAGCTCTCGTCGGCTACCGCTGGGGTCACAGCGAGGACACCGTCCGGCTCGAAGCCGCGCTCCGCGCCGGCTTGGCTGCCCGCGGTGTCCCGAAGGTCGTCTACCTGGACAACGGCTCGGCGATGGTGAGTTCCCAGCTGCTGCGGGCCCTCGCGGTCCTGGGGATCAAGCTCACCCACTCCAAGCCCGGTCAGCCCGCCGGGCGGGGGAAGATCGAGCGGCTGTTCCGGACCGTCCGTGAGCAGTTCCTCGTCGAGCTCCAGGTCCCCGACGCGCTCGCCGCCGTGACCGACCTGGCCGCCTTGAACGAACTGTTCGCCGCGTGGGTCGAGACCGTCTACCACCAGCGCGAACACACCGAGACCGGACAGCCGCCGCTCGTGCGGTTCCTAGCTGCTGGCCCGCCGCCTTTGCCGTCCCCGCAGCTGCTCGGGGAGGCGTTCTTGTGGTCCCACACCCGGCAGGTCACCAAGACCGCGACGTTGAGCCTGCACGGCAACACCTACGAAGTCGATGCCGCCTTGATCGGCCGCAAGGTCGAGGTCGTGTTCGACCCGTTCGACCTGACCACCCTGGAAGTCCGCTACCAAGGACGGCCGATGGGCCTCGCGGTCCCGCACCGGATCGGCCGGCACGTCCACCCGAACGCCCGCCCCGACCTGCCGCCGCCGGTGGCCTCACCGACCGGGATTGACTACCTCGCCCTGGTCGCCGCGCAGCACCGCGCGCAACTCGCTGCCCGGATCAACTACACCGACCTGCCCACAACGGGAGCAGCTCGGGCCACCGCAGACGGCGAGGACGCCGACCTCGACGCCGAACTGGCGTCCTTCGCCGCACTCCACGACCAACAGGCCAAGCAGCTTCTCAGCAGCGAGCTGCCCGGCCAACTCGACCTGAGCGACCTCACCGATGACCTGACCGAAGGACCCTGATGATCGAGAACCTGCAAGCGCACTACGGCTTCACCCGCTCCCCGTTCGGCAAGGCCCTGGCCCCGCAGATGCTGCACCGGCACAACGCGCACGGCGAGGCGGTCGCCCGGATCGGCTGGTGCCTGACCGAGAAGGCCCTCGGGGTCATCACCGGTGAGGTCGGCGCGGGCAAGACCGTCGCGGTCCGCGCCGCACTCGCTGGCTTGGACGCCAGCCGCACCACCATCGTCTACCTGGGCAACCCCGCCGTCGGAGCCCGTGGCCTCTACGCCGGGATCGTCCTGGCCCTCGGCGGCACCCCCAGGTATCAGAAGTCGATGCTCATCCCGCAGACCGCGGACCTGCTCGCGGCCGAGGAACACGAACGAGGCCGCAACGTCGTCATCGTCCTGGACGAGGCCCATCTTCTCGGCGTCGACCAGCTCGAAGAACTCCGCCTGCTGAGCAACGCCGAGCTCGACTCTCATAGCCCGTTCGCCTGCCTACTCGTCGGGCAGCCCACCCTCCGCCGACGGATCAAGCTCGGGACGTTCGCCGCCCTCGACCAGCGGATCGCCTTGCGTTACGCGATGAACGGCATGGAAGCCACCGAGACCAAGAGCTACCTGGCGCACCACCTCAAGCTCGCCGGCCGCAGCGACCCGATCTTCAGCGACGACGCCGCCGAGCTGATCCATCAAGTCAGCCGCGGCCTGCCACGCGCGGTGAACAACCTCGCGATCCAAGCCCTCATCGCCGCCTTCGCGACCAACAAGAGCATCGTCGACGAGACCTCAGCACGAGCAGCCGTCACCGAGGTCACGACAGACTGACGACCAAGCCGACACCCTGACAACGAACCCCGCCGGTCTCCGACCGGCGGGGTTCTCCCTTACCTACACCCGTCGTCAACGAACGTGACGCCGTCCTCCTCAACGAACGTGGCGGCCTACAGCAGGTCAGCGACCTAGAGACTGGTGGTCTCGCCGGGGCTCGCGAAGATTTCTTTGTGGGTCCCGGTCCTGGGTTGGCTGGTTTCGGGCTGCTCGGTGGGCACGATGGTGGTGTGTGTCCCGGTTGGACACCGATTCCTCTGTGGTGCCTGCGAGCCTGTAGGTCAGCGTGGTGGCGGAGGGCTCCCGCGGGAACCGTGGATTGTTGCCTTCGAGTACGAGCGTCAGACTTCTGATCTTTCCGGCCCTCCCCGGGATGGACACCTGTTCATCGTCGTCCAGGTTGCGCAAGGAGGGAACAATCATGGATCTGGTGCACCCGCGGTGCGCGGGGGTGGATGTGTCTAAGCGTGATGCGAAGGTGTGCGTGCGGGTCGCCGGGGCGGGTCGGGCCGGAATCTGTCAAGTCAAGTGAGACAGTTGTGGTCAGTTGATTTGGCGTTCGTGGATGGGCTCGTTGATCCAGGACTGGGTTGGCATGACTGGGGGGTGCGGGCGTCGGCCGAATCGTTCGGGGTGGGCGTGGTAG
>JANMWN010000174.1:0-25496 GCA_031394045.1 Sporichthyaceae bacterium
ACCTCGCGGGGGAACTGCGCGGCCAGCAGCTCGGTGCCGAGCCGGTCCGTCCGCGCCTCCTCCTTGATGCGGTGCAGACGTACCGCGATCTTGGAGATCGTCTCGGGAGTCACCTCGTGCGCCGGCACCCTTGCCGTGAACTCGTAGATCGGGCGCTCCGTGAAGTGGTGACCCTGCTGCTCGGGCGGCCCTTCGGGGTTGCCGAACGATCGCTGCATCCCGAGATCGGGCAGTGCGCCGGCGTGGAGCAGCCGGTCGCCGACGGTGACCTCGTACGCGTTCGCCGTCGCGAATCCCTGCGTCTGGCTGAGGGGCCCGTCCACCAGGTGGCTGTCGAGAACGGTGAGCCGGTCGCCGCGTACCCGGACCCGTAGCCGGATGTACTGCTCGGCACCAGAACCACCAGAACCAGCACTGCCGGAGCCGGCTGACCGTCGCTTCCTCGGTGGCATCTGATCTCCGAACTCCGCCGGTTTCGCGCTCGCGCGCGGACGCTGGACCTGACCCGCGGTCGCCTTGGCCACCCCGGCACCCCGAGTGTTGCGCGTCGGGGGCTTCTGCGTCTTCTTCGGGCCGTCGTACGCGGGTGCGTCGTTGGTCGCCGCCGCCACTCGCTTGCCGGCCACCGGGGACTCCGGCTTGCTCGGACGACGATCATCGATCTGAACGACATGCCTGCGCTTGGTCTTGTTCATCATTGCTCCTGTCACCAGTTCCGGCCGTAGCGGTAGGTGTGGATCCAGCGGTGGTAGATGCGATCGAGGCCGTACCCACGCCGGCCGTTGATCACGCCGAACCAGTCGGTGTTGTGCACGTACAAGCTGGGTTCGCCGGTCTTCCCGCTGAAGCGGGCCACCTCGAAGGCATCGGCCGGCCCGAGGTTCCATTCGCCGACCCAGTCGCCGACGAAGCTTGCCGACAGGTTGGTGCCGGAGGAGATCATCCGACCGAGGTACTCCGTCGACCAGTCCTGGAAGTTCCAGGCCCAAAGGTCGCATCGCCCGTTCCCGTCGATGTCAGCAGCGATGAACCTGTCGTGCCGGGCGAGTCCACCCCAGCCGGGGACGTCGCCGTCGAAACGGCGTACGTAGGCCAGCGCTGACCCGGTCGAGCGGAACATCCCGAGATACGGCATCGACCAGTCGTCGCCGTTGAAGATGAAGACGTCACAGCGGCCGTCGCCGTCGAAGTCGCCGAGGATCAGCTTGTCGTGGCGGGCGAGGCCACCCCAGCCGGGAATGTCGCCGTCGTAACGTGCGGTCATGCTCAGGCCGGCGGCGGACCCGCGGAACAGGCCGACGTAGGCCATCGACCAGTCGTCGCCGTTGAAGATGACCAGGTCGTCCTTGCCGTCGCCGTTGAGGTCTCCGACGAAGAACGCGTCGTGGCGGGCCAGACCACCCCACCCTGGGATGTCACCGTCGTATCGCTTGGTCAGGTAGAAACCGGTGCCGGTGCTCCGCAGCAGACCCACGTACGTCATCGACCAGTCGTCGCCGTTGGTGATGATGAGATCGTCCTTGCCATCACCGTTGAGATCGGCCTTGTAGAGGTGGTCGCCCCGCGCGAAGCCGCCCCAACCAGGGATGTCACCGTCGTACCTCGCGATCAGCTTCAGACCACCCGTCCCGTCCGAGACGAGCAGCCCGAGGTAGGGCATCACCCAGTCGACGCCGTTGAAGATGACGATCTCGTCGACGCCGTCGCCGTTGAAGTCACCGACCACGATCTGGTCGTTCGGCTTGAACTGCCATGACCCGGGTACGCGTTCGACCCCGCTGAACGTGTGCGTGAACCCCGCGCCGTCATTGCGGAAGAGCTGGATCGACGTCCCATGGTGCAGGAGCACGTCGCTTCGACCACTGCCGAAGAAGCTACCGGCGTGCGCGCCACGGAACTGGTGGTCGGTCTCGTGGTCGCGGGCGGTCTTGATCGAGGTGTAGCAGACCGGGCAGTACTCGGGACTGTTGGAGTTCATCCGGCAGTTCTCCACCGGGCGGTAGATGCCGGTGTCGAAGGTGCTTGCGCCTTCGAACAGGCCGACGTCGAAGTTGCTGCTCCAACCTGCCGGACGGGCACCCTGGTTGTAGTTCGCCGCACTACCCACCCCCGTGGGCAGCGGCGTGCTCGGATCGATGAACTGCCGCCACCTCGTCGTCGCGCGGTTCGTGACGGTCGTCGCGTTGATCCACGCTTGCTCGGGCCCCATGTACGCGCCCCGGCCCGCGGAGTACTCGTCGGCGAAACCACCGATGCCGTGGCCGAACTCGTGGGCGAGCACGGTCCAGTCGACGCCCATGGGCACCACGGCCCGTCCACCGCCGCCGCAGCCTCCGTAGTTCGGGTTGTTCAAGACGATGAGCACCTCGTTGGCGTCCGGCACCCAGGCGTTGATCGCGGCCTGGATCGCAGCCTCGGTGCCCGCCGTCCCCTCGAGCCAGCAGTGCGCCCACGACCCGCTGAAGATGTAGCCCAGCGCGGTGTTGTGGATCGTCTCCGACGCGATCGTGTCGTCCGAGGCATCGGAGAAGGTGCCCTGCTCGTCGTAGGTCCGGGTGCTGACGCCCGAGTCGACCGACTCGAGGTTCACCCGGTAGATGTTGTAGCCCGACGCGTCCTCGGAGTAGTAGTCATGCCCGAAGACACCCTTGATCAGCTTGTCGTCCACCCATTGGTTGTACGTCGCCTGGTCGGCTGCGGAGAACCCGTCGCCAAGGACGACGATGTTGCGCTTCGTACCCGGCGCTCCAGCCTTGCGCAAGACGGTCATGCTGTTCGCCATGTGACCACGTCTCCCTGATCGATCGGCACCGTTCGCTGGCACCCCGTGCCAGCGAAGCCGGCTACCGTCAAGAGGATGATCGTGCTCTCGTGATACCGCCTTTGGATCCGCTGTTAGGGGTACACCTGCGGCTGCTGCTGGGTGATGCAGTGGATGCCGCCGCCGTAGCGGAAGATCGGCGGTGCTTCGACCAGCTCCACGGTGCGGTCCGGGAACACCCTGGCGAAGAGGTCAGCGGCGTCCTGGTCACGCGGGTCGTCGAACGAGCAGAGCAAGGTCAGGCCGTTCGCGAGGTAGTGGTTGATGTACGAGTACTCGACCGGCTTCCCGTCGTGCTCGAGGACCGTCGGCGCGAGTACCTCGATGACCTCGAGCGAGCGACCGTGCGCATCCTTCGTACCCCGCAGGATTTCCAGGTTCTCGCGAGTGATCTCGAAGTCCGGGTGGCTCGGGTCCGGCTGGACGTGGCAGAGCACGACACCGGGACGGACGAAGGAGGCGAGGAGGTCGACGTGCCCGTTCGTGCCGTAGCCGCCGTAGTCGGCGGTGAGCCCGCGCGGGAACCAGATCGCCTTGTCGGCGCCGATGAAGTGGCGGAGCTCCTCCTCGACCGCTGCCTTGGTCCAGTCCGGGTTCCGCCCGTCGTGGAGCTGCACGGTCTCGGTCAGCAGGACGGTCCCGTCACCGTCGACGTGGATGCCGCCGCCCTCGTTGACCAGGGTCGAGCGGTAGGACCGGCCCCCGCGTGGGCGATCGCCCGCCCGGCGATCTGGTCGTCCTTGTCGAAGGAGGCCAGGCCGGTCCCCCAGCCATTGAAGGTCCAGTCGACCCCGGCCAGCCCACCCCTGCCGTCGATCAGGAAGGTCGCACCGCTGTCGCGCATCCATGAATCGTCCAGCGGCTGCGCGAGGATCTCGACAGCCGGGTCCAGCCACTGCCGCGCCGATGCAAGCTGCGCAGGGTCGGCCATCATCGTGAGCGGCTCGTATCGCGCGATGGTGTTGGCGACCTGCGACCAGGCCCGGAAGGCGACGTCCGGATCGGCGACAACGGTCTCCTCGACCGGCCACGACATCCAGGTGCGCGTGTGCGGGTGCGACTCGGCCGGCATGAAGAAGCCATCGTCACTTGGGCGGGGGTTCGTCTGGTTCTCCTCGAGTGGATTCAAGACAACTCCGGGCGCACGCTTACTCGCGGGACGGCAAGCTCGGTCGTCTCTCGCAGAAAGAGTACGTCGTCGTTGTGCTGCTCGGGACCTTCGAACTCTTCGGCGGCCCGACGGCCGGACCAGACCGCTGCCGCGATCGTGCCCGGCGCGAAGCAGTCCCCGACCCCGCGAACCGTGGCGATCTCGCCGCGCTCCTGGTGTTCGACAAGCTCCAGCAGCAGCGCATCACGTGGCAGCCGCGCGGTCACCATCACCACCGCGTCGGCGACCAGGTCCCTGGTACGACCGGTGTAGACGTCGGACAGTAGCACGCCGCGACTGCCGACACTGGTCAACACGGTGTCGGTGAGCCGGTCCACCCCAGCCTCGATCAGCCGTCGCTGGATCTTGACCACCTCGAAGGTGTTGACCGTCCACGGGGACACTTGCGCGCTCGGAGTGACCAGACTCACCGCATAGCCCTCTGAGCGCAGCAGCTCAGCGACCACGCCACCCAGGTAGTAGTGGTCGTCGTCGTACACGACGACGTGCTTGCCGTCTGGCCGGGTCCCCGCGAAGAGGTCGGTCGGACTCAGCACCTGGGCACCGTCGTCGATAGGTACGGGAGCGGTGTGCCAGCGGCCGACCCCGTCGGTACGCCAGGTGGATCCGGTCGCCACGATCACGTGCTCGAAGCCGAACTCGGCGATGTCGTCGGCGGTCATCGGGCTCTCGCGATACACCGTCACGTTGGACATCTCGCTGATCGCGTGCTCGCGGTGGTCGCGCACCCGGTTCCACGCGGAGAGGCCGGGCAGCAGTGACTCGGCAGTGACGCGGCCACCCAGCTCGCGGGTGGCTTCGGTCAACGCCACCTCGTACCCGCGTACGCCAAGCGCTCGCGCGGCCTCCAGGCCCGCAGGGCCGGCACCGACGACGAGCAGCTGTGCGTCGGTCTTCTTGGGCCGGATGAACTCCGGGTGCCAGCCGCGACGGAACTCCTCCCCCATGCTCGGGTTCTGAGTGCAACGGATCGGTGACATCGTCTGGTCGCCCGACACGCAGATGTTGCAGCCGATGCACTCGCGGATGGTCTCAAGCCGGCCGTCCCGAATCTTGTTCGGAAGAAACGGGTCAGCGATCGATGGACGTGCCGCACCGATCAGGTCGAGGATGCCCGCCTTCACCTGACGCACCATCGCGTCCGGCGAGGTGAAGCGACCGACGCCGACGACAGGCTTCGACGTCAGGGCCTTCAACCCTGCGACGTACTCCTCCTGTCCACCCTCGGGGCCGAAGCGAGACGTGACCGAGTCCTCCTCCCAGGACCCCATGGCGAAGTCCCAGAGGTCTGGCAGGTCTCCCAGGGCCTGGAGCACGTGCTCGACGTCGGACCGAGTGACGCCGCCCTTGCCGAACTCCCCCTCGACCGCCAGTCGGCAGGCGACGGCCGCTCTGCCGCCGACCTCCTCCATCGTGTCCTCGAGCACCTCGCGCAGCAAGCGCATGCGGTTCTCCGGCGAACCTCCGTACTCGTCGGTGCGGTTGTTGTAGCGCGGCGACAGGAAATGGTGAAACGTGCTGTACCCGTGGGCGGCGTAGACGTAGACCACGTCGTAGCCGACCTGCAGGGACCGACGGACCGCGTTCCGGTGCCAGCGCCTCAGGTCTGCGATGTCGCGCTTGGTCATGGCGCGCGCCTGGATCGGCGCGATGGTGTCGGGGGCGACCGGCAGGTGTGCCGGGCCCATCGGAATCTCGCGGCTGTACTGGTTCGGCGCGTTCATCCCGTTGTACGCCAGCTCGATCCCGGCCAGTGCACCACCCTCGTGGATCGCATCGGCTATCAGCGCGAGCGCGGGCAGGTCCTGGTCGTCCCAGATGCGCAGCTCGATGAACGGGGTGATGTCCGAGGATGAATGGATCTCTACCTGCTCGGTGCACACCACCGCCCAGCCACCTTCGGCCTTGATGCGCCGCATCGCCGCCTGCGCACTGGGGTCGCGGTAGCCCATGCCGTTGCAGTGCGGCACCTGGTAGAAGCGGTTCTTGGTGGTCAGCGGCCCGATCTTCACCGGCTCGAACAAGATGTCGTACGGTGACGACCCCGAGGGGTTGGTGGTCATTGACGGACTCCGTTGGTTAGACGTTGATCCAGACGGTCTTCAGGTCAGTCGGCACCAGGCACCCCGTACGACGGCGCGCTGGCAGGGTCGAGCGCACGCGTCACGTAGTCGTCGGCCTGCGGCCCCCAGACCTGCCAGACCTTCACCAGCTCGTCGATCGGGTCATCCGACCAGTCGACGCGCAGGTCGGTAACCGGCCACGACACCCGGTCAACCACGACCAACCCGCAGGAGTGGAGTGGACCCACCTCGCCACCCGCCGCCTGTCCCGCTGCCAGCCCGGCGAGCAGCCGGTCACCGAGGTGAGCGTCCGGGTCGGCCTCGAAGGCATCGAGCATCGCACGGGTCACGTTCTCGTCGGCGAGAAGGTTGCCTGCAGCGACGGCGTTCTGCCTCCTCGCCGTCGTGTGCAGACCGAGAGTCCGCGACCCCGAGATCGCCGCGGTGTTGCCCTGCACGTCGACAACCGTGAGCTGCCGGAACTCGGGGTACGCCGCCGATGCCACCACCTCGTCGAGCGCCTGCTGCGCGGACCTGCCCCGGGCCAACGCGTCGAGCAGCCGGTTGCCCAGCGATGGATCTGTGACGTTCTGCGTGCAGGCCGCGCCCACGGACGCACGCGCCCAGGCGCAACGTGCGGCCACCGCCGGACTCGACGACGTGACGACCGCACCGAACATCCCGGTGGCCTCGCATCGCCCAGCGAGCGAGAACGTCATGGAATCACCGCGGTCACGGTGACTTCGACAACCCACTCAGGACGCGCCAACGCCTGGACGACCAGGCCGGTCGAGGCGTAGTACACACCGGTCAGCCTCTCACCGAGCACCCGGTAGACGTCCTCCCGGTAACCGATGTCGGTCAGGTAGATCACACACGAGACGATGTGCTCGAGCGAGGCCCCCGCTTCTTTGAGAAGCATCGCGATGTTGTCCACGATCTTGTGCGTCTGAGCGGCCGGGTCCCCGACGCCGACGTTCGCGCGGGTGTCGAGGTCCTGTGCCACCTGACCGCGCAGGTAGACGGTGTTCCCGGCAACCACCGCCTGGCAGAGGTCGTTGGCCAGGTTCTGCTCGGGGTAGGTGTCCTGGGTGTTGAACGGTCGGATCCGGCGGTGTCCGCCCACCTCGATCGAGTCAGTCATCTGGGCGCTCACTTCCCGTCGATGGTCTTCAGGTCGGCCGACTCCCGCATCAGCGCCGTCGCCGGCTCGAAGTCGTAGTTGTTGTACACCGCGAGCAGGTGCGAGAAGGGTGGCGACTGCGCGAAGAGCTGGAAGGTCAGTCGATGCGTGGCGTAGTCGGAGTTGAGCAGGTCGCGGCCGTAGGTCAGCAGCTTGCGCCGCTCCTCCGCCTCGACGTCGCCGACCGCGAAGTACTTGCTCAGCCACGGCGCGGTGTCGGGGTTCGCGAACTGCGCCGCACTCGGGATGAGACTGATCTGGCAGCCCGCAAGGTCGCGCACCGTGTGCATGATCTGCGGCAGGTTCGTACAGGCGAAGACACGACCTGAGTACATGGTCGCCTGGTGCGGCATCACCAGGCCGCCCGGGCTCGGCTCGGCCAGCTCGATGGCGGCAGTGAGGAACGCATTGATGCCTTCGCGGTACGCCGCAACCTCGGCGAGCTTCTCGCGCACTGCCTGGTGCATCTTGGTTCCGGTCTGTCGCGCGTTGGTATGCGCGAAGCCCAGCAGCAGGTCGGCGTAGCGCAGATGACGCTGAATGAACGGAAAGATGCTGTAACGGTGGAGCGTGGCCCGGATGAATGTCGCGGCTTCGATGTGCTGGTTGAAGAACACGTCCTCCCACGGAATCAGCACGTCGTCGAACACGATCATGGTGTCGACCTCGTCGACCCGGTTGGACAGCGGGTAGTCGGCGCTGTCACGCGTGCCGGCAAAGCCTGACCGGCAGATGTGCTTGATGCCGGGTGCACCCATGTCCGCGCGGAACCCGACGGCGTACTCGGAGTGGCTCTGCGTCTTCCACTCGGCGATGGTCGGCTTGACGAATGCCTGGTTGGCGTAGGCAGCGGCCGTCTCGAACTTGGCGCCGCGTACCACGATGCCGTTGTCGTTCTCCGCCACGACGCGCAGCAGGACGTCCGGATCCTGGTCCTGCGGCCACTTCGACCGGTCACCCTTGGGGTCGGTGTTCGCTGAGACGTGGAACGGATCGGTCAACGTCGCGTCGCGGACGTGCCGCCTGATGTTCTCGGAGAACTGAGGGTCGATCTCGTTGAGGACGTCCTGACCGTCGTAGAGAGACCACATCTCCCCGACGGTTTCGTCGCCCACCCTGGTCACCACGCCGCGCGCCGCGTCCAGGATGGTGTCGACGGCACGGCGTTTCGCGTGCCAGTCCTGTTTCGTCAGCGGGGGCTTGGAGCCGATCGCACAGGTCTGGCCGGTCTCCTCGTCGACGTACGTCATCACCTGGCGCGTGGCGTCCTCATGGCCGAGGTCGTAGATGCGCGCGCGGATGTCGACGATCGGCTTGAAGGCCTGGTGCTTGGCGACGTCGTCGACCTTCTCGCCGTCGATCCACACCTGGCGACCGTCGCGAATCGACTCCCGGTACTCGTCTCCGGTCTTGATCATCTCGTTGCTCCAGAAGTTTCGTCCGTGTCTGAGGTGTCCTCCAGAGTGGTGTGTCGCTAGCCTTTCGTAAAACAGAACTTTCTGAACAGATCGATCAGGTGAAGTGATGTCTGAGATCACCCTCCGTCAGCTGGAGTACTTCGTCGCCGTCGCGGACGCCGGAACCGTGACCGCAGCAGCGGGGACGCTGCACCTTTCCCAGTCGGCGCTGTCGATGGCACTGTCCGACCTCGAGCGAGCCCTGGACGTGCAGCTGCTCGTCCGAGGGCGACGCGGGGTCCACCTCACGCATGCCGGCGAGGGCGTCCTGAGCGACTCTCGCCGCCTCATCGCCGGTGTGGCCGACCTGCACGACTCGGCGCGCGACTTCCAGGAGTCGATGTCCGGGCGATTGGTCGTCGGCTGCTACGGCACGCTGTCCCCGCTCCTGCTGCCGGCCGTTGTCGACGCCTTCACCCGGGACCACCCCAAGGTGGACCTCTCCATCGTCG
The DNA here is from genome assembly GCA_031394045.1 of Sporichthyaceae bacterium. Classification (GTDB taxonomy): domain Bacteria; phylum Actinomycetota; class Actinomycetes; order Prado026; family Prado026; genus JANYIP01. The sequence continues at coordinate 9,148 of JANMWN010000174.1, forward strand.
AAGGCTCGCACGAGCTGCTCGAAGAGAAGCTGCGAAGCGGCGTTCTCGACGTTGCCCTCCTGTACGACTATGGCCGGACCTACTTCGCAAGTGAACGCGCGCTGGCCGCAGAACCGCTGGTCACCAGCGCGCCGTACGTGCTGCTGCCTCCGGACCACCCGTTGACGTCACGGAAGGCCGTGATGCTGCAGCAGCTCGTCGACGAACCGTTGATCCTGTTCGACCTCTCGCCAGGTGGCGAGTACTTCCTCTCGCTCTTCGACGAGGCAGGGCTGAAACCGAGCGTGCGATTCCGCACCACCAGCTACGAGCTGGTTCGCGCCCTCGTCGCTCGCGGCCTCGGCTACGCGATCCTCAGCCAGCGCACCAAGGTCGCGACGTCCTACGAGGGACTGCACTACGAGGTTCGCGAACTCAAGGGCAAGCATCCCGGTCTGACCGTCCACGCGGTCACTCTCGGCGACGTCCCGCAGACTCGGCGCACCCAGGCGTTCATCGCGCAATGCAAGCGATCGTGGGCGTAGCTTGCCACGCAGCGCGAGCTGCAGCCGTCCGAGCGATCAGCTTCTGAGCACTGCTGCGAGCTCGCGGAAGTCTTCGATGAGCAGGCTCATGTCGTCGGCCGTGTGCGCCAGGGACACCAGCCACTGCTCGTCGAGCCCGGGCGGCGTGAGGATGCCGCGGTTGACGCCCCACAGCCACGAGAGCTCCGCCGCGCCGAAGTCGGTGCGCTTGTAGTCGCGGTAGGTGCGGACGGGCGTTGCCGACCAGGTGACCGCACCCTTGACGCCGAAGCCAACTGTGTGGGCTGGCAGCGCGTACGTAGCGATGATCGCGTCCATCGCCGTCAGTGCGGAGACGTTGAGCGCCTCGGCCGCGCTCAGGGCCTCCGGCGTCGCGACCTCGTCGATCGCCACCGCGGCAGCGACGACGAGCGGGTTTCCGTTGTACGTGCCGAAGTGCGGCATCCGACCGTCGACGAGGCACGCCATGACCTCGGCACGACCGCCGAAGGCGGCCAGCGGGAGGCCGCCGCCGATGCTCTTCGCGAGCGAGACGAGGTCGGGCGTGACGGCGAGGCGCTGCGAGGCTCCGGCCGGGCCGGCGGTGAGGCCGGTCTTCACCTCGTCGAAGACCAGCAGCGACCCGTGCGCGTCACAGAGGGCACGGACGCCGGCCAGATAGCCCGCGTCGGGGACGACGATGCCGATGTTCTCGAGCACCGGCTCCATGAAGACGCACGCGACGCCGGTGCCGTGCTGGTCGAGGAGCTGCTCGAGGCGCGCGAGGTCGTTGTACGGGACGACGTGGACGGTCCCGGCCTCGACCTCGAAGGGCGTGACGGGGATCGGCGCGTCCTCGGGACCGGCATCGGCGACGTCCGGCTTGACCGATACCTGGAGGGCGTCGTAGCCGCCGTGGTAACCGCCCTCGATCTTGATGATGGCCTTGCGGCCGGTGAACGCCCGGGCAGTGCGCAGCGCGTACATCGTGGCCTCGGTGCCGGAGTTGGTGAACCGCAGCTGGTCGAGGGAGAACCGGCGCTGGAACCGTTCGGCAGCGTCCGTGGCCGAGGGCGAGGGCGTCACGAACAACGTGCCGGTCTCAAGCGCCCGCGAGACGGCTGCGATGACCGCGGGGTTGAGGTGCCCGGCGAGCATCGCGCCGAAGCCCATCGACAGGTCGAGAACTTTCCGGCCGTCGACGTCGGTGAGCCACGCGCCCTTCGCCGAGGTGATCGCGATCGGGTACGGGTCCCAGTGCTGGAAGGATGACGGCACGCCGAGCGGGAGCGGGCCGAGAGCACGGGCGTGGTGCGCAGCCGAGCCCGGGGTCTGGGCGGCGAACCTCTCCCACTCCGCGGCCAGCAGGGTCGCCACCCGCGCCCGGTCGATCGGCGCGGACGAGGCGGGCACGTTGCGCCAGGTGGCGGGGTCATGGGCCGGCCAGGTGACCGGCGTCGGGACAGTTGCCATGGTGTCGGTCATGACGGCCTTCCGGGTCGGGTAGCGCGCTGACCCCGGGAGCCTAGTCCCCATCCCCCTCACAACGATGACGGTTGTGCGCGGTAGATCAAACGAACTGCACTCGTTGTCGGGCCCTTCCAGCCCCAGACTGTTCACAGGTGTCCTTTCGGCGGTCGCCCGCTCGTCCATCGGGTGAAGGCGGGCCAGAATGGAGCCGTCTCAGACCGTGAGGAGCACGACATGCCCCAGTACGTCGCGATGACCTACACGCAGGACGTCGACTGGACCCACCCGGACCAGGCGGCCGAGATGGTCGAGTACAGCCAGTTCGGCGAGATCGCCGCGTCCGTGATGCGCGGCGGAGCCGCCTTGTACCCGACCTCGACGGCTACCACGGTGCGGGTGCAGGGCGGCAAGGGCGGGGACGTCCTGACCACGGACGGCCCGTACGCGGACACGAAGGAGGCCTTGACCGGCTTCTTCATCCTGGAGTGCGCTGACCTCGACGAGGCTGTCGCGCTCGCGGCGCAGATCCCCGCGGCCTGGAACGGAGCGGTCGAGGTGCGGCCGGTCATCGAGTTCCCGGCGCCCTGACCCGACGTGGCCAGGACGCCCGGTGACGCGGTCGAGCAGCTGATCCACGAGGAGTACGCCCGTATCCTCGCCACGCTCATCCGCGTCACCGGCGACGTCGACACTGCACAGGACGCGGTCCAGGATGCCGTCGTCCGCGCACTGGAGACCTGGCCCAGGGACGGCATCCCGGACCAGCCGCGTGCCTGGCTGACCGTGGTCGCACGTCGTTGCGCGATCGACCGCGTCCGGCGCGAGTCCGCGCGATCCGGAAAGGAGGCAGAAGCCGTGTGGCTGCTCGACTCCCAGCCTGAGGAGCCGGCCGAGTCGGTGGTCCGCGACGACCTGCTGAGGTTGGTGTTCACGTGCTGCCACCCCGCCCTGTCGCGCGAGGCGCAGGTGGCCCTGAGCCTGCGAACCCTGGGCGGGCTCTCGACCGGCGAGGTGGCCCGCGCACTGCTCGTGCCCGAAGCCACGATGGCCAAGCGCCTGACCCGGGCCAAGCAGAAGATCAGCCGGGCCCGGATCCCGTACCGCATCCCCGCCGACCATGAGCTGCCCGCCCGGCTCGGAGGCGTGCTGACCACGCTCTACCTGATCTTCAACGAGGGCTACGCCGCGAGGTCGAGCCCTGACCTCGTACGAGCACACCTCCTGGACGAAGCCCTCAGGCTGACCGGGCTGCTGCACCAGCTGATGCCCGACGAGCCGGCTGTCCTCGGGCTGCGTGCGCTGGAGTTGCTCCAGGACTCCCGCCGGGCGACCCGCATCGACACCACCGGGGCCGCGGTCCGCCTGCGCGACCAGGACCGATCGCAGTGGGATCGAAACCTGATCCGCGAGGGTGTCCTGCTGCTGGGCGACGCACTCAAGCGAACACCGACCACCCCAGACCCGTACGTCGTCCAGGCTGCTGTCGCGGCATGTCACTCCATCGCGCCGACGTACGCCAACACCGACTGGAACGCGATCATCTCCTGGTACGACGTCCTGCTCACGGTCGAGCCGACCGACGTCGTGCGCCTCGGCAGGGCCTCCGCGATCGCGGAGCGGGACGGCGCCGACGCGGGCCTGGTCGCGATCGACGCGATCACCGGGCTGAGCGACTACCCCTGGTGGCACGCGTCCCGAGCCGAGCTGCTCGTCCGTCTCGGCCGCGCCGACGAGGCCCGCGTCGCCAGGGACGAGGCCGAGCGGCACGCTCTCACCGATGCACACCTGCGAGCACTCGACGCGACGCTGGGGCGCGCCTCGTAGCTCGCAACCCGTCAGGCGATGGCCGTACCTGCGATCTGGGTGTTGAACGGGACGAACGGCGAGTGGATCCGGTACGGGTTGATGTCGACGCTTCGGAAGCCCGCCGATTCGATCAGGCTCGTCAAGTCTCGTTCGCAGGAGCAGCCCTCGAAGGTCCGTGCCCACGGGCGACGGAGGATCCGCTGGGACCATCGCGTCGGGGTGCGCGGGTTCGCAACGACGTGCTCGGCGAAGCTGAACCGGCCTCTAACAGATGAGTTACCAGTTCGACAGTTGTACTACTCATTCCGCGTGGACACGATGAGCGGGTGACCACGGCTGGCAGCACCCGGCGGGGGCCCTCCCAGGGCCACCTCGCGCTGTGCGCGACCGTCATCGCCTAGGCCTGCGCGTTCCCCGCAATCCGGGTGGGCCTTGCGGGCTACTCCCCCTGGGCGCTGGGTCTGCTCAGGCTGCTGTTCGCCTCTCACGTTCGCGGTGCTCGCCGTCTTCGTACGGATCAAGATCCCTCCCCGCGCGGCGTGGCCCCGCGTCGTGCTCGCCGGCCTGCTCGGGCAGACCCTCTACCAGGGCCTGCTCATGACCGGTGAGCTCACGGTCGCGGCCGGTACGGCAAGCATCCTGATCGCGACGGCACCGCTGTTCAGCGTCGTGGCGGCCGCGCTCCTGCTCGGGGAGTCGATGCGCAGCCGGTGGACCGGCGTGGTCGTGGCGTTCGTCGGCACGGTGCTCGTGGGTGCCTCGCTCGGACTCGGGGCGAGCTCGGCCGGCCTGTTCGTGCTCGCTGCGGCCCTGTGCCAAGGGCTCGACCACGTCGTGGTCAAGCCGCTCACCGAGACGGTCGGCGCGCTGTCCGCCACCGGGTGGTCCGTGTGGGTCGGCGCCGCGATGGCCACCGGTCGCTCGCGGTCTCGCGTAAGACGATCGCCCGCAGCACCTCGGCTCTGTACCTGGTCCCGATGGTGGCGTTGATCCTGGCCTGGGGGTGGCTGGGGGAGCGACCCTCGCCGCTGGCCGTCGTCGGCGGCGCACTCGCCGCCGTCGGCGTCATCCTGGCGCGACGCCAGCCGGTCGACAGCGGCGCCCCGGTCATCACCTGAATCAGCACTCCTGACGATGTCCGCTCATCACCTCCCCTCGTACTTTTCGGGCGAAGCAGGCAGAAGCAGCCCCGCGAGACCAGCAAGGGGAACCCGATGAGCGACACGACGACCGGCCAGCACCCGGAGCCCGGACGGTACGAGATCCGCACCAAGGGGCATCTCGACCGTCGTTGGGCCGCCTGGTTCGACGGACTCAGCCTGACCCGCGAGTCGGACGGCACGACCGTCATCCACGGCCCCCTGCTCGACCAGGCCGCGCTGTACGGCGTGCTGCTGAAGCTGCGCGACCTGGGCCTGCCTCTGGTCTCAGTCACCCAAGTCAACGATCCCCGCTAGCCCACCCAACATCGAAGGAGCACGGACATGGCGAACAACGGCATCAGCCCACGGACGAACAAGGTCCCCATGGACTCGACGAGGAAGACCTCGTTGGTCGCGGGCATCTTCTACCTGATCACGTTCATCTCGATCCCGACGCTGGCGTTGTACGGCAACGTCAAGACCGATCAGAACTGGGTCACAAGCGCGGGCAGCAGCACCAGCGTGCTCTGGGGCGCCTTCCTCGAGGTGATCGTCGCGCTGGCCGGCATCGGCACCGCGATCACGCTGTACCCGGTGGTCAAGCGGCAGAACCACGGCATGGCGCTCGGCTTCGTCGCCGTTCGTACCGTCGAGGCCGCCATGATCTTCACCGGCGTCCTCAGCCTGCTCTCCCTGGTACACCTGCGGCAGGGCCTCGGAGCATCGGGCGGGGACCCAGCCGCGCTCGTCACCACCGGCGCGTCGCTCATCTCGATCTACAACGGGACGCTCCTGCTCGGACAGACCCTGATGCCGTGCATGAGCGCGATCCTGCTAGGCACCCTGATGTACCGGTCCGGCCTCGTGCCGCGTGCCATCCCCCTGATGGGACTCATCGGCGCCCCCTTCCTGATCAGCTCCACTGTCGCTGCGTTCTTCGGGGTCATCCCTCAGCTGTCCGCGTGGTCGGCCGTCGCCACTCTCCCGATCGCGCTGTGGGAGCTCTCGCTCGGCATCTGGATGGCGTTCAAGGGTTTCAAGCCCTCCCCCATCACCAGCGGCCCGACCCCGGCCGGCACCCAGCCCTTCTTCAGCGCCGTCAGCGCCTGACGAACCACGACACTCAGGACGAGAGATCACCATGATCGAAGCGAAGAACCTGACCAAGGAGTACGGCGACAAGACGGCCGTCGACGACCTGACGTTCACGATCCGCCCAGGCATTGTGACCGGGTTCCTGGGGCCCAACGGCGCCGGCAAGTCGACAACGATGCGGATGATCCTCGGCCTCGACGCACCCACCAGTGGGACCGTCACGGTTGGCGGAAAGCCGTACCGCCAGCACGCCAAGCCCCTTCAGGTCGTCGGTGCATTGCTCGAGGCCCGGGCGGTACACACCTCCCGGTCCGCGTACCACCACCTGCTCGCCCTCGCGGCTACCCACGGCATCGCCAAGGCTCGGGTGCTGGAGGTCATCGACATGGTCGGTCTTCAGGACGTCGCCCACCAGCGGGCCGGTGGCTTCTCCCTCGGGATGGGACAACGGCTCGGCATCGCGTCCGCGCTGCTCGCCGATCCAGACACGCTCATCCTCGACGAGCCGGTCAACGGTCTGGACCCGGAGGGCATCCGCTGGATCAGGGACCTGCTCAAGGGCCTGGCCGCGGACGGGCACACCGTCTTCGTCTCCAGCCACCTGATGAGCGAGATGGCCCTGACAGCCGAGCACGTCATCGTCGTGGGCCGGGGCCGGCTGATGGCCGACATGCCGATGTCCGAGCTGATCGCCCAGGCGTCGAGCAGCGCAGTCCTCGTCCGCTCCCCGGATGCGGCGGCCCTGGCCGATGACCTGGCAGGCACCGACGTCACCGTGTCCCGTCGAGATCACGACGCCCTGGAGGTCACCGGCCTCACGGCCGCACAGATCGGCGACCGGGCCCGCGACCTCGGCATCAGCCTGCACGAGCTCGCTCCCAGGACCGCGTCCCTCGAAGAGGCGTTCATGGAGATGACCCGCGACGAGGTGGAGTACCACGCCACGACCCCGACCAGCCAAACCCTCAGGAGAGCGTCATGAGCACCGTCACTGTCCAGCCCGTCACCTCGGTCCGGGTGTTTCGCAGCGAATGGCTCAAGATGCGCTCGCTGCGCTCGACGACGCTGACCCTCGTCGCGGCCGTCGCCACGATGGTCGGTGCCGGCTGGATCATCGGCGCGGTCACCAACGGGTACTGGTCCACGCTCCGCCCGGAGGAGCTGCTCACCTTCAGCGCCGTCGACCGAACCCTGGTCGGCTACAACCTGGCGCAGCTCGCTGTGGGCGTGCTCGGCGTCCTGCTGGTCACCGGCGAGTACGCCACCGGCATGATCCGGGCGACCTTCGGGGCGGTGCCACGACGGCTGCCCGTCCTGTGGGCCAAGGCTGGTGTGTACGCCGGCGTGACCTTCGGGCTCATGCTGGTCGCCACGTTCGCCGCGTTCCTCGGAGGCCAGAAGCTCCTCGGTACGCACGGGACGACGCTGTCAGCCACCGGGGCGCTCCAGGGAATTGTCGGCGTCGCCGAGTACCTCACCCTGATCGGGGTGTTCGCTGTCGCACTCGGCTTCATGCTCCGGAGCACCGCAGGCGGAGTCGCCACCCTGTTCGGGCTGCTGATGGTCCTGCCGGGCCTTGGCCTGCTGCTACCGAGCAGCTGGCAGCTGCACCTGCTGCCGTACCTGCCCAGCAACGCCGGCGGCTCGATCATCAGCACGCACCCGGCCGCTGGCAGCCTGTCGGCCTCGGGCGGTCTGCTGGTCCTCCTCGCCTGGGTCGCCGCCGCCCTGCTGGGAGCCGCTGTGCTCGTCAAGCAACGCGACGCCTGAGCAAGGACGTGCTCGACGGACGCGCTCGACAGGCTCGGCGCTTCGTGACACCGTCGAGCGAGATGACCGACCCCTCCGGCTCAGCAGGTGGCACCCCAACCGCCGTAGACCCTGAGGCGCCCGCGGCACGGCCGGTAGGAGGGGGTTTCGTCTCCCTGTACGCGCTGGCGTACATGAGCACCTGCCTGGTGTTCCTCGCGCCGGCCCTGGTCACCCTGGCGTTGAAGGTCAACTCGCTGGTGGGGATCGACCAGGCGCCGAGGAGCCTGGCGCTGGTCACCGGGATCGGCGCCCTGGTGTCGATGTTCGGCAACCCGTTCTTCGGCCGGCTGAGCGACCGCACCTCGTCGTCGTGGGGAATGCGGCGGCCGTGGATGCTCATCGGCGTGGTGGGGGGCTCGTGCGGCATCCTCGTCGTGGCGCTGGCACCCGGGATCCCGTTCGTGCTGCTCGGCTGGTGCATCGCCCAGCTGCTGTTCAACGCGCTGCTCGCCGCGATGGTGGCGGTGCTGCCCGACCAGGTCCCGGCCGCTCAGCGCGGTCGGGTCTCGGGTGTCCTGGGCGTATGCCTCCCCGTCGCATCGGTGATCGGCACCTTCCTGGTCCAGCTGTTCAGCGGCCATCAGCTGGCGATGTTCATGGTTCCGTGCGCGGTTGGTGGGGTCTTCATCCTGCTCTTCGCGCTCTCGCTGAACGATCGGCGGCTGGTCGGTTCGGTCCCACCGCCGTGGTCTGTGCGCGAGCTGCTCAGCACGTTCTACGTCGCGCCGCGCAAGAGCCCGGACTTTGTGTGGGCCTTCGCCAGCCGCTTCATGTTCGTCCTGGCGTACGCCTTCCTGATCACCTACCAGGCCTACTACCTGCTGGACAGGATCGGCAGCGCCGAGGCAGACGTACCGCACCAGATCTTCCTCAGCACCGTGGTCCAGTCCGTCGTCCTCGTCCTGGTTTCCCTTGCCGCTGGCCGGTTGTCCGACCGGACGGGCCGGCGGAAGGTCTTCGCCCTCGCCGCGTCGATCATCTACGGCCTGGCGATGTTCGTCGTCGCCATGGCCAGCAGCCTGACCGGCTTCCTCGTCGGCATGGCCGTCAGCGGGCTCGGCTTCGGCATGTACATGGCCGTGGACCTCGCGCTCGTCGCAGACGTGCTGCCGGACAAGGACAACATCGCCAAGGACCTCGGCGTCTTCAACATCGCCGGCGCGCTTCCGTTCGCTCTCGCTCCAGCGGTCGCGCCGGCCATCCTGTCGCTCGGCGGCGGAAGCTACGGCGTGCTGTACGCGGTCGCGGGAGTCTGCGCGATCGTCGGAGCCTTTGCCATCTTGCCCGTCAAAGGCGTTCGCTGACCTGACAGGATGGCCTCTGAGACGAGGTGGTGATGGCGGGCCCGCTGCTCAAGACCAAGCTCCACGTACCCAGGCCGCGTACCGGGCTGGTGGCGCGTACGAGGCTCAGCGAGCGCCTCAGCCGTGGCGCCGAGTCGACCCTCACGCTCGTGTCTGCTCCGGCCGGATTCGGCAAGACGACGCTGCTGACCGAGTGGCTGGCTGTCGCGGCCGCCGGTGGACGGGCCGTGGCGTGGCTCTCGCTCGACCAGCGTGACAACGAGCCCACGGTGTTCTGGAGCTACCTCGTCACCGCGCTCCGGACGGCAGGGCCAGGGGTTGGGGCGGGTGCGCTGGCCCTCCTGCAGCCGCCCCAGGCGCCGATCGACGCGGTGCTCGCCACCTTGCTCAACGACCTCCATGCGGTCTCGACCGACGTCGTGCTGGTGCTTGACGACTACCACGTCATCGACTCCCGCGAGGTGCACGAAGGCATGGCCTTCCTGCTGGAGAACCTGCCGGCGCAGGTCCACCTGGTGATCGCCAGCCGAACCGACCCGACCCTGCCGTTGCCTCGGCTGCGAGCCCGCGGCGAGCTCGTCGAGATCCGGGCGGCCGACCTGCGGTTCACTGCCGAGGAGGCCGCGGCATATCTCAACGAGGGGATGGGTCTGGCGCTGACGGCACAGGACGTCGCGGCACTGGAGGAGCGCACCGAAGGGTGGATCGCCGCGCTGCAGCTGGCAGCGCTGTCCATGCAGGGCCGGGACGACGTCGCGGCATTCATCGCCGGCTTCGCCGGGGACGACCGTTACATCGTCGACTACCTGGCTGAAGAGGTGCTGCACCGCCAGCCCGAGCCGGTCCAGCAGTTCCTGCTCCAGACCTCCATCCTCGAGCGACTGACCGGCCCGCTCTGCGACGCCGTCACCGGCCAGAACGGTGGCAGGGCCACGCTGACGGCGCTCGAGCGGAGCAACCTCTTCCTCGTCCCGCTCGACGACCGCCGGCACTGGTACCGGTACCACCACCTCTTCGCGGACGTGCTGCGGGCGCACCTGCTCGACGAGCAGCCGGACGTCGTCGCCGTTCTGCACCGCAGAGCCAGCGACTGGTACGCCGCGAACGGCGAACCGGCAGAGGCGATCCGACATGCGCTGGACGCCCACGACTTCGAGCGAGCGGCGGACCTGGTCGAGCGGGCGATCCCGGTCATGCGAAGGACCAGGGAGGAGTCCGCCGTACTTGGCTGGCTGCGAGAACTTCCGGACGAGGTGGTCCGCGGCCGGGCCGTCCTCGCCGTCGGGTTCGCCGGGGCGATGCTGGCCGTCGGCGAGATCGAGGGCGTCGACGAACGGCTCGTCGACGCCGAGCGCGGGCTCGACGCAGGCGCTGAGATCCCGGAGCGATCAGACCCGACTCCGGCCGAGATCCTGGAGGACGAAGAGCTCCGCCGACTCCCTGCGGTGATCGAGCTCTATCGCGCTGCACTGGGCCTGACCCGCGGCGACGGTCTCAGTACCGTCACGCATGCCCGACGGGCCTTCGAGCTGTCACCCGCCGACGACCATCTCAGCCGGGCTGGGGCCGCCGGCTTGCTCGGGCTCGCGTACTGGGCCGGCGGAGACCTCGAGGCGGCGCATCGCTCGTACAGCGAGTGCGTGGAGGGCCTGCTCCAAGCCGGGCACACGGCCGACACCCTCGGCTGCGCGATCGCGCTGGCGGACATCCGGCGCACGCAGGGACGTCTCGGCGAGGCCATGCGCACGTACGAGCTGGCTCTTGCTCGCAACGACGGACTCGGCGATTCGGTTCTGCGTGGGACGGCGGACATCTACGTGGGGATGAGCGGCCTCCTGCTCGAACGCGGCGACCACCCTGCCGCGACGCAGGCGCTCGTGCGGAGCCAGGAGGTCGGCGAGCACAACGGGCTGCCGCAGAACCGCTATCGCTCCCGGGTGGCGGCCGATCGGAACCGAGCGGCCGACGGTGATCTGGACGGCGCGCTCCACCTGCTCGACGAGGCCGAGCGCGTGTACGTGAGTGACTTCTTCCCCAGCGTACGACCGATCCCGGCGATGAAGGCACGCGTCCAGGTCGCTCGTGGGCAGCTGGGCGAGGCGCTTGGCTGGGCCCGCGAGCAGAGGCTGTCCGTCGAGGACGAGCTGAGCTATCTGCGCGAGTACGAGCACATCACCCTCGCCCGGGTGCTCCTGGCAGGTAGCGCGGAAGCAGGCTCGAGGCCCACGGCGATCCCCGAGGTGACACGGTTCCTGGAGCGCCTCGGGTCGGCGGCGCAGGAGGGGGCCAGGGCCGGGAGCCTCATCGAGATCCTGGTTCTCCTGTCGCTGTCCCACCAGTCAGCAGGGGATAGCGCTTCCGCGTTCGCGACGCTAGAGCGCGCGCTGACGCTGGCCGAGCCGGAGGGGTACGCCCGGGTCTTCGCGGACGAGGGAGCGCCGATGGCCGCGCTGCTCAAGGGGTTCGCGAAGCAGGGAACCGCCCGCGACTATGTCCGCCGCCTCCAGGCGGCGGACCTGGCGCCCGAGCAACGCCAAGCCGGCAAGGCCGCCCAGCAGGGTCTGATCGAGCCGCTGAGCGAACGCGAGCTCGATGTGCTCCGGCTGCTGGGAACTGACCTGGACGGTCCGGACATCGCCCGCGAGCTGTTCGTCTCGCTGAGCACCGTCCGGACGCACACCCAGAAGATCTACGCCAAGCTCGGCGTGAACAGCCGCCGGTCAGCGATTCGCGTGGCAGAAGAGCTCAACCTGCTGTCGCGAACCGCTGACCGTTGACCGGTTGTTCACAAAGCCCAACGGTGCTTGGTGACGAAGGGGATGCGTGCCCAGCGGCGACCAAGGCCCCACGTCGTGCCCGCGTAGGTCAGGGCCAGCACGATCAGCACCAGACCCTCGAGGACGTGGTCGTCGACGATCGGGTTGTTCGAGCCGGTGGGGGCACCGGTCGAAGTGAACTGCGCCAGCGGGAAGGTGGCCAGCCACATGAATGCGACGAGCAGGACACCTGAGCTGGCGGCGATCCGCATGGCGACACCGGCGGTGAGAGCGACGCCGATACCGAGCAGGGCGATCATGAACAGCGAGTTCGCCCACCAGGTACCGGCCATCGAGTGGAACATCGACTGGAACGGACCGACGTCGACGGACGCGAGGAATCCCTTCGTCGGCGAACCTCCGTGGATCCAGGCCTTGGCCGACGGGGTGGCGTAGTGAAGACCGAAGGTCTTGTCGAGAAAGGCCCACAGGAAGATGAAACCAGCACCGATACGCAGTGCTGCCAACGCCTTTGCGGCTGTCGCGGTGATCATGTGGCCGGGCATGCTGGCGAACTCGGTGTGGAGCGCGGGGTGGGTGTGTCGCTGGACGGTCATGACGGTCTCCCTCTCCTAGTTGGACCACGGAGACCGGATGGCTGGGTGTTCCAACTCGGGTGTCCTCTTCATCCTGGGAGGGACTGAGTTGTTGCACCAGTGCCGAACGTCCCATGCCGTGGACAGCCGGGACCTTGGAACTAGACGTTGATCGCCCTGCGGTCCTCGCTACGGCAACGAGATGGACGCTCGTGCTGTCACGAGCCTCGACCAGGCGCTCGAGGACATCGGGCTGGCGGCCGAGGAGTCACCGGTTCGCGAGCTGCACGACTACTTCGCGTGGGCGACCACGACGTCGACGGCCGCGTACAACGACTCGGCCGACGACGTATCCGACGGGCTCGCGCTGCCACGATGGTCCTGGACAGGGCTGCGGGGCTGACGCCTCGCTCCGGCGCCGGCGGTCGGTCGGCCGTGCGTACCCCGGCGCGGATCAGCCGAGGCGGAACGGGGCAGGGCAGGCCTCGAGCTTGGGGACGCGTACGCGTGCGATGACGCTCCCAGGGCACGGGTGGCACGACTGCGCGATGCCGACGTCGCAGGCGACCGACAGGAAGATGAACGCGTCCTCGATCGTCCAGCCCCACTGGTCGACGAGCAGGCGGGCCGCCTCCTCGCACGCGAGCCGGATCGCTTCGTCCAGCGAGTCGTCGGTGACGCCGTGGGTGACCCACGAGTCCGCGAGCTCGGTGACCGGCCAGCGGGTCTGCTTGCCCTTGATGAGGTCGACCCTGATGAGGACGTCACCGTCGATCTCGACCCCGGTTCCGGAGACCTCGCCATCCCCCATCGACGCGTGCATGTCGCCGATCGCGAGCATCGCGCCAGGCTGGCGTACGGGGAGCATCACGGTCGCGCCGGGGCCGTGCAGGGAGTTGTCGAGGTTGCCGCCGTGAGGACCGGCGAGGAAGTTGTTCGCCTCACCGCTCTCCGGCGCCACGCCGATGACGCCCACCATCGGGCGTACCGGGAAGCGAACCCGGTCGTTCATGTGGACGATGCCGTTCTCGACGCGGAAGATCCGGGTGACCGGGGCCTTGACCTGGTCGATGAGCTGGCCCCAGCCGGGGATGATCATCCCGGCTCCCTGGCGACCGGGGTTGACCTCGATGAGCTGGACCAGGAGCGAGTCGCCCGGCTCCGCGCCCTCGACCGCGATCGGGCCCGTCGCGGCGTTGACCCGCTCCATGTCGAGCATGTCGGCCGTGATGTCCTCGCCCGTGACCTGGCCGTGGAAGCAGTCGTTCGTCTCGAGCCGGATGACGGCGCCGGGTGCCACGGTGACCACCGGCTTCATGTCCGCGCTGAACGCCCAGACCACGTCGTCGCGGGAGACCTCAGCGTCGGGCACGACTGCGGGCACGGGGGCTCCTCTATCGGACGGTGCTGCATTGTCGGCGGCGGTCCTGCATTGTCGGGCTTCGTCGCTAAGCCTGGCAAGGGCCTCGCCACCCTCTCGTGTCCGGGTCCGGGAGCGTGGGGGCGCCCGCTGACCCGGACGCAGATCCGTACAGCCGGTTCGCGGGCTCTCAGGGGCTCAGGGGGGTCGCTAGCCGACGAGCGGTGAATGAGCCCTCGCGAAGGCGACAGCCCCCGTACCCAGGGCGAGAAGACCGGCAACCGCGAGCCCGACGAGGACTCGTCGTGCTACCAGCGACGACGTCATGCGCAGGATTGTCCGTCATGGCCGACGTGTCGGGACCACAGGGTCTCGTGTCCGGGTCAGCGAGCGTTGGGGCGCTTGGTGACCCGGACACGAAGCCAAGGCGTACTTAGGGCACCGCGGCCGCACGGACAGCACGGACAGCACGGACAGCACGGACAGGACGGCATCGGCTGACGGCTTTGGTCTGCCCCTCGGTCAGGCGCTCGTGATGCCCGCCTTCAGCTTCTCCATGATCTGCCCGATCGAGAAGGTCCCGGGCTTCTGCGAGACCGGGAACTCGACCAGTGTCTGCGCCATCCGAGCCACGAAGGTCTGCGCGGGGATGAAGATCCAGGCGCGGTCGAGCACCCAGTCGTAGTAGGTGTTCGACGTGATATCCGCACGCTCGTACGGGTCGGTCCGCAGGTTGAACAGCTTGGGCACCCGTAGCTCGGTGTACGGCTCGGCCCAGATCTGGAGCGTCCCCGTCGCGCGCTGCTCGAGGAAGACGAACTTCCAGTTGTCGTAACGCATGGCCGTCAGGTCACCGTCGTCGGAGACGTAGAAGAAGGTCTGGCGCGCACTGGTCGGGCTCTCGCCACGGAGGTAGGCGAGCTGGTTGTTGCCGTCCAGGTGGACGCGGTATGGCCGGTCGTTGAGCGTGCAGCCCTCCCGCAATCGCTCGGCGACGTCGGTGTCGCCCGCGGCTGCGAGCAGGGTCACGAACCAGTCGTTGTGCGACACGATCCCGTTGAGCACCACGCCTGCGGGGAACTGCCCCGGCCAGCGGACCATGGCAGGCACCCGGTAGGCGCCCTCCCAGTTGCTGTTCTTCTCGCTGCGGAAGGGCGTCATGCCGGCATCGGGCCAGGTGTTCATGTGCGGCCCGTTGTCCGTGCTGTACATGACGATCGTGTCGTCCGCGAGGCCCATGTCGTCCACGGCCGCCAGCAGCGTGCCGACCACCTTGTCGTGGTCGATCATGACGTCGTGGTACTCGGACTGCCACCGGCCGGCCTGTCCTCGGCTCGACTCCTTGACGTGCGTACGGAAGTGCATGTGCGTCGCGTTGAACCACACGAAGAAGGGCGTGTCCGCGTCCTTGGCGTCCGACATGAACCGGAGCGTCTCGACCAGCACCTCGTCGTCGATGGTCTCCATCCGCTCCCTGGTCAGCGGCCCGGTGTCCTCGATCCGCCCGTCCGCCCAGGTGTGCAGGACCCCGCGCGGCCCGAACCGGGCCCGGAAGTCAGGGAACTCCTCTTCGCTCGGGTAGTCGACGCCCTCGGGCTCCTCCTCCGCGTTCAGGTGGTAGAGGTTCCCGAAGAACTCGTCGAAGCCGTGGTTGGTCGGCAGGAACTCGTCGCGGTCACCGAGGTGGTTCTTGCCGAACTGCCCGGTCGCGTACCCGAGGGCCTTCAACGCGGTGGCGATCGTCGGGTCCGTCTCCTGCAGGCCGAGGTTCGCCCCCGGCATGCCGACCTTCGTCAGCCCGGTCCGGATCGGGTTCTGGCCGCAGATGAAGGCGGCCCGGCCGGCCGTACAGCTCTGCTCGCCGTAGTAGTCCGTGAAGCGGACGCCCTCCGCGGCGATCCGGTCGATGTTCGGCGTCCGGTAGCCCATGATCCCTTCGCTGTAGCAGCTGAGGTTGGTGATGCCGATGTCGTCTCCCCAGATGATCAGGATGTTCGGCTTGCTGCCTGCAGGCACAGAGATCACTCCTTGACGACTTCGGATGGTGCGGCACGAGTGAGAAAGCCCGTACCTGAACGCCCACGCGGACGCTAGCGAACTCCCAGGAACGACGCTACCTGGCGCCCGGGTCTGCCTGTCCGCCGAGCTGGGTTCTGGCCGCCGCCAACGTCACCTCTAGCAGGTGCTTCCTGGTCAGGCCTCCCGAGCCGAGGGTCAGCTGGATCGACAGACCGTCGATCAGGGCGGCGAGCACGAGGGCCACCCGCTCCGGGTCGTCCGTCTGGAACGCGCCCTGGTCACGTCCGTACGCGATCACGTCAAGCAGGATCGCCTTGGCGCGGCGGTCCAGCTCGTCGTGCACGTGGGCGACGTCGGCGTCCGTTGCAGCGTTGGACCAGACCTCGAACCAGAGCACCCAACCGGGATCGGCAACGCCGGTCGCCGCCGAGAGCTCGATCAGCCGGGTCAGCCGAGCCCACGGGTCGCGGATCGTCGTGAGCTGGT
>JANMWN010000236.1:0-2235 GCA_031394045.1 Sporichthyaceae bacterium
CTGCTCGAAGGACATCGGCGTGAAGTGCCAGTGGTCGGCGAACGACTCGTCGTGCAGCCGCTTCGCCAGCCGGAGCTCGGCCTCGTCCGCGGCGTCGAGCAGCCGGATCGTCACGCCCGGAGGGAGCGGCGGCGGCGTGGCTTGCAGCTCGTCGAGCACCAGCCGCATCTGCCAGAAGCTGCGGACCACCTCGAGCCCCGCCGACCGCTGGATCTCGCCGTACATCTGGTCGTGCCGGAACGACCCCGCCGACATCGTGACCGGGCGACCCCATTCGCCGGCCACCAGGTCCACGTACTCGCGGGCGCGGCCGAGCAGCCACGCCAGGATCGCCGGGTCCATGGTCAGCGCGAGGATGGCCTCGGCGTCGGCCAGGGTCGGGCGGCGATGGGTCAGGCCGGCGGGCAGGTCGGTGGTACCGGTCGAGGAGGTCACGGGTCGAGCCTGCCGCTGACCTTTCGTCCAGACAAACACCTTTGCAGTGGTTCAGGTCCGTGGCGCGGCATCAGCACGGATCGACGTCACCTCTGCAGCGCATGCTCAGAACTCTCGCCGGCCTCGATGTCCCAACTGTCCCGACTATCCCGATCCCGCAGCGATGCCCCTTCCCGGTCGTCGCCACGCCGGCCATGCTCGCGCTCGCGGTGCTCGACATCGTCGGCGCCCTGCTGGCCAGGGCCTGGCTGGCCGACCGGTCCCTACTGGTGTTCATCGCCGGGATCACCGCGTTCGGTCTGCTGTTCTGGGTGTACGGGTCGAGCCTGCGCTACGCGGAACTGGCGACGGTGCCGTTCGGCTGGGTCGTCCTGCTCCAGATCGGGCTGCTGCTGATCGAACGGGTCCAGACCGGGGTGCGGCTCAGCGCTGGGCGGTGGACGGCGCTGGTGCTGATCCTCGCGCTCCAGGCGTGCCTGATCCTTGCCCCGGCTGGCCCCGGTGCCCCCGCGGGAGACAGCATCGCCGGCTGAGGGTTGGATGGGGGGATGACAGATCCCAGCGCGGAGCAGCAGCAGGTCGTCGTCGTCGGGCCGGACGGGCAGCCGGTGGCGATGGCGATGGGCGAGCCGGACACCGCGTTGACCTCGCTGGTCGAGCAGCCGGGCAAGGTGATGCGGATCGGCAGCATGATCAAGCAGCTGCTCGAGGAGGTGCGCTCCGCGCCGCTCGACGAGGCCGGCCGGGTACGCCTCCGGGCGATCCACGAGCGCTCGATCAAGGAGCTCGAGGCGGGCCTGGCCCCCGAGCTGGTCGACGAGCTCGAGCGGATCTCGCTCCCGTTCGGCGACGACTCGGTCCCGAGCGAGGCCGAGCTGCGGATCGCCCAGGCCCAGCTCGTCGGCTGGCTCGAGGGGCTCTTCCACGGCATCCAGACGGCGCTGTTCGCCCAGCAGATGGCCGCGCGGGCGCAGTTCGAGGAGATGCGCCGACGCGCGCTGCCCCCCGGCCAGGGCGACTCCCGGCCCGACGGCGAGGACCCGCGCCTCGACCGCCCCAGCAACGGCCCGTACCTCTGATCTGACCTGAGCTGACCGACCCTCAGGTCAGGTCGCGCCGCCGGAACAGCCAGGTCGCGAGCAGGACGAAGGCGGCGACCGCAGCCGTCAGGGTCAGGCCCGCACGCAGGTTGCTGAGGTGGATGATCAGCTGCTGCGGGTTGGGGTCGCCCGGGACGAAGTGCTCACCGGAATAGACATCGATGCCGCCGGTGCTCAGCAGGCCGCCGACGTTCACGCCGAGCAGGTACGGCCGCAGCGCAGGCATGAAGCCACGCACCAGGTTCTCCAGCACGACGAGGTAGACGAACGCGATCCCCAGGGCGGCGCCGGTGTTCCTGATGATCGAGGCCAGGGCGTACCCGCCCGCTCCGGCCAGGACCACGAGCAACCCCCCGCGCAGGTCGAGCCAGAGCAGCTGGCTCCAGAAGTCGGGTGGCTTGCCGTCGCTGAGGCCGCGCATCGAGGTGATGCCCAGCGCCATCGCCGTCCAGAGCAGCTGGGTGAGCGTCGCGACGACTGCGGCGAGCGCCATCACGACGCCGAGCTTGGTCAGCAGGACACGCCTCCGGCGCGGTTCCCAGAACAGCAGGGCCGGCATCGTCTTGGCCGCCCAGTCGGCACCCCCGGACGTCGTCCCGACCAGGAAGAGCAGCGCGGCCATGCCGGCGGCCAGGGCCGAGGCGACGGCTGGCAGGTCGTCCTTCTCGAGGAAAGGGGTCTTGCTGAAGAAGTACTCGTA
>JANMWN010000046.1:0-13879 GCA_031394045.1 Sporichthyaceae bacterium
GCTCGCGAAGCCGGCCTCGAGAACGCCCGTCAACGACGACTTGCCTTCCATCGCCGCACCCGCCAAGATCGACCAGCCCCAGGACCCGACGATGTTGTCTAATCCCAGCCGGATCTCTATCGCTAACTCGAAAACACCTCATACGTGAACATGAACCCGGTGCCCAGGCTCAGCCGGTCGACGTGATAAACCCCGGTGGTGCTCGGTTCGAGGACGAGGAAGTCGTACGCCACCGTCCGCGTCGGGTTAGCCGCCACATGGACCGCCCATGCGCTCTGGGTAGCCGTGCCGGTGTAGGTGTAGGTGCCAAGGGTCGCGCCGTACACGTTGCAATTGCACGGCGTCGCCGGGCACACGCGAGAACCTGGTTGGAGGTATCGGATTCGGCAGCGCCGCCTGTCGGGAGGCTGCGCTGCTCATGCTGCGCAGCCTCCCGAGTGCCTAGGAAACGGTGAAGCTGTTCAGCGTGAAGTTGCCGGAACCGTCCGTGGTGCCGACACCGTTCTCGAAGAAGCAGCCGCCGCCGAACGAGAGGCCGACAGCCGTGATGTTGTTAGCCGCAGAAATAAACGCGGGGTCGACGCCGGGATTGCCGGTGGTCGTCTGGCCGTTCCAGTCACCCCACTGCTTAGCCGCATCGATGGGGGCACTCACTGTCAGGGTGTCGTTTGCCAGGACTGCGCTCGCCGTGTCCGACCACCAGTAGTTGGTGTAGGCGAACTTGGCGCCGGGTGGGATGCTCTCGAAGTAGAGCCGGACGTTGCCCGTCGTTCCGCCGCAGGAAGGCTCTCCGCCGTAGGTGAAGGCTCCGGTGACGTTCGCTACCGTGAACGTGGCGGTCATCGTCTTGCCGTAGTCGGGGCCGAGTAGGGCGGCGTCTTTGCCGTTGAACAACAGGCGCGTCTTGTCCTGGACGGTGAAGTTGAACCCTGCCAGGTTGGGAGTTGCTGCCTTCGTCGTCCCGCTGATCAACTGCCAGTTCGCCGACGAGTCCGCAAAAGCCCCGCTGGTGCCGGCGATCAGTGCGAGCCCGGCGAACGCTGCCAGACCGACGCTCAATAGTAACTTTCTCACGAGGAGATCTCCATTCTGTTTGAGCAAGGCGTTCGGGCTTCGCCATTCGCTCCCCGACGGCCGTAGGCGACCAGTGATGCCGTCGGATCGGTGCGTGCGCCTCCAGCGCGCAGTTGCGCTGTCAATCACGATTAGCCAGAGCTGTGAACAAAGGAGAGATAGCGCCGCTTCGTAGACCGGCCATGAGGGCCACCCACTTCCGGGCCCATCGCGAGGGCGTGGCGGCCGGTATCGACGGCCTTGCCTCGACTGACTTGTCTGAGCATACCCTGAGAATTCAAGCGCAACGCCTCGGCATCGTCCCCCGACCAGGGGGCTGCTCTCGCGGGGTAGCTGGACCCCCGAGCCAGTGAGCAACCCGAGCACGGCAAGGCGTAGACCGCACCTGATGTGCCTGATAGGGGGCGTCGGCTCAGGCGATCAGGACAACCAGGCCCGTTAGAGCCATCAGCGCGGCGACTAGGTCCACGATCAACGCCTCCCACCGCAGAGCACGGGCGCGCTCGGGTCGGCGGACCATCTGGACCCGCACAGGGTGCCTGACGAGTCGGCGGACGTACCACCCGTCTCCGATGAAGGCATGCGAGAGCCACAGTCGTCTGAACCAGCCTGCACGGAGATCAGTCTAGAGCGCCGTGCTCGTGTCGATTTCGTGAGGTATTGGTACGCCCGGATGTCTGGTGCCGACTTCGGGGCACTACAGTCAGTGGCAAACAGTCACGCAGTGTCATGCGCTGGCTACCATGCCGGGCGGAAAACACCACGACTGTTTTTGGGCTTCCTACGCGGCCGGACATATTTAGCGGTAGAGGCGAAAGTCCCGAAAGCAAGTGAGATCGTCGTATATTTCCCGACCCTGGGTGGCCTATTCAAATGGGGTGTAGTGTCATGGGTATCGCCTATCTAAGGGAGTTGGGCTATGCGCAAGACATTGATCACCGCCGTCCTTAGCGGAACGGCTGCACTCGGGATGCTCATGTCAGGGGTGGCCAACGCCGCGACCACGGTGCCGCAGAGCGCCCCCTACAGTTCTTCGTCCTCGGACGGTGGCACCTGCGGCAACAAGTGGGCCGTGGATCTGTACAACCGGATCTTTTCTCAGCCCACGCCCGACCCCGCTGGCAACTACGCCATCGTGGAGCGCTTCGCCAACGGCCACTTCTCGACCACGGCTGGTCAGAGTCCGGGTGCCTGCAACTCTGGCACCGCCGACAACGGGCACAAGGTTCGGGAGGGCCTGAACGGTACCTTCTTCGGCAACATCCACATCTTCATCCAGGGCGGCACGTTCGACGCCAAGGACGGGACCTGCAACGGATTCCCGACCTCGGACCCGGCCAACCCGTGCACGACCAGCACGTACATCGCCTGGCACTACGGTGCGGCGGCTACGTACACCGAGACCTCGTACGTGTTCACGTACAAGACCCCGGCCGCTGACGCGCTGGGCACCAAGACCTGGAAGGAGTTCTCCTCCAACGGGACCTCTGAGACCGATACCGGAGATATCTACACCTCCTAGCGTTATGCTAGCTCGTGCCCCCGACTGTTGCCTGAGTCGGGGGCACGGCATTGTGTTCAGCAGTGAACCTTGGTGTTGGGCTGCGCAGGGCCATTACGAGATTGTCGCCTCCGTCCGCGCGCCAGGCGTGGTGGTGGTTGAACGTCGACGGCTCCCACCCGGGTCTCGATGTCGGGCCTACGTCGGCGGCGTCTGGGCCCGCTCAACCACAGTCTGTACCGCCGCTCGGCGGCGCGTGGGCCACCACACCCCGTGCCGTCGGCGTGAATAACAACCCAGAAGCCCACGTCGTATGCTTCACCTGCGAAGTGCCTCTCTCGTCGGGTCCCTTGGTCTGTCGCAAGCTCAAGTTTCCCTTACGTGGCAGGCACTTTCGCGTGTCCGGGTCCAGTGTCAGATCACAACCCGCGAACGATCAACCCCTTGGCGATCAGCGTACTACTGGCGCGTGTTTGAAGTTGTCTTGCGGTGGGCCTTGGTGATGATGTCGTCTGCGGTTTTGGTCCAGGCAAAGGGTTCGCAGCGGTCGTTCCAGCCGTCGATGACGGTCTCGATGGCGGCGATGAGGTCCTTGACGCTGGTGAAGGTGCCGCGTCGGATGGCTTGGCGGGTGATGATCCCGAAGAA
Source organism: Sporichthyaceae bacterium (assembly GCA_031394045.1). Lineage (GTDB taxonomy): Bacteria > Actinomycetota > Actinomycetes > Prado026 > Prado026 > JANYIP01. Next base: position 3,224 of record JANMWN010000046.1, read on the forward strand.
GATCTCGACGAGATTCAGCCAGGTCCCCAAGTTCGAGGGGAACGTCGGTGCCCTCGCAGAGCTCGACGACGTGGCTGTCCTGCGGCCCGTAGGGCTGCGCCCGGGCGAGCGTCAGTGCTGCTGGTCCCATCGCACTCCCGACTTGTCCGGGTCAGGGGGCGCAGGCTCGCATGCGCTGGTCGCGCAGACATCCGGGCACGACCGCTCGGACCGGCCAGACTGGGCAGTCCGTTGACACTTCCGGGCCTGGTTCGGGCTCATCTCCTCGCCGCGACGTCGGTGGTCGACATCGGGAGCATAGGTGCCGCCATAGACGCGCCCCGGGCACCTAGCCCCCGGGGGCCTGTCACTGGTCTCTCTGTCTGGTCAGGCGAACTGGCCGTAGCCCTGCTGAGCCTGGGTGGCTTGGCCGAGGGCATCGGGCTTGCCGAGCTTGGTGAAGTCGCCGCCGACCTGGAGGCCGCCTCCGGAGGTCGTGAGGGCGAAGACCCCAAGGGGGCTGTTGGCGCCTGGTGCCCAAGGGTCGAGGCTGCCCGTGCTTGCGTCCACGGCGAGGATCTTGTGCCGGGTCAGCTGGCTGCCAGTGCAGTGGTATCCGGTGATCCCGCCGGGTGCTACGCCGGTGGGGCAGACGTTGTCGAAGTGCCCTCCGATGTACACCGAGCCGTTGAGTACGGATATGGCCTGGATGCCTCCGTCGGTCTGCACCGACCAGCCCTTGGCGCCGGTGGCAAGGCTCGCTGAGGCGGCATTGCCCCCGGAGCCGTTGCCGGCCATGTACATCGTGGTCGCGTCGGCCGTCAGGTCGTAGACGGGGTAACCCGGGTGGAACAGCCGTGACTGGACCAGGGCGGTGGACGCGGACAGGCTCACGAGGTGCTTCTGCTTGGTGTCGCCGTTGACCGAGACGAAGTCCCCACCCGCATAGATGCTGGCCCCGGACGCGGACGCCAGGAGAGCCCGGACCGGCGCGCTCAGAGACGGGTGCCAGGCGGCGTCGAGGCTGCCGTTGGTGTCGACGGACGCCGCATTCGCCCTGGCCACGCCGTTGATCGTGGTGAAGGTGCTGCCGAGGTAGACGCGACTGCCGGTGACGGCGATGGCAAAGACCTTGTTGTTCGCCGAGGGAGCCCACTTGGTCAGCACGCCGGTCGCCGAGGAGAAGGCGGCGACCTTGAGGCGTGACTGGCCAGAAACCTGGCTGAACAGGCCGCCGACGTAGATCGTCGACCCGTCCGGCGACGCGGCGAGCGCGTACGCCTCCTTGTTCGCGCCCGGGTTCCACGGGAGGAGCTGCCCCGTCGCGCGATCCACGGCCGCGAGGTGGTTACGGGCGACCTCACCGGTACCCCGAGCCGCCCCGTACGGGCGCAGCGACGTGAACGAGCCAGCGAGGTAGATGGTGTTGCCCACCGGGAGGAGCGCAGCAGCCCGGCCATTGGCCTGATAGGTCTGGCCCACGGTCAGCGGCAGGCTCGACGAGGCCCCAGCCAGGGTCGTGGACAGCACCGTCGCTCCCGACGATGCAGCAACCAGCGCTGCCGTCAGAGCCAGCACCCTTGCCCGGTTCGATGCGCGCTTCAACGCCACTCTCCCTGCTCCCCGACGGTCTGCTTGCACGCAGTCGTGCTTGGGAGACCATTTCCAAGACTTGCGCTTGTCAAACACTCGGCAACGGACGGAGGCGATCTGGCGATCTGGTGCGATCGCACTCCCGGGCCTGGTTCGGGCGCATCTCCTTGTGACGACATCGGTGGTCGACATCGAGAGCATGGTGCGAGCTCGACCGTCCTGGTCGAAGCAAGCTAGGCGACGGCGAACAGCCGCCAGTGCCCGGGGACGCCCTTGAGCTCGTGCGTCCCGCGCTCGACGAAGTCCAAGCCCGACCCGGTGACCAGCTCCTTGACCGTGCTGGACACCAGAACCTCGCCGGCCCCGGCCCGCTGGCTTACCCGGGCGGCGATGTGCACGGTGAGCCCGGTGAGCTTGCCACCGGACTCCTGGCACTCACCGGTGTGCAGGCCCGCGCGGATCGGGATCCCGGCGTCCAGCAAGGCGCGCTGGACCGAGATCGCGCAGCGCACGCCGGCCGCGGGGGAGTCGAAGGCTGCGAGGAAGCCGTCGCCAGCGGTGTCGATCTCGCGGCCGCCGGCCCGCGCCAGCTCGCGGCGGACGATGCCATGGTGTCGTTCGAGATGGTCCCGCCACGCCCGGTCGCCGAGGGAGACGGCGCTCTCGGTGGCTCCGACGATGTCGGTGAACAGCAGTGTCGCCAGCACAGGGCGTGAGATCGCGGCTGCTCGTACGATCCGGGCCTGCTCGAGCAGGGGCCGCGCGTCGAGCCGGAGGGCCACCGCCTCAGCCTCGTCGATGGCGGCCGTCGCGCCCGGCAGGTCACCCAGCCGGGCCCGAATCGTCGTGTTGCCGAGCAGGGCCTCGGCGCGCCGGGCGGGCGCGGGCAGCGCTGCATATCGCCGCTCCGCCTCCTCGAGCGCCTCGACGGCCTCGTGCGGGCTGCCCGACACGAGCAGCAGATTGCCGCGTACGAGCGCGCGGGCGGCCAGGTTGTGCGGATTGAGGTCGATGAGAGTGACCCGCTCGACCTCGGCGGTCCACTGCGCCAGCGCCGCTACGCGTCCCTCGGCCGCCAGCGCGGCTGCCAGGTCGGGGGAGAACGGCCAGTGGCTGCCCCGCATGTTCTTGGTCAAGGTGCTCCCGATCACCTCCCAGAAGACGGGCAGGGCGACATCGAGGCCTTCGGAGACGAGCAGGTGCCGGGCCCGAGCCGCCGCGGCGGGGACCGAGCGCTGGGCCTCGCCCATGCGCCCGGCGACATCCCACAGCTCGTCGACGACTGCTGCCGTCCCGGCCAGCCCGCGGCGCAGATGGACCTCGGCCAGGGCGCTCAGCGCGACGACCCGGTCCGGCGGTCGAGGGGTGGACCGCAGGCGGGTGGCCAGCGTCAGCGCCTCGTCGTAGTCGCCCATCAGGGCGGCCAGCCAGGCCAGCCCGGCATGGCCGTACTCGTCCGCGGGCGCGAGCTGCTCGAAGATGGCCGTTCCGCGACTCAATGCCTCGAGCGAGTCGGTGAAGCGCCCGTTCCAGAGCGAGATGTAGCCGCGGTTGATCTGGATGTTGCCTTCGCTCTCAGTCGCCCCACCACGTCGGGCAGCGTCGAGCCCCTCGGTGAACCAACGGTCGAATGCATCGGGATCGGTCTCGAGCAGCATCTGCGTGCCGCGGAGCATGCTGAGCGCGGCCAGGTTGCCTGAGCGCGCGGCCAGCTCGGCTCCGCGGGCCAGGAGCGGGTCGTCCGGTTCCAGGTCGTCCGCGAGGGCACGGATCCGCGACAGCCGCGCGACGACGAACGCCTCCATCGAGTCGTCCCTCCCGCGCACGAGGTCGAGGGCCTCCCGCGTGCGGGCGATACCGTCCCGGCCACGCCCTTCGAGCCAGCGGTAGGCGGCGATCGCTATCAGCGCGGAGGCCTCGGCCAGCTCGTCGCCGAGGCTGTGTGCCATCCGTCGCGCGTCCTCGGCGAAGGCAACCTTCATCGGGCTCATCCGCGCATTGCTGGTGCCGACGGCCTCCAACGTCACAGGGAGGCGGCGGGGGTCGTCCGGCGGCATCAGCCGCAGAGCCTGGTCGTACAGCTGGTCCGCCTCGTCGACGGACACCATCGCGGTCGCGTACCTGGCCGCCCGGAGCTTGTACTCGACCGCATCACCCTCGTGTGCGGCAGCGAGGTGGTCGGCGATGACGGCTGCGACTGGGTCGACGTGCCCTGCGTGCACCCGCTCCAGGGCCCGGCCGATGTCGCGGTGCGCCCTGCGGCGGTCCGGCCCGACGAGCTCTTCGGCGAAGGCCTCGCGGGAGAGGGCATGCCGGAACGCGTACGAGGCACCCGTACCGTCGCGTCGCTCGACCAGGATCTGCAGGGCGAGGCCCGCTCGGATGGCGTCCTCGACGATCCCGGGCGTGACGTCTGCGGCGAGCTGGACCACGTCCTGGTCGACCTGGGTGCCTGCCATCGCCGCCAGCTGCAGGACCCGGACCAGCTCGTCGGGCATCGTCCGGGCACGGGCCAGCAGCGTCTCCCGGACGCTCTGCGGCATCTCGATCTCGTCGAGCTCGCGACGCTCCCAGTCCGACCCCAGCCGGTACAGGTCGCCGCGCTCCACCAGGACTTTCATCAGCTCCTCGACGAAGAAGGGGTTGCCCTCGGTACGGTCCGCGACGGCCGACGCGAACTCCTCCGAGACCTCGGTGCCGTCGAAGAGCCCGCTGAGCATCGCCCCGACCTCGGCCGGCGCCAGCGGGGCGACGCTGACGGCATCGAAGCGGCGCTCCCTGGTCAGCTCCGCGACCAGCTCGGCCAGCGGGTGGCGCCGGTGCATCTCGTCGGAGCGATAGGTCCCGACCACGGCGAGCGGGAGCCCGGCGCTCTCTCGGGCCAGGTACGACAGGAAGCTGAGCGTCCCCGGGTCTGCCCAGTGCAGGTCCTCCAGCACCAGCAGCCCTCCCGTCGGCGGGTCGACGCGGGCAAGGCGGGCGAGCACGTGCCACGTGGCCGCGAAGAGGTCCTCCGGTGCGCGACCGTGCTGGATCAGTCCAGTCAGCTCGGCCACCTCGGGGAGCAGCGCGGCCGCCAGCGACGCCGGTCCGGTGAAGAGGGCGCCCAGCTCGTCGGGCTGCATCGAACGGGTACGGCGACGGAGCGCGCTGACCAGAGCGATGTAGGGCAGCCCCGCGTCGGGGGCGCACTGGCCCTCGAGCCGGGGCATCCCGAGCTCGCCGGCCAGCCGGTGCGCCTCGGCGACCAGGCGGCTCTTGCCCATACCGGCCGGACCTGAGACGAGGACCAGGCGAGCGTCCCCTCCGTCGTGCACCGCCCGGATCGACCGGCTCAGTGCGTCGACCTGCGCCGCCCGACCAACTAGGGCGGGACTGACCGATGAGTAGTGCGGCACCCCGCCATTCTGGCCCTCCACCGTGCGAGATCTGGCCGCCGCTGTCCCCATCGACGCCACTCCCGCCTCGCACCTGGCCAACCGCACCAGCAGCCGCAGGCCTCACGGGAGCACGTCAGAGCCGGTGTAGCGTGCCGAGGAATGTGGCTTTGAGGCGAGCGGGAGGAACCCGTCGGGTCCTCGGCCAGGTCGGGGTGGTGTGGTGCGTCAGCTGCGGATGTCCAGGTTGGCCTTGGTGGTGGCGGCCCTGATCGGGCCGGTCTCGGTGGTCGCGGTGCTCGGCGGTCCGGCCGGGGCGTTCGCGGGCAGCCCGCAGACCTCGGTCGTCTCGGCCGTGCCCTCGGCGATGACGCCCAACGTCAACAACAGCACCGTGCTCACGATGACCCAGGTCGGCAGCCGGATCATCGTCGGCGGCAGCTTCACCTCGGTGAGCCCGCCGGGGGTCCAGGGCGGAGCGCAGGCGGTCTCGCGCAATTACGTCTTCGCCTTCAGCGCAGTGACCGGGCAGGTCGACCCGGGCTTCGCCCCCACGCTCGACGGCATGGTGGAGGGCCTGACCCCCGGGCCGACCGTCGACACGGTGTACGTCGGCGGGTACTTCAGCAACGTGAACGGCGTGAAGTCCAAGGGGATCACCCTGCTCAGCACGGTGACAGGGGCGATCGTCCCCGGCTTCGCGCCGGCAGTCCTCACCGGCGCGGTCTGGTCGATCGTGCCGGTCGGCGGCCGGCTGCTGATCGGCGGCACGTTCGCCAAGGCCGGGGGAGTGGCACACTCCGGGCTCGCGTCGCTGAACCCGACGACCGGCGCGCTGGACCCGTACCTGTCGATCCAGCTGGCCGGGCACCACAACTACACCGGCCTCCCGTCCCAGTCGAACGCCGCCGTGGGCGCGCGCCGGATGGACGTCAATCCGGGCGGCACCCGGCTGATCGTGGTCGGCAACTTCAAGACTGCCGCCGGCCTGCTCCGCGACCAGATCGTCCTGATCGACCTCGGGGCCTCGGCGGTGGTCGACCCGGGCTGGGCCACAGCGGCGTTCTCGGCGACCTGCTCGTCGGCCGCGTACGACACCTACGTCCGCGACGTCGCGATGTCCCCGGACGGCTCGTACTTCGTCGTTGCCACCACGGGCGGCGGCGGCATCTCGGCGACCAACACCGACGGCACCAGGGCCTCCTGCGACAGCGCGACCCGGTGGGAGACCGCCGGCTCCGGACCGAACGTGCGGCCCACGTGGATCGACTACACGGGCAACGACTCGTTCGAGTCCGTGACCACGACGGGTGTGGCCATCTATGTCGGCGGCCACCAGCGCTGGGTGAACAACTCGCTGGCGTCGGACGCACCCGGTGGCGCGGCGGTGCCGAGGCCCGGCCTGGTGGCGCTCGACCCGATCAGCGGCATCCCGCTGTCCTGGAACCCCGGCCGCAACCCGCGGGGAGCCGGTGCCTACGCGATGCTTGCGACCGCGCAGGGGCTGTACGTGGGCAGCGACACGACGTACATCGGCAACAAGACGTACTACCGCGGCCGGATCGCGTCCTTCCCGCTGGCCGGCGGGTTCGTGCCACCGTCCAACGCCACCGGTTCGTTGCCGGGCCGGGTGTTCGTGCCTGGTCCCGGCGCGGTCCCTGGCACATCGCTGGTTTCCCGGACCTTCGACGGATCGGCGACGGGGGTGCCGGCGACGGTCGACACGACCACGGACTGGAGCCTTGTCCGTGGCGCTTTCCTGGTCGGGCCCTGGCTCTACTACGGGAGCAGCGACGGCAAGCTGTACCGCCGGACCTTCGACGGCACCACCCTCGGCACGGTGGCGTTGGTCGACCCGTACGACGACCCGTACTGGAGCACGATCCAGACCGGATCGGGGCAGACCTACCAGAGCAAGGTCCCGACCCTGTACGGCAGCGAGATGCAGGGCGTCACCGGCATGGTCTACTCCGCTGGCCGTCTGTACTACAGCCGCAGCGGCAAGACCGCGTTGTCGTGGCGGTGGTTCAGCCCGGAGTCCGGCATCGTCGGCTCGGCCGAGTTCACCGCCGGCGGCAACGTCAACTTCTCGAGCGTCGGCGGAATGTTCCTGTCCGGTGGCACGCTCTACTACGCCAGCCGGAGCAACGGCGCGCTGCACGCGGTGACTTGGGCTGCCGGGGCCCCGAGCAGCGCGACCGACCATGTCGTCGGCGGCACTCCCGTCGACGCCAACGACTGGCGCAGCCAGGGCCTCTTCCTCGTCCCGTGATCTCAGTCCCGTGACCCAGGACTTGCCAGCCGGTCTGCAGCGTCTAGAGTTCAGCCCATCGAGTCGAGGTGATCATGAGCGGAGCACGTGCGCGGCCGCGTCAGAGCCATCCACGGCTCTCCGACGCAGCACGGACCGCCGGGCTCGTCCTGGTCGCCATCCTGGTCGTCCTCCTCGGCGTCTTCCTGCTGCTCAAGGCCTTCGACTACGTCACCGATGGCAGCCGCGGCCCTGGCGACCCCGGCGGCAGCGTCCACGTCCTGTAGCGCCGACTAGCCTTGCGCCCATGCTGACGACCATCCACCCGCGCACGTCCATCTCCCCCACCCTGCACGGCGACGTCCTCGAGATCGGCCCCGGGTTCCAGCCGTTCCCGACCGCTCCCGGCGCGCGGGTCACGTACCTGGACCGGCCCGTGGCGGGCGGGCGGGACGCGACCTGGCCCGAGCTCGTCGGCGTGCCGCACGGGCCGCAGGGCGACATCGACGCCGACCTCGACGTCGACGGCCTGAGCGATGTCGCGGACGCCTCGTACGACGTGGTGGTCGCCTCGCACGTGATCGAGCACCTGGCCAACCCGTTGAAGGCGCTGGTCGAGCTGCAGCGCGTGCTCCGGCCCGGCGGGCGGCTGGTGCTGATCGTCCCCGACCGGCACCACACGTTCGACTCTGCCCGGGTACCGACCCCGTTCGCCCATGTGCTCGGGGAGTACTACGCAGGGGTGACCGACGTCGACGAGGCGCACATCCGGGAGTTCTGCGCGGCGCTGTACGCGGGGCCGAAGATCCACCCTGACGACGTACGCGCCTGGCACGACCCGGAGCGCCTGGACGCGGAGCTGTTCGAGCTGCACCGACGCCGGACCATCCACGTCCACGTGTGGAACCCGCAGGAGTTCGCGGTCCTGCTCACCGGTGCGCTCGGGCAGGGGCTGGTGTCGTTCCGGCTCGAGTCCGCCTACTTCGTCGACGACATCGTCGGGCGGCAGCGCAACGAGTGCGGGTTCGTGCTCGTACGCACCGATCCTGCGCCGCCGGTGCCCGCGGGGGAGGCAGCCCAGGCCTTCGTCCGCGCCTTCGTCGACTCGATCCTGGACACGCCGGGACGTGACCTCACCCGTGTCTCCGGCTTCGTCGAGGGCCTGGCGGACCAGCTGGCCGGGACTGAGATCGGCGGCGAGGTCGAGCTGGCACCGACGCTCGCGGCGGTGTCGGCCCGGCTGGTCGCCCGGCTGCAGCAGGCCCAGGCGCGGCTTGAGGTGGCCAAGGCCGAGCGAGTGGTCAGCGACGAGGCGGCCAGGGCCGCGGACGCCCGGCTGAGCGCACTGCGGGCCAGCCCCACGTACCGGGTCGGGCGGGTGGCGGGTGCGCCCCTGCGCCGGATCAGGCGTCGCGTCGGCCGCTGACCGGTCCCCCCACCGAGGGCAAGGACCTGGGACGTCAAAAGCCCCAGACTCCGTCGTCTGGGGCTCTGTCGGCCGCTTGAGGGCGCTGGGTCAAGTCAGCGTTCGTCGGGCGCGGCCGTCGCAGGTGCGTCGAGGCGCTGGCTCTCGTCGTGAAAGACCGCGCCGTTGGCCTCGAGGGCCGGGCGGTGCTCCTTGGCGTGGTGTACGCAGAAGAGCAGCTCTCCGCCGGTCAGCAAGGTGGCGCGTACGTAGGCCTGCGCGCCGCAGCGATCGCAACGGTCGGCCGCAGTCAGCGCGGTGCTGTTCGGTGCCAGAGCGGTAGTCACATTTCCTCCGGGCTGTTCGTTTGCTTGTACCCAGGAGAACAGAATCGCACCCCTGATGCTTCCATGCGGACCTTCGGCGTGTCGGTTCGCTCTCCGCGTATTCGTCAGAGACTGTCCGAAGGATGGGTTCACAGAAGCACAAGCGCGTGCCTTGCGGTCCCGGTGGGCCCTCGGCGGTAGCCTCCGGAGCGAGATGACAGCGCAGCCGGCCGAGAAGGCAACCAACGACTACACCGCCCGCCACCTCTCGGTCCTCGAGGGCCTGGACGCGGTCCGCAAGCGGCCGGGCATGTACATCGGGTCGACCGACTCGCGCGGCCTCATGCATTGCCTGTGGGAGATCATCGACAACGCCGTCGACGAGGCCCTGGCCGGCCACTGCACCCGGATCGACGTCACGCTGCACGCCGACGGCTCGGTCGAGGTCAAGGACAACGGGCGCGGGATCCCGGTCGACGTCGAGCCCAAGACCGGCCTGACCGGCGTCGAGGTCGTCATGACCCGGCTGCACGCGGGCGGCAAGTTCGGTGGCACCTCGTACGCGGCGACCGGCGGGCTGCACGGGGTCGGCGCCTCGGTCGTCAACGCGCTGTCGATGCGGCTGGACGTCGAGGTCGACCGGGACGCCAAGGTGCACCTGATGTCGTTCCGGCGGGGCGTACCCGGCTCCTTCGCTGGTGACGGACCTGGCGACCGTTTCACCGAGGCGTCCGGGCTGCGCGTCGTCGGCAAGGTGGCCCGCAAGGTCACGGGTACCCGGGTGCGCTGGTGGGCCGACACCCAGGTCTTCCTCAAGGAGGCTGCGCTCTCGCTCGAGGAGCTGCACGACCGAGCCCGGCAGACCGCCTTCCTGGTCCCCGGCCTGACGCTGGTGGTGCGGGACCAGCGGGTCCGGGGCGAAGACGGTGCTGGTGTTGAAGACAGTGCTGGTGGTATCGACGGCGCGGAGCAGACCTTCCACTTCTCGGGCGGCCTCTCGGAGTACTGCGACTACCTCGCGCCCGACCAGGGGCTCTGCGACGTGCTGCGGCTCAAGGGCGTCGGGCACTTCCGCGAGACGGTCCCGGTGCTCGACGAGCAGGGTCACCTGACGCCGCAGGAGGTCGAGCGCGAGCTGGGCGTCGACGTGGCGCTGCGCTGGGGCACCGGCTACGACACGGTCGCCAAGTCGTTCGTCAACATCATCGCCACCCCCAAGGGCGGCACCCACGTGAACGGCTTCGAGCGAGCTCTGACCAAGGCGCTCAACGAGCAGCTGCGCTCGGCCCGGGTGCTCCGCGTCGGCGAGGACGACGTGGTCAAGGACGACGTGCTCGAGGGCCTCACGGCGGTGGTGACCGTACGCCTCGCGGAGCCACAGTTCGAGGGCCAGACCAAGGAGGTCCTCGGCACTGCCGCGGCCACGCGCATCGTGGGCCACGTCGTGGCCAAGGAGCTCACGGCGTACCTCACCTCGACCAAGCGCGGCGACAAGCAGACGGCGCGGACGATCCTGGACAAGGTCGCGTCGGCCGCGCGTACCCGGGTCGCCGCCCGCCAGCACAAGGAGCTTCAGCGTCGCAAGAACGCGCTCGAGACCTCGTCGCTGCCGGCCAAGCTCGCCGACTGCCGGTCCGACGACGTGGCGCGCAGCGAGCTGTTCATCGTCGAGGGCGACAGCGCCCTCGGCACCGCCAAGGTGGCCCGCGACTCGGAGTTCCAGGC
>JANMWN010000048.1:0-5507 GCA_031394045.1 Sporichthyaceae bacterium
GCTCGCGAAGCCGGCCTCGAGAACGCCCGTCAACGACGACTTGCCTTCCATCGCCGCACCCGCCAAGATCGACCAGCCCCAGGACCCGACGATGTTGTCTAATCCCAGCCGGATCTCTATCGCTAACTCGAAAACACCTCACACGCAGACGACATCGGCCGGGTCTGGACCGCAGTGCGCCGCTCCTGCCTATGCGACCCGGGCTCCGCGAACGGGCCACCTCAAACAGGTCGCCCACGCCTACCCGCGGCTCCAGCTGCACGTCGTGGCCGACAACTACGCCACCCGCAAGCACCCAACGGTCAAGGCGTGGCTGACGAAGAACACACGCGTGGCCGACGACATCATCAGGGCACACCGCAAGAAAACTTCAAACACGCGAGACTGGTACGGCACCTCGGGCAGTCGACCCGAACGATCCGACGAACCGGTCTGGCCTGAGGTACGACACGCGGCCGAGACTGGCAGCGTGCGCGTGTTATCGCGCGAGCTGGACAAGGGGGCGGGCGTGGCCGTGCGCGACGCCCGCCCCATTGCGACCTAGAACTTGCCGGCGGCTGTGACTACGTCCTGTTGGTTGATTGAGGTGGGCTCGAATTGCGCCCCGTAGAACCAGACGACCGTCTGCTGGTTGTTGCTGTCGGTGTAGATCGCGTGCATCGTGTTGTCCGATCCCACGGCCAGGTCGGTGTAGTCCCCGAAGAAGCCGCCCCCGAACCCGTTGCGGGTGTTGATCGGGTGCGTGCTCACCGTCTTGGTGACACCGGTGGTGACGTCCGCGACCACGTAGTCGAGCCGGGTGTTGTGGATGTACGGCCCGAGCACGTCGCAACTGATCCGCCCAACAGGCGGGGGTTGCGACGACGCACAGGTCTGCCACGGAGAAACGGTGTCACCGCGGTACGAGCCGACGTAGACGTGACCGTCGGGACCCACTCCAGCCGCTGGGAAGACGTCCTCGACCGGCCCTGCTGGGCTGGGCGCCGACAACGTCCCACCACCGGTTTGTGCGACCGGGTAGCCAACGGGGGTCCGGCTGGCAGCCGGGAACACCCGCGCTGGGCTGGTCCACGTCGCCCCACCGTCGGTGGACTTGCTGTAGACCGCTGTCGAGGCACCAGCGGCAACCGTCGTCCAGGTTGCGTACACGTCACCGTTGGGTGCTACCGCAGCCGCCGGGAAGCTGTTGACCCGGAATGCCGTGTCCTTCACCGGGTTGCTGTCCACCAGCTGCGCGACCGCAACCGGCTTGGACCACGAAGCACCGCCGTCGGTGGACTTGACCACCCACGTCGAGTCCAGCGTGTCGAGTCTCTTGGCGGCGTCCCAGAACACGTACAGCGTGCCGTCGGGCCCGACGACCGGCCGCGAGCCCTGCCCGTAGAGCACGTTGTCCGAGATCAGCTTGGGCGCGGTGAAGGTCTGGCCGCCATCGCTGGAGGAGACGAATGCGATCGGCGACTGCACGTACGCCCCGGTATGCGGGTTGAAGACGAAGCGGGTCCACGTGACGTAGATGCGGTCGCGGAACGGGCTCGATGCGTGCGAGTCGACCGCGATCCACTCCTTGTCGTTGAAGATAGCCGGTGACGTCGTCTGGTTGATGAACGTCGGGGAGCCCCAGCTGAGACCGCCACCACCGAACGTGCCCCTGCTGACCTCGACGGTGTTCGGCGCGCTCGCCCGGTTGAACCCGAGCCCTGCGTAGTAGACGTGGCCGCGGCTGTCGAAGGCGACCGCGGGGTCGCCACCCGCGTCGTAGGGACCGCCAGCCAGCCGTGTCACACCCGGGATGAGCGTCCCCAGGTGCGCGGGGTCTGTGGAGGTGCAGCACCAGGTCTGGCCGCCGTCATTGCTGGCGTACGTCCCCGAGTATCCGTCGCCGAGCGCGCTGCACGGCGTGCCCGAGATCGAGCAGGTCCAGGTGCGGGTCACATAGTCATTGGCCGCTGCCACGACCCGGTTGGGGTTGTTCGGGTCGACTGCTATCGCGGTCTCGTTCTGCGGCGCGCCGGCAGTGTCCTGGTTCACGGTCACAGCTGGAGGTAGCACGGACGTCCCGTCCAGTGGGCTGCCCAGCACGAACGTCGGCGTGATGGGGGCCGCTGGGGCAGACGACAGCTCCGGGTCAGCCGCCTCGGCCTCGATGAACGCCGAGAACCGGACCTGCAAGCCAGCAGTCCCGTTGACCGATGCGACTTTGCCTGCCAGCGTGCTGATGTTGTACGTGGGACTCGAAGCAGCATGCGCTGGAGCCAGAGATGTGACGACCAACGCTGCCGTCGCGACCAAGACCAGATAGCGCCTCAAGGGATCCTCCTCGACCAGGCGGCCCGGCGTACGATCCCCGCGGTAGCAGGGTGAGCGCCGGTGCTCGACACATGTCTAGTCGCCCCAGAGCCTCGACGGAAGGTCAAACGCACCGATGGGCTGCCGAGGGCCACAAAAGCACGCCTCCGTGACCATCGGATGACGGGGCGTCACCTCGTAATGGCGCCAGGCACCGCCACGGCCGACTGTCAGACCTCCCAGGGTCCGTGTTCCGCGCAGTCCAAATAAGGTGCGGCAGCCCGTGAACGCACTGGTCGACCGGCAGGTCACATACCTCACACCGGGTCACGCCCTCAGGATGCCAGCCAACGGAGCCAGCCCGGGCGTACTTTGCAGTTGCTGACCATCCATCGGTGAGCACGATGGTCAACGAAGCGAGCGCTCAAAACCCATAGGTGGCAGGCGCCTACGCGTGGTCGTCGACGATCAAGTCACGGGCAGACTGGTCGCTGTGCGGAGCGAGCAGGAGTGCGTCGACCTCCGAGGTGTGCCGCTCACCCTCGGGCTGATCATCCGCGTCGTAGACGTCCTCTTCCAACGCCTCGAAGTCTTCCTCGTCCGTGCCAGGCATGGCCACCCTCCTCCGTCGTCATCTCCCAACGAACTTGCTCCAACCATACGGAGATCCCGCACTGGGGCGTAGGCGCCCCTGCCCCGGGATTGGTCCCCCAGGCGGGGCAGCCCGCGGTCAGCTGGCCCCAGCCGGCGGAATGTTCTGGTTGACGTGGAAGAAGTTGTCCGGGTCGTAGGCAGTCTTGACCTGCTGGAGCCGCGCGAAGTTCGGCCCGTACGAAGCGCGTACGCGATCGTCTCCCTCGTCCATCATGAAGTTGATGTAGGCCCCGGACAGTGCCGTCGGGTGCAGTTCCTCTTGGTAGGCGACCGCCCAGTCCCGCAGTGCTTCCGCTGTCGCCGGGTCCGGGTCGACGCCGACGATCACCGCGGCCCAGCCTGCCGATCGGTAGGCGAAGGCGGTGTCGGACTGCCCCACGTCGTGAACAGCGCCATCGATGGGATACATGTGCATGGTCGATCCCGCTGTTGGCAGGAGTGCCGCGTGCTTCTGGTGCACGGCGATCGCCTCGTCGCTGATCTCGCCGATGAAGTCCGCACGCCAGTACCACTGCAGTCCGCTGGGGAACAGTGCGTCGAAAGCCGTGTTGAGTGCGGCGATCGGCATCGTCATGAGCCCGTCGATCAGCGGCGCTCCAAATCCTCGAAGCGGAGCCATCGCCGCCGCCGCGTCGTCTGCTGGCAGCGTGCAGCACCAGATGATGCCGCAGGCCTTGCGGCCCCACAGCTCCTCGGGGAACGGGGGGCCGGGCGGGATGGTAATGATGCCGAACCACCCGTTGACGTCGCGCGGCAGCGACGGGAGGGTGTCGCGATACCACGTGAGGACCTTGGGAAGATCCTCGAGTGCGTACAGAACGGGGCCAGCCATCACGCTGGGCACGTGCTGGGCGCGGAAGGTGAACGAGGTCACGACGCCGAAGTTGCCGCCGCCGCCGCGCAGCGCCCAGAACAGGTCGGGATGCTCGTCGTCGCTCGCGGTCACGAGGGACCCGTCGGCGAGGACGACACGGGCGCTGACGAGGCTGTCGATCGTGAGACCCGCCTTGCGGGCCAGATAGCCGATGCCCCCACCGAGGGTGAGGCCGCCGACCCCGGTCGATCCCACGATGCCGCAGGGAACTGTCAGACCGTGCGGCCCCGCTGCCTGGTCGACCTCGGCCCAGGTGCTGCCTCCCTGAACCGTGACGACGCCCGCCGCTGGGTCCACGTCGACGGCGCGCATCTGGGACAGGTCGATCACCAGGGCGCCATCCCACACCCCCAAGCCGCCGGCGTTGTGGCCGCCGCCTCGAACAGAGACTGTGATCCCATGCTCGCCGGCGTAGCGCACCGCGGACTGCACGTCCGCCTCGTCGCGGCACCGCACAATGACGGCGGGGCGCCTGTCGATCATGGCGTTGTACACAGCGCGGGCCGCGTCGTAGCCAGTTTGGTCGGGGTCGATGACATCTCCGCGCAGCGATGCACGAAGGTCTTCATACGATGCGTTCGATGCCGTCATGGTTGGCCTCCGTAGATCGACGCCCGGGGCGTCGTTGCCTCGAGAACCGAGACACTAGGGAGCCGGGCGTTCCGCAAGCGTTCGGCCGTTGTCGCGAATGCGACGCGGGTTCGGAAGGCTGCTCAGCGACTTCTCAATGGCTGGCACGTGCGCGTGGCTGCCCTGGGCGTAGGCCGCCTCGAGCGCAGCCTTCAGCAGGACGACCCGCTCGCGGCTCGTGCCGTGATCGGCCAGCCGCCGGAGCACTTCGGGCAGCCACGTCACATCGCCGCGCCGCAGGGCGTCCGCGCGGGCGGCCTCCAACGCAGCTCGCGCCCTCGCCGGCTTGCCAAGGGAGAGCAGCACGTCCGCGTACAGCGTGAGGTAGTAGGGATGCCGCAGCTGAGCGCCCTGCGCCTCAAGCCCTCGAAGACCGCGCTCGATGGCCGCGAGGCCGCGCGCACCGCCCTCCGCCCAGCCGGCGAGCACTGTTGACCAGTCGCCGTAGTAGGCGAAGCCGAACCGGTCGCACAGCTCGAGGGTCTGCGCGGCCAGGATCCCGGCGTCCTCGCGACGCTGGTCGTACTGGGCCAGCATGGCGGCGTAGGCCAAGGCCACCGCCAGGCTGTACGGGTGGTCGACCTCTTCGGACCGGCGTACCGCCCACTCCACCAGCTCGCGTGCCTCTGCGGGCCGGCCAACCAGCCACAGCGCGTGCGCCTGCCAGGCCCGTGAGTGGACCTCGGGCCGGGTGCCGACCAACGCCGCGGGATGGTCCATCGTGAGTTCCGGTACGACATCGAAGTGACGCATGGCCTCGTCGAGGCGACCTAACATCGTCGCGGCGCCAGCGAGGCTGAAGTGCGCCTGACCGATCACGTCGGGGTACGGTCCCGAGACGTCCAGCGCCCGGAGGGCCACGTCGTAGGCCTCGTGCAGCCGGCCCTGGACCACGTACGGCGAGAACAACCCGACCAGACTCGATGCACGAAGGTGACCGTCGTCGAGGCTGTCCGCAAGAATGACGGCGCGCTCCATCGTCTCCTGGAGCAGTGGAGAGGCGTAACCACGCCGGGCGTTGATCGGCTGCGACATCGCGTGCCGCACGGCCAGCTCGCGA
>JANMWN010000315.1:0-7115 GCA_031394045.1 Sporichthyaceae bacterium
CTGCTCCACCGGATCTTCGCCCGCGCCGTCATCGACCGAATCATCCCCGTCAACCCGTGCGCCCACACCGAACTGCCCAAGGTCCTCGCCGTCCGCAAACTCATCATCACCGTCGCGCAGTTCGAGAAGATCCTCACCAAGATCCCCGGCCGGTACCGGATGATGGTGCTGCTCGCGATCGAGTCCGGGCTGCGCTGGGGCGAACTTGTCGCGCTCCGCCCCGTCGACATCAACTTCGACACCCGGATCATCACCGTCCGGCGGACCATCGTGGAGGTCGCGAAGAAGAACTCCCCCACCGGCCAGCGCTGCTTCGTCAAGGACTACCCCAAAGACGATGAACAACGGCTGGTGCAGATCGAACGCGCCACCTGCAAGCAGCTCCGTGAGCACATGGTCGAATACGCCATCCGGGACAGCGACCTGCTGTTCACCTCCAGCACCGGCACCGTGCTGTCGCGGAACAACTTCCGGACCAAGTACTGGGCACCTGCCGTGAAGGCCGCCAAGCTCGACAGCAGCGGCAAGGTCACCTTTCACCACCTCCGTGCCGCGCACGCCTCCTGGCTGCTCGCCGGCGGCGCGGACATCCAAGTCGTCAAAGAGCGCCTGGGCCACGCGCACATCACCACCACCCAGCTGTACCTCGGGACCCTGCCCGACGCCGGAGACCGCGCCCTCGCCGCCTACCGCAAAACCCGCAACGGCACCCGCGGGGAGGGCCAACCGCCCAGCGCATGACGGACCATTCTTCACGCAGTCGGTCGCGTGTCCGATGGCAGCGAGGCCGAGAATGCCAGCGGGCCGCGCGGACGGAACCGGTCTATGGACGGATGCGGGTGGCTACTGCTTTGCGGAACCCGATGTCGCGCGTACAGTGAACGGTGCAGTGCAGGATCTCGTATCAACATGTCAGGAGGTGATGGCCGTGCCCACGATGCTGGATCGACCTGGGAGCAGCCTTTCCGGCAAGGGCGTGGAAGCGACCATCCGGGCGCGCATCGTGCGGTCACGTAACCGGTTCTGGCAGGCGCAGGATTTGACGGGTTCGCCGAGTTCGGTGCACCACACCCTTGCTGATCTCGTGCGTGAAGGAGAGTTGCAGCATGTCCGCAAGGGCCTGTACTGGCGGGGTACCCACACGGTGCTGGGCATGTCGCCACCGTCCACCGACGCGCTGGTGACCGAACTGGCCGGACGCGACGGTGTGGGACCCAGCGACCTGTCGGCGGCGCTGATGCTGCGGGTGTCGACCCAGGTGCCCCGACGGGCCCAGGTAGCGGTGCCAACCCGCGTTCCGCAGGGCATCGCGGCGATCGAGTTCTCCTCGCGCGCTGCGCGCAGTGGGCGCCGGACCGCGAAGCTTGCGGCCCAAGAGGTGGCGCTGCTGGAGGTGCTGGAAGGCTGGGAGCGGCTGGTGGAGATCCCCGCCGAACAAGCCTGGGGCCGGCTCCGCGATCTGGTCACCAGCGGCTCGGTGCGGCCAGCGGCGCTCGCACGGGCCGCCAAGACCGAGCCGGCAGTCGTTCGCGGTCGGTTGCGCAAGCTGCTGCTGGAGGCGGGCGAAGCAGCCGCCAGCGCGCGGGTGCCACAGGTGGACCGTCGCACGTTGGCGCGGATCTGACCGCGGCGGTCTGACCTTGGCCTTGTACCGGGATGAACCCGGGGACTTCGACGCACTCATCCGGGCGGCCGCCGCCAACCTCGGTATCAGTGAGATCGCCGTGTCCAAGGACTACTGGGTCTGTCAGGTGCTCGCCGCGCTGTCCCGGGACTTCTTCGACGACGTCGTCCTGAAGGGCGGTACCAGCCTGGAGAAGCTGCGGCTGGTGGAACGGCTGTCCGAGGACATCGACATGCTGCTCACCGCACCGGACGGACTGGGTACCCGGCCGACCCAGAAGCTGCTGAGGAACATCGTCGACGCGGCAGCCGCCGTACCCGGCATGCTGGCGCGCGAGAAGCACAGCTCCGGTGGCAGCGCCGGCACCTGCAACCGCGCGGAGTGGCTCAGCTACGGGACCCCGCGCGGAACCGACTCCGGTCTGGCGGACGAGGGCCGGATCCTGCTTGAGCTCGGCCAGAGTGGCGGTCCGCACCCACACACGACCGAGCACATCACCTCACTGCTGGGAAGGCAGCTCCAGGAACGTGGCATCGACATCGTGCCGTTCGGTGACGTCGCTCCCTTTACCCTCCGGGTCCTGCACCCGGCCCGCACGCTGATCGAGAAGCTGATGCGGGTCCACACCTTCGTCAACCGCTCGCCGACTCCCGACGATCTGCACTGGCCGCGGATCGGACGCCAGTTCTATGACCTGTGGGCGCTGCTGGGCGACCCAGGCGTCCTGAGCTGGCTCGCCGATCGGGACGCCTTCGCACAGGTCGTGACCTCAGCGCTGGAGATCTCGGCAGTCTTCGGTGGCGACGAACCCGCTCCTGTCGGCGGATTCGCCGCCTCACCGGCCTTCGATACGTCCTCACCGTGGGCGCCGGTCCTGGCACGCGAACACAACACCACCGTCACCAAACTGGTCTACGCCACCGGTCCGCAGCCAACGTTCGGTGAGGTCTGCCAACGGGTCCAGGCCAACGCCCGGCTGCTGTAGGCAGCGCTCGTCGCTGGTCGTCGCGGCGCAATCGTGTCGCGTGGCCCCAGTGGCCGTGACGACGCCGTCGATGTACTTGGCGACGACAACCGTGGCGTTCACTCGTCATTCGTCGATGTCCTTCGGGGCGACGAAGGCGATTCCTTCGCGCAGGAGTGAGCGCCACCGGCGGCGGTCGCGTTGCGGGATGGACACCCATTCGCGGAACACCTTGCCGGCTGGGGCGAACGGTTGGCCGAGGCCACGGGCGATGAGTGCGTCGACGCGGCCTCTCGGGAGCTTCACGACGAGCCCTGAGCCCTTGAAGTCCACGAGGGCGAGGAACTCGCCCTCAACGCGGGCGCAGCGTCCGCTCATGATCGTTCCTTCACTGATCCGCGGATCGGCCAGCCGCAGCTCGTCGATGAGCTCCCAGAACACGTCCTCGTCGGTCGCCGCCACGGGTCAGCCTTTCGGTTGCGGTGTCGTCACGTTAGCGAGCAGCCAACGGTGAACGGGGAGGAGTTCCTCGAGCCGTTCGGCGCACCAGCTGGCGAAGTGCGGGGTGGAGATCGTTTCGGGAAGTTCGTCGGTGAACCGCACCTGGAAGCTGTTGAGGCGCAGCAGCTCGGCTCTGGGGTGGTTGGCGGTGAAGGGAGCGGGGACGGTCTTGATCTTCTCGCCGGCTACTTCCGCGCGGTGACGTCCGGCGAGCTGGTTCAGTTCGGTGGCCAGCGAGGCGCCGCTTCTGCCTCCGACGGCAGTACGCCAGCGCTCACGCAGGACAGGGGTGAAGCCCAGTCCGCTGGCGAACCCGACCCGGTGCGCGTCGATGCGGATCCACAACGTGGGTGAGGTGCTCGTGTCGGCTCCTTCCCATGTGGTGAGCAGCAGATGGTCCTTGTACCGCGCCGACCCTGCTGGGGCGAAGCGGCGGTCTCGGTGAAGCGGAGAGACCGACCTGCGGGACTCAACGGTGAGGTCCGCGTCGAGCCGACTTGCGAGTTCGGTGAGCAGTTCACCGCCGGGCCGGCGCAGTCCGTCGTTCAGCTGGCGCCTGCGCGCTGCGAACTGCTCGGGGCTCCATGACGGGAGTGCATCGAGGAGGTCAACGGCGGCATGGTCGAACCCGGTAAACGACATGCTGGTTTGCTACCCCGCTCCGAGTCGCTGCCTGAGGATCTCGACCCCGGGACCGCTGAGCTCACCGAGTGACTGGCCACGGCCCCACAGCGCATGGGCCAACGGGAGCGCTGGTCCGGTGATCTCCTGGCCGTCGCCCCAGGTCCAGTCAAGGTCGGAGGCGACGCACCGGAGTCCCTTCAGATGCTTGAGGGAGTTGACCATCTTGGCCATCCCTCCCTGGGTTGCCATGGCCAGTGAGTTCTCCACGAGCTCGTGCTGCGTGTCGTAGGCAATGCCCAGCGGCAGGAACATGTCACGCCGATGGATCACCAGGTCGTTCAGCGGTGCCTGGAAGCCCATCCCTGGCGGCTTGAAGTCGCTGGCAGCGTTGTCGCGCAAGTCCTTGATGATGGCGTCCGGGCCGGCTGCTGCCAGTGGCGCGAGGCAGTGGCTGTTCACCTTGCCCAGGTCGCCGCGGGCCTTCACCATCGCAACCATCGAGTGGGCCAGGGTGTAGTTCCAGCCTTGGGTGAGGTGGGCGGCGACCTGCAGCACCGTCCAGCCCTCGCAGCAGCTGGGAGTTGCCCACTGCTCAGGCGTCAACGTCGCGAACGTGTCCGCGATCTCGAGCCGCTGAGCCTTGATAGCCGGGCGAAGATCCATGTCACTGCCTCCATAGGACTTCCAAACGTGCAACGAGCCTACGACGTAACCATGCCAAATCCTGTCAGCATTATCGGTAGCCTGAGGTGGTGGGAACGCTGGAACGCCACGACGAGCTGCTCGCTATGTTGCGTCGGCGAGCTGACTGGCGAGTCGAAGACCTCGCCGACGGACTCGCGGTGTCGACGCGCACGATCCTGCGTGATCTGTCCCGGTTGCGTGGCCGAGGGTTCGACATCGCTTCCGTGCCTGGTCCAGGGGGAGGCGTGCACCTGGAACCGACGTCGGTGCTGGTGACCTCCCAGCTGACTGGTGACGAAGTCGTCGCGCTGATCTTGTCGGTCGCGATCTCGCAAGCCTCCCCGTTCGTGCCCTTCGCTGACGGCGCCGACCGGGCCCTCGGCAAGATCCAGGCCGCGCTGCCCCAACGACGCGTCAAGGAGCTCCAGCGATTCATGCGGCGCGTCCTGGTGGGCACGCCGGCCCCGAGGTCCGCGCAGCGCGACGCTCATCGGATCCACAAGGATCTCGTCAGCCGATTCGAGCAGGCCTTCACCACGAACCGGCTGCTCGGCTTCCGGTACGTCGATCGCGACGACGTCACGACGCAGCGGCGCGTGGAGCCGCACGGACTGCTGCTGCGCACACCGCTGTGGTACATCATCGCCTGGGACCCCGAGAAGCAAGCAGCCAGACTGTTCCGGGCCGATCGCATCGCCAACCCACGCGTCCTGGAGGCGACCTTCACCCCGCGTCCCGATGAGCTGATCTCAGGGATCTGCCCTGACGCATCACCAGCCGGCTCGGCCACCCCCACGACCAGGAGCAGGTAGCCCAGACGTTGCAGGGTGAACCCAAGCACGCCGGCTTGATCGGCCGCGCGAGATTGACAGGGCGTCGCGATCCCCGTACTTTCTCAATTGGTAAATTAGCCTCTAGGTAAAGTACGGAGAAGCCGTGACGATCGCTGTCGCAGAGGACCGGCTCAGCGAAACCTTCGCGGCACTGGCCAACTCGACGAGACGAGCGATCCTGGCGCGACTCGCCGAAGGTGCGGCGACCGTCAACGAACTCGCCGAGCCGTTTGACCTGACCCTGCCGGCGATCTCCAAGCACATCAAGGTCCTGCAACGAGCCGGGTTGGTCACCCGGGGTCAGCGAGCCCAATACCGACCGTGCGCGCTCGACGCCGCACCGCTCGCGGAGGTCTCGACATGGGCGGAGCAGTACCGGGTCGCGTGGGAGGCCCGTTTCGACCGGATGGACGACTACCTCACCCAACTTCAACCGCGACGAAAGACAGGCAGGAAAGATGACTGACAACAACGATGTGCAGGACGCGGTGGTCATCGAGCGCAGCCTCGACGCACCGATGGACCTGATCTGGCGGATGTGGACCGACCCGGAGCACTTCAAGGCCTGGTACGGCCCCACCGGCGCAGCCATCCCGGTCGCGAAGATGGACGTACGCGTCGGAGGCACCCGCCTCGTGTGCATGGAGATGCAAACCCCCAACGGCCCGATGCGGATGTGGTTCACCGGCGAGTACCTCGAGGTCGTCCAGAACGTGCGACTCGTCTACACCGAGTCCATGTCCGACGAGAACGGCACCGTGATGTCACCCTCAGACATGGGCATGCCCGAAGGGCACCCGACCACCACGCAGATCCGAGTCGAGCTCGAAGACCTCGGTGACCGCACCAAGATGGTGCTGACCCACCACGGCATCCCCAGCGACTCCCCCGGGGCCGCCGGCTGGACCATGGCACTGGACAAGCTCACCCACCACGTCCGTCAGATCATCAGCGACCAGGAATGACCCGACCTGCGCCGGAGAGCTCGACCAGCCCTTCGACTCGCTGTCCTACCGGTCTCCCCATGAGTAGCCAATGCCCGGACGAAGACGCCTCGGACATCAGGTACGGCCGCGGTCAAGCTCGACGATCGCGGCCACCGGCGCTACCTGGCGGAAAGCCTCTTCCAGCAGCAGCGTGACCTCATCCCAGTCCACACCTGGCTCCCCTTCCAGGTCGAGATACGCGCCCAACCAGAGCGAGAACGTCCCCCGGGCGGAGGGCTGCGGCGCGAAGTAGCGCTTCGGTTCAGCAGCCACGTACGCCGCCTGCACGCCCGCACGGGCCGGGCACCACAGCGAGACCCTGTCGTCTCCCCGGTGGTGGTCATGGAAGTAGGCGATCGGCCTGCCGACGAAGAAGCAAGGAGCGCCATGGCTGCGCCGCTCGATCACCCACGGAAGAGCGAACGCGATGCCACGAACTCGATCCAGGACTGGGCTCCCCACATACCCGAGCGTCGCACAGGACGGGATCCGGAGAACGGCGCCACGTCAGCCAGTCGCGCCGTCTGCGAAGGCATCAACCGCAACAGCACGTCGAGAACGCACATGGACCTCTGGGTTCGAAATGACACGATTCAGGCTCGCGTTCCAGAACTCCGCGCCACGGCGGACCCGGGCAGCGTCCTCGGTGCCGGCCAGTACCAGCCGCTGCCAGGCGATTCTCGCGCCCTACGCTCGTTCCGACCGAGTTCTGGAATTGGCCTGGAACCTGACCAGGCCCTCGATCCGAAGATCAAGGTCCTGACCTGCACGTTCTCTTGTAGCGGGGGCAGGATTTGAACCTGCGACCTCTGGGTTATGAGCCCAGCGAGCTACCGAGCTGCTCCACCCCGCGTCGGTGTGCTGACAGCATACGTGACCGCCGCATGGGGTTGCAAACC
>JANMWN010000330.1:0-4127 GCA_031394045.1 Sporichthyaceae bacterium
CTCCCGACGCAGGAGGAGGCGTACCTGTGCCGCTGCGGCGGCTCGTCCACCAAGCCGTTCTGCGACGACTCCCACCTGAGCAACGGCTTCGACGGGCCGCAGACCGCCTCGACGCAGCCGTACGCCGAGCGGGCCAAGCCGTTGGACGGCGGGGGAGTGGTGGTCCGCGACGACCGTTCCCTGTGCGCCCACGCGGGCTTCTGCAGCAACAAGGCGACGAACGTCTGGAAGATCGCCAAGGGTGAGGGGGCGACGGACTCGGTCGCCCGCTCGGCCATGACGCGATGATCGAGCACTGCCCGTCCGGTGCCCTGTCGTTCCGGCTGACCGAGAGCACGCCGGACGTCGAGCCGGCCCTTGCCGTGATGGTCGGCGTCGTCGACGACGGGCCGCTGCTCATCACCGGCGGCATCCCGGTGACCCGCGAGGACGGTACGACCGATGGCGTACGCAACCGGGTCGCGCTGTGCCGGTGCGGTCAGTCGGCCAACAAGCCCTACTGCGACGGCACGCACGCCAAGGTGGGGTTCGTCGACTCGTGACCGCCGACAGCATCGCGTTCGACAGCGGTCCGTCAGCCGGGGGGTGAGGGCCGCTCGGCCTGGCGCTGGTCGCGCGCGTGCAGGCTCTGCAGGTGCCGGTTGTACGCCGACAGCTCGTCCTCGACCCCGGCGTCACCAGCCTCCGCCCGGTCCGCCTTGCGGTCGAAGCGACCGGCCTCGCGCTCGTCGGAGCGCATCCACTGGACCCCGATCGCGACCACCACGATGAGCATCGGCAGCTCGCCCATGGCCCACCCGATCCCGGCCCCGAGGTGCTGGTCGGCGAGCAGGTCGGTGAGGTACGGACGTTGCAGCGAACCGAAGTACTCGCCGGCCAGCAGTGTCGTTGTCGACAGGATCGCGATGTTGAAGAACGCGTGCAGCGGCATCACGACCAGGTGCACCACCAGTCGGGCGAGGTACGGCAGCCGCCGCGGCCCCGGGTCGATCCCGATCAGTGCCCAGAAGAAGAGGTAGCCCGCGAGCAGGAAGTGCGCCTGCATCGCGATGTGTCCCCAGTGGCTGCCCATCAGGGTCGGGAACAGCGAGGAGAAGTACACGCCGTAGAAGCTGGCGACGAAGATGGGCGCCGCGACGAGGGGGTTCGAGAAGAAGCTGACCACTCGTGACTGCAGCACC
Source organism: Sporichthyaceae bacterium (assembly GCA_031394045.1). Classification (GTDB taxonomy): domain Bacteria; phylum Actinomycetota; class Actinomycetes; order Prado026; family Prado026; genus JANYIP01. Next base: position 1,182 of record JANMWN010000330.1, read on the forward strand.
GCGACGAGCCACTCGCGCGGCCCTGGGTCACCGCGTCGCGCGGGCAGCACCCGGAGCGCCAGGGTGCTGGGCGCGCCGAGGACCATCAGCACGGGGATCAGCATCGCGAGCAGCATGTGCTGGATCATGTGCGCGCTGAACAGCATCCTGGCGTACGTACCGATGCCCCCGCTGGTGGCCCACGCGAGCAGGACGGCGGCGCAGAACCAGGCGATCGAGCGGCCGACCGGCCAGCTGTCGCCGCGCTGGTGGAGGCGTCGGAGCCCGACGGCATAGAGCGCGATCATCAGCGCCGTGACGGCCAGGAAGAGTGCGTCCGGACGGATCTCGGTCACGACCAGCCGGAGCGGCGTGGGCGGGGGCGGCAGGTCGAACCCGAGCACCACGCGCGCCGGGCTGGCGCCGACCAGGTCCTCCGGCGGCACCACGGGAGTCGGCGTACGCGACAGCGCGACGGCGATGCCCACGGCCGTCGACATCATCACGAGCTCGGTCACCGCGAGGCGTACGAACGGGCCGACCTTTCTCGGCCCGACGAGCTGAGCGATGGTGACGCGCCGGTGCCACCAGCCGGCCCAGCCGAGCCCCACCAGCAAGAGGGTCTTGGCCAGCACCAGCCGGCCGTAGCCCGTTGTGAGCAGGTCCGCCGGCGAGAGCAGCCGGATCCACGCGTTGGCCACCCCCGAGAGGGCGAGCGTGACGAAGCACCACAGTGCCAGCGTGCTGAAGCGCGGGACGCTCTCTCGCAGCAGCCGGCGGTCGACGAACGAGACCGCCACCAGCCCGGCCAGCCCGCCGACCCACAGCGAGGCCGCGACCAGGTGGATCAGCAGGCTCGACACCGCGACCTCGTGGGTGCTCGACGCGCCCGAGTGCCCGGTGAGTGCCGGGGCGATCATCGCCGCCAGCGCGATCAGCCCGGTGACGGCGGTACCCGACGTCGTCAGCAGGAAGCGGCAGGCCACGGCGACGACAAGTGCAGCCACGGCCTGCGCCAGCAACGCCTGGCCCTGCGTGATCTGCGTGACGAAGCTGCGCAGCACCGGCGGGTCCAGGGCCGAGCCGATCGGCTCGCCGAGCTCGTCCGACAGTGTCAGCACGATCTGCGCGGCGCAGACGACGACCCACGCGGCCGCCACGTACGAGGCCCACGTCGTCAGGCGTACGGGGGTGCTGGCGAGCTTTCCGCCCTTGGAGGGCAACAACATCGAGGCGGTGAGCAGCAGCCCGACGGTGAGGATTCCGGCGGCGTCGGTGAGAAAGCGGGTGACCGGAAGCGCCCAGCCCGTGCCCGCCCCGCTGGACGGCAGCCCGGCGACCGGCGGCTGCGGCGCCCCGCCGCCGACCAGCAGGCTGACGACGAGCGACACGAGCCCGACTGCGGCCAGCCCGGCGACCAGGCGAGGGGCCGTCACGTACGGGGGCAGGTCCGGCTGGCCGAGGCCACGGACCCGTACGCGCTGCTTGGTGTCGGCCATCAGCCGGTCCGGCGCCGCGCGCGCGAGCGCACAGCCAGGGTGACCGCGAGCCCGAGGGCTGCGAACGCTGCGACGACACCCAGAACGGCCGGGCGCACGGACCCCGGCGTTGCCGCTGGTGGGCTCCCCGAAGCCGGGGTGGCTGGCGGGGCGGCCTGCTGGCCGGTCGACAGGTCGAAACCAAGAGTCTGGGTCATGGGGTGCCCATCAGTGGAGACCACCCGGTAGGAAACCGTGTAGTGGCCGCGCAGGATGAGCGGTGCGAGGGCCTCGGTCGCCGTCGCGTCGACGATCACCGGCGGCCCCTGGTCGACCCGCGTGCCGTCGGGCCCCGTCACGACCACGGCAGCGCCGATGTCCTGGATGTTCTCGTCGAAGGTCAGCAGCACCTGGGTGGGCGGCGTCGAGACGGTCGACCCGTCGGCTGGTGACATGCTCACCAGCTGGCTGTGCGCCCACGCCGGCTCGGCAGCCGGCCCGAGGGTGACGGCCAGAAGGCTGCCACCCACGAGCGCTGCACGGAGCCATGGACCAATTCTCACTGCTCGGCGCCTCCGCCGCTGGGGGAAGCACTCGGGGAAGGACTGCGCCGCCGTGGACCGACCCACCGCGACGACCGCGAGGCGGCGCGTGAGGGCAGGAGGGGATGACATGGGTGGACCTCTCGTCTGATCTGGTCGGCAGGCCGGAGAAACGGGCTAGGCAACCAGTGCGGGAGGCCCGCGACGGCAGAGCGCGTCGCGGAGGAGGATCGCGGACGCGGGCGTGACCGGCTCGCGGTACGCCAGCATCGGCAAGGTGCCGACGACCCGGCCGGTCTGGACCCGGGGGAGCGGGCGGCGGTTGAGGTGGTCGCAGATCCGCCAGTAGAGCGCCTCGCCGTACCGCAGGCCCCAGGCGGAGAGCAGGGCGGCGATCGCGTGGGCACCGAGCATCGTCCAGCCGCTGGGCCCGGCGCCACCAGGGGCGCCAACGGCGGGCATGGCGCCGTGGCCGGCTGCCATCGCCAGGTGAACCAGGAGCTCGACCCCGCCGAGGGCGACGAGCAGCCGACCGTACGACCACTCGCGGTCGGACAGCGCGGTGCAGGCGGCCGCGGCCAGCAGCACGAGGAGCAGGACGGCCGGACGGGCAGGGACGCCACCACCGGCGAGGACGTGGCCCGTCGTCGCCAGCCCCGCCCCCCAGACCGCGATCAGCAGCCCGCGTACGAGCCGGGCCTCGCGCGTCGCGCGTCGGGACATGCCTCGACCCTATCCGCCCGCCTGGGTGGACGTTCGTGGCAACGGCCACCGAGGTACGGACCGTCCGCACGTTGCCCCGCAGCCGCAGGGCCGACACAGTGCACGCATGAGCGTCGATCCCGCGATCCCTGCCCTGCTACCTCGCCCACGACGGTCGACGGGGCGGCGCTGGGGGTTCCGGAGTTGATGCACAGCGCCGAGGACATGCTGGCGGTCGCCGTCGC
>JANMWN010000352.1:0-3525 GCA_031394045.1 Sporichthyaceae bacterium
CAGCATGTGCGACAGCGCCGACCCAGCCGACCCAGCCGACCCAGCCGACCCAGCCGACCCAGCCGACCCAGGACTGTCCGCGGGAGCCGCGAGCACCCCCGGGATCCGTCGCTTGAGGTAGGCCATGACGTCCGCCTTGGCTGCACGCCCGCGCTGGGCGACCTCGTCGCTGCGGCCGAAGTCGACCAGGTAGTCGCCGTAGTCATGGAACCAGCGCGACAGCGTGGTGTCGGGCACGTCGGTGAAGCCGAGGATGTCCCCGACCGTGCGCTGGCTGATCGGTTCGAGGATCTCGCTGCTGGCCTCCGCCCGGCCCTGGCTCCGGATCTGCTCCAGGTAGCGCCGCGCCGTGCTGCGCAGCAAGGTCTCGCGGTAGCCCGCCACCGCCCTGGGGCGAAACGGCGGGTTGATCGCGTTGCGGAGGTCGCGGTGGGCCGGGCCGTTGAGGCTGATCACGTTCGGGTCGCCGTAGACCGTGTTGAAGAGGTCCTTCGCCGGCTCGAAGACCTCGTCGTTGTTGCCCGCCTCGTCGCAGAGGTCCCAGGTGGTGACGAAGACACGGCCGGTCTGCGGGACGTACGCGATCGGACAGTTCTCGCGCAGCCAGGCGTAGACGGGGTACGGGTCGGCCTCGAGGACCGCCAGGTCTACGTCGACGACGACGTCGGTGGCCAGCTGGCTTCCTGGTGCTCGCGACACCGTCAGGTCCATGCCGACGCATCCTGCCACGCCTCCTGCAGCCGAACGCCCTTGAACCGAACGCCCTTGAGCCGAACGCCCTTGAGCCGAACGACCTGGCTAGCCGCGCGTGTGGTCGGGGACGAACGGCGGGCGCTGCACGCGCATCGCCGACGGCCGGCCGCGGACATCGACCGACACCGTGTCGCCGTCGGCTACCGACCGGTCCAGCAGCGCCAGCCCGATCCCTCGGCGCAGGGTCGGCGAGAAGGTCCCGCTGGTCACCTCGCCGACCGTACGGGTCGCGCCGTCGGTACCGGTCGCGAGGACCTCCATGTGCGGGCGCGGGATGCCACGGTCGAGGGAGGCCAGCCCCCAGAGCAGCCGAGAGGTGCCGGCCGCGCGCTCCTCCACCAGCGCGTCGCGTCCCCAGAACGCCGGCTTGTCCCAGCCCACGGCCCACCCCGACCGCGCCTGCACCGGCGTGATGGACAGCGAGAGGTCCTGCCCGTGCAAGGGGTAGCCCATCTCGGTACGCAAGGTGTCGCGCGCTCCGAGGCCGCACGGGCGTGCCGCCATCGCCGTACCCGCGGCGAGGAGCGCATCCCACACCGCGACGGCGTCGGCCCATCGCGGGAGCAGCTCGAAGCCCGCCTCGCCCGTGTACCCCGTCCGGCACACGACCACCGGCGCACCAGCAAGCTCCGCGTCGACGAACGACATGTACCCGTGCGCCGCGGGCAGCCCGAGCGCCGTCAACAGCTCGGCCGAGCGCGGGCCCTGGACTGCGATCACGGCGTACGCCTCGTGCTCGTCCGTCACCACTACCTCGTCAGGGGCGGCGGCCCGCAGTCGGCGGACGACCTCGGCGGTGTTGGCAGCGTTGGGGACCAGGAACACCTCGTCGGGGCCGCGGAGATAGGCGATCAGGTCGTCGACGACGCCACCGGACTCGTCGCAGCACAACGTGTACTGGGCCTGCCCGGGAGCGATCCGCCCAAGGTCGTTGGTCAGCACCGAGTTGACGAAGGCAGCCGCCCCGGGTCCCCGGACCGAGGCCTTGCCCAGGTGTGAGACGTCGAACACACCCACCGCCTCGCGCACCGCGGCGTGCTCCTTGAGCACCCCGCCCTCGGGGTACTCGATGGGCATCTCCCAGCCACCGAAGTCGGCCATCTTCGCGCCCAGCGCGACGTGCCGGTCGCACAGCGGCGAGCGGCGCAGCTGGGTGTTGTCTGACGTCGTTGTCTCGATCATCAGAGGGACGCTACTAGGGTCGCCCCCTAGGGCGACCATCTGCCCCGACCTGAACCGGACGACAAGGAGCCCGCGCGTTGGCATCGATCAGCCTGACCGCCGAGACCGCATCCACGACCAACGGTGACGCGCTGGTCGTCGGTGTTGCCAAGGGAGCCAAGGGACCGGTGCTGGCGGCCGGGTCCGACGCGGGCCGTGCCCTGCGCGGACTGTCGGCGTCGTTCGCCGCGCTCGGCGTGACCGGGGCACCTGACGAGGTCGTCAAGGTGCCTGCCCCCGCGGGGGTAGCCGCGGGCATCGTCGTGCTGACCGGCCTCGGCGAGGCCCGGCGCAGGTACGACGCAGAGACGCTGCGCAGGGCGGCCGGTGCCGCCACCCGGGCCCTGACCGGCCGCGCCCGCGTCGTCCTCGCCCTGCCGTCGGACAGCGCCGCCGACCTCGAGGCGGTCGCGACGGGTGCCATGCTCGGCGCGTACGAGTTCACCCGGTTCCGCACCAAGTCGGCCGACCCCAGCCGCGAGGGCGTACGCACGATCGTGCTCGCCAGCCCGCTGGCCGCCGGGGACGACGCGAAGGCGGCCCGCGCCGCCCTGGCCCGGGCCCGGGCGATCGGCTCGGCGGTCGGCCTCACCCGAGACCTGGTCAACACCCCGCCGAACGTCCTGACCCCGGTGGAGTTCGCTTCGATCGCGACCCGCGAGGGACGCGCCGTCGGCCTCGACGTGAGCGTCCTGGACGAGAAGGTGCTCAAGAAGGGTGGCTACGGCGGCATCATCGGCGTCGGCCAGGGCTCGGCGAACCCGCCGCGGCTGGTCCGGATCGCCTACCGCCACCCGCGTGCGACCAAGCACATCGCCTTCGTGGGCAAGGGCATCACCTTCGACACCGGTGGCATCTCGATCAAGCCGGCTGCAGGCATGGAGGCGATGAAGTCCGACATGGGTGGCGCCGCAGCCGTGCTGTCCGCCCTGGTGGCGATCGCCCGGCTGAAGCCGGTCGTCAACGTCACCGGCTGGGCACCGATGGCCGAGAACATGCCGTCCGGCACCGCCCAACGCCCGTCCGACGTCCTGACCACGTTCAGCGGGCGCACCGTCGAGGTGCTCGACACCGACGCCGAGGGCCGGCTCGTCCTCGCCGACGCGATCGGCGCTGCCCAGGAGGACTCGCTCGACGTGCTCATCGACATCGCCACCCTGACGGGCGCGCAGATCGTCGCGCTCGGCAGCCGTACCTCCGGGATCATGGGCAACGACGACGCGCTGCGCGGCAAGGTCCACGACGCGGCCGGCCGGGTCGGCGAGGCGATGTGGCCGATGCCGCTGCCGGAGGAGCTGCGCAAGGGTCTGGACTCCGCGGTCGCGGACATCGCCAACATCGACCGGGCCCGCCAGGGCGGCATGCTCTCGGCCGGGCTGTTCCTGCGCGACTTCGTCGCGGACGACCTGCCCTGGGCGCACATCGACATCGCCGGGCCGAGCTTCAACGGGGCCGCGCCGTTCGGCTACACGCCCAAGGGCGCGACGGGCTCAGGCGTACGCACGCTGGTGCAGCTGGCCGAGGACCTGGCCGCCGGGCGGCTCTGAGCAC
>JANMWN010000033.1:0-3585 GCA_031394045.1 Sporichthyaceae bacterium
CCGAGGTCCTCGAAGAACTCGACGTTGGCCTTGTAGAAGTCTTTCCACTGCTCGGGGACGTCGTCCTCGTAGAAGATCGCCTCGACGGGGCAGACCGGCTCGCACGCACCGCAGTCGACGCACTCGTCGGGGTGGATGTAGAGCATCCGCTCGCCCTCGTAGATGCAGTCGACCGGGCACTCCTCGATGCACGCCTTGTCGAGCAGGTCCACGCACGGCTGGGCGATGACGTAGGTCACCGGTCTCCTCCTCGCTGCGGCGCCGGGCTGTCCCGGAACCGTCCTTGTCACCACTTGGCGCCTTAGTATCTCGACCGCCGCGCAAGTTGTCTTGCTTGGGGTCCGTTCGGGGGTGGGCGTGTCGATCGACGAAGTGCTCACGGACTCCGCCGTGGGCCGTCGCGTCTCGGTGCGCCGGGTCGTCGGTACGCGGGACGGCCGCCCCCTGTTCTCCGACGTGGTCGGCGTGCTGGAGTCCATTGGCGGCATTGGCGGCATTGGCGGCATTGGTGCCGAGGTCGCCGTACGCCGGTCCGACCACACGGTGGTCACCTTCCCGCGGGCAGCCGTCGTGGCGGCCAAGCTGGTCCCGCCGGTGGGGCTGCTCCTCGCCGCCCGCGACCTCGAGGAGATCACTGCGCTCGGCTGGCGCGGGGGCGAGACGGCGCGGCTCGGCGACTGGCTGCTGCGGGCCTCCGACGGCTTCACCGGCCGGGCCAACTCGGCGCTGACCGTGGGCAATCCCGGGCTGCCCCTGCCCGAGGCGGTCGCGGCTGTCGTCCGCTGGTACCAGAGCCACGGGCTGCCGCCGCGCTTCCAGGTACCGCTCCCGCACGCCGCTCACGTCGACGGCTGGCTCGCGGACGCGGGCTGGCTGGCCGGCGACGAGGTCCGCGTACTCGTGAACGACATCGAGCCGCTGGCGTGGCCCCCGGTCGACGACGCGCGGCACCGGATCGACGACCTCCCTGACGCCGGCTGGCTCGACGGCTACCACTACCGCGGGGGCGACCTGCCGGCGTACGGCCGAGCGGTGATCGAGCGCGGCGACACGCTGGGCTTCGCCTCCGTACGCGACGGGGCCGGCCAGGTCCTCGCGATCGCCCGCGGGTCGGTCGACCGCGGTTGGCTCGGCGTCACGGCCGTCGAGGTGGAGCCGGGGTCCCGCCGCCAGGGGCTGGCCGGGCTCGTGCTGCGCGGCCTGGCCGGCTGGGCGGCCGGCCACGGGGCTCGCTCCTGCTACCTCCAGGTCGCGATCGAGAACGCCCCGGCGCTCGCGCTCTACGGCCGCGCCGGGTTCGTCGACCACCACCGATACCGCTACCGCCTCCCGCCCCCGGCACTGACCAGCCCCGAGAAGCGAGCCGGCCGATGAGCGAGGCCGACCGGCAGGACTTCGCCGCGGCAGTACGCCAGCCGTCGATCGACCTGGCGCTGGTCTGCTCGCTGCTGGCCCGCGAGGCCGACCCCGACGCGGACGTGGCCAATACCGTGGAGGGCATCGCCGCGCTCGCCGACCGGGTCGCGACGTACGGCACGTCGGCCCAGCGGCTGCGTACCGTCCTGGGCGGGTTCCGCGGGGCGCCCGCCGACTACCAGGACCTGCGCTCGTCCCTGCTCCCCGACGTGATCGCGCGGCGCCGGGGCCTGCCGATCCTGCTGTCCGTGGTGTGGCTCGAGACGGCGCGGCACGCGGGGCTGCCGGCGTATGGCGCGAGCCTGCCCGGGCACTTCGTCGTGGGCCTCGGCGACCCGGACGGCGCGCACGAGGTGGTCGACCCGTGGCGGGGCGGCGCCGCGATCCCCGACCCGCTGGGGCGGCCGCTCGAGGCCTGGGACGGCATCGACATCGTCGCCCGTGTGCTGGCCAACATCCGGGGCTGGGCCTCGTCGCCGCAGGAGCGCTGGCGTACCCGGCTCTGGGCGGTCGAGCTCTCGCTGCTGCTGCCGCGGCACTCCCTGGCCCTGCGCAAGGAACGCGGCGAGCTGCTCGTCCGCGGCGGCGAGTTCGCGGCCGGCGCAGTCGAGCTCGAGGCGTACGCCGAGATCGTCGAGTCCGAGGCCCCGGCCGACGCGGAGCTCGCCCGCACCGAGGCCCGGATGGCCCGCGCCCGGCTGAACTAAGCCGCCAGCCGATCCCGGCGGGTCTCGGATAGCAAGACGACAGTCCCGTCATATGGACAGCGCGCGGTAGATTGGTCTGCATCAACTGGGACGCGAGCGGCTACGACGAGCGGTTCTCGTACGTGACGACGTACGGCGACGCCTTGCTCGACCGGCTCGACCCGCAGCCCGGCCAGCGCGTCGTCGACCTCGGCTGCGGCACCGGCCACCACGCCGCCGAGATCGCCGCACGGGGCGCCGAGGTCGAGGGCCTCGACCCCGACGCCGCGATGCTCGACCGAGCGCGTGCCGAGTACCCGGCCCTGACGTTCCGGGCCGCCGACGCGCGTACGTTCACCGTGGCCGAGCCGGTCGATGCCGTGTTCTCCAACGCCACGCTGCACTGGATCCCGGTCGCCGACCAGCAGGCCGTGCTCGACCATGTGCACGCGGCGCTGCGGCCAGGCGGGCGGTTCGTCGCCGAGATGGGCGGGGCCGGCAACGTCTCGACCATCGTCGCCGCAGTCGAGGAGTCGCTGGCCACCCACGGGCTGGCCCCGCTCGCAGCGCCACCGTGGTGCTTCCCAACCCCCGGTGAGCAGGCGACCCGGCTCGAGGCGGCCGGGTTCCGGGTGCGTTCCATCGAGCACTTCGACCGCCCGAGCCCGCTGGCGCCCGGCGACACGGCGGCCGACTGGCTGCGCATGTTCGGCCCGCACCTGCTCGCCGCCCTACCCGCGGTCGAGCTGTCCGACTTCCTCGCCGAGGTCGACCGCCGCACCGCTCCCCGCCTCCGCGCGGCCGACGGCTCCTGGCACGCCGACTACGTCCGCCTCCGCTGGCTTGCCACCACCTGAGCCAGCACCGTCGAGCGCTCGTGTCAGACCCAGCCACGGTCCGGCCCTCGTTCTGGTCTGACACGAGTCGGTCACACCTGCGCAGCTGAGCCAGCCGCTGACCGATCCAGACCCGGGCGGGCGAAGCGCGCGCGTTGTGGGAGAGGATGGCCCCGCAGCTACTGGCACCGGGACGAAGGAGCGCACACCATGCAGCTGGGAATGGTCGGCCTGGGACGGATGGGCGCCAACATGGTGCGCCGCCTGATGCAGGCAGGGCACGACTGCGTGGTGTACGACGTCAGCGCCGACTCGGTCGCAGCGCTCGTCGCCGAGGGCGCGACCGGGGCCGGCTCGCTCGAGGACTTCGTGGGCAAGCTGACCGGCCCGAAGACCGCCTGGGTGATGGTCCCGGCGGCCTACACCGGTTCCACCGTCGAGTCGCTCGTCAAGCTGATGAGCGACGGCGACATCATCGTGGACGGGGGCAACTCCTACTACCGCGACGACGTTGACACCTCCAAGGCGCTGGCCGAGCGCGGCATCCACTACGTCGACTGCGGCACCAGCGGCGGGGTGTTCGGCCTCGAGCGCGGCTACTGCCTGATGGTCGGCGGCTCCGACGAGGCGGTCGCCCACCTGGCGCC
>JANMWN010000054.1:0-2939 GCA_031394045.1 Sporichthyaceae bacterium
TGGTCGCTGTGCACCGACACGTCGACCACACCGTCGGCCGGCGTGTGCCGGATCGCGTTGACGACGAGGTTGCCCAGGGCGCGATGCAGCTCGCGCTCGTCGGCGCTGACGGGAACGTGGGCGCTCGCGCTGCCGGTGAGGCGTACGCCGCGGGCCTGCGCGAACGGGTGCGCGCCGGCGAGCGCGTCGGAGACGACGTCGGCGAGGGACACCTGCTCGAGGGTGAGTCGCAGTGCGCCGGCCTGGATCCGCGAGAGCTCGAAGAGGTCGTCGACGAGCGAGGACAGCCGGTCGACCTCGACCCTGATCTGCCGGTGGTACCGCGCGGGGTCGTCGGCGACGCCGTCCTCGAGCGACTCGGCCATCGCACGCAGGGCGGCGAGCGGGGAGCGGAGGTCGTGCGACACCCAGGCCACGAGGTCGCGGCGGCCGGCCTCGAGGAGGCGTTCGCGCTCGCGTACCTCGGCGTCGATCATCGCTCGCGTCTGCAACGAGCGGACGCGGCTGCCGAGCAGGAGACCGAAGATCAGCGCGACGGTGCCGGCGGCCGCGCTCACGATGAGGGCGACGTGAAAGTCGTGCGTGGACAGGAACATCGCCCATGCGGTGGCCATGAACCCGGCGATGAACGCGATTACGGTCGTTACCGCGGGGACGGCCGACGCGGCCACGATGCTGCGCCTGGCGAGGATCAGGAACACGACCCAGCCGACGACGCCGACCGAGCCGGCGGCGGTGGCCGCGATCAGGACGACCTGGGCGGTGGGGCTCACGACGGCTGCTCCTGCGCGACGGCCGGCGTCTGCGCGTCCCACCGGTAGCCCACACCCCAGACCGTCGCCAGCCGTACCGGGCTGGAGGGGTCGGCCTCGACCTTCTCGCGCAGCCGGCGTACGTGCACGGTGACCGTCGACTGGTCACCGAAGTCCCAGCCCCAGACGCGCTGCATGAGCTCCTCGCGGGTGAAGGCCTGGCCCTGGTTGGCGAGCAGGAAGGCGAGCAGGTCGAACTCGCGACCGGTCAGGCTGAGTGGCTGGTCGTCGAGGGTGACCTGGTGGGCGGTCGTGTCGACGACCAGGTTGCCGTCGTGGACCTTGTTCGTGCTCGGTTTCCCGGCGGTGCCGCCGGTGCCGCCGGTGCCGGCGGTGCCGGGGGATGCGGGCTGTATGGGCACGGCTCGACGCAGGACCGACTCGACCCGCAGCACGAGCTCGCGTGGGCTGAACGGCTTGGTGACGTAGTCGTCGGCGCCGACCTCCAGACCGAGCACCCGGTCCGACTCCTCGCCGCGCGCCGTCAGCATGATGACCGGAAGGTCCGGGTGCAGGGCGCGCAGCCGCCGGCACACCTCGAGCCCGTCGATCCCCGGCAGCATCAGGTCGAGGATGACCAGGTCGGGGGGTGTGGCCGCGGCGAGCGCCAGCGCGGTCGGACCGTCGCCCGCGCAGTCGGCCTCCATGCCGAACCGGCGCAGGTAGGCCTGGACCACCTCGGCCACGGTCGGGTCGTCGTCGACCACGAGGATGCGGGCCGGTCGGGTCATGAGTGCAGCCTAGGTTGATCGGCCGCCTCGGCCGCTTCTGCCGCCTCTGCCGCCCAGGCGGAGTGCTCACGCCGGGCCCAGCCCAGCGGGACCCGGCCGGTGCGCATCCCGGCCCGGGCGTGCGGATCCTTGGCCGCGAACCACAGGTGGCCGATCACGACCAGCCCGATGCCCAGGGCCAACCAGTCATGGACGAACGTCGCACCCGTACGCCAGTCCAGCGGCCACACGTGGGTGAAGTGCATGACCACCCCGGTCGCCAGCATGACGAAGACGGCACCGACCGTGAACGAGGCGTTGAGCTTCTGGCCGGCGTTGAACTTGCCGACGGGGATCCGCCCGGAGCGCCGCTGCTTGGAGCGCAGCCACTCCCAGTCGCTGGGCGTGAACCGGTTCAGCCTGCGGGTGTCCAGACGCAGCGCGGCCGACCGCAGCCAGCCGAGGACCAGTGGCACCGGGACCAGGTAGCCGCTGTACACGTGGATCTGCTCGACCAGTCTCCGGCGTCCGACCAGCTGCGCGAGCGGCCCGAAGTAGAGGATCGACGCGGTGGCGATCAGGACGAGCATGAGCACCGCGAGCGACCAGTGCACCCAGCGCTCGCCGCGAGTGAAGCGGTGCAGCATCCGGCGCGGGTCCTGCGGCTCAGGTGACCGGGACATCGTCCCGCCCGTTCGACTGGCCGATGAACGCGTCGACGTCGTACCCGTAGTTCTCCCAGTAGCCGGGCACGACCTTGGCGGCCAGCTCGATGCTGCCGAGCCACTTGAGCGACTTGTACCCGTACATCGGGGCGACGTAGAGGCGGACCGGACCGCCGTGCGACTTGGTCACGGGGGCGCCGAGCATGCTCGTCGCGACGAGCACCTGGGCGCCGCGCACCTGGTCGAGCGTGAGCGACTCGGTGTACTCGCCGTCGAAGGAGCCGAACAGCACCGCCTGCGCCTTGTCCTGCACGCCTACGCTGCTGAGCAGGTCGGACAGGAGGACTCCGGACCAGGCCACCCCCGGGACACGCCAGCCGGTCACGCACTGGAAGTCCTTGGTCAGGTGCGTCTGCGGCATCGACGCGAGGTCGGCGAACGACAGGACCGCGGGCTTGTCTACCAGGCCCTTGACCGTGAGCCGGTAGTCGGCCTGGCTGCGGACCGGCTCGGACCCGGTGACGGAGTAGTAGCGGAACCCGCTCGTGCCAGGCAGGAGCGAGGTCAGGCCGGTGGGGTCCCGGCTGGCGACCGCGTTGATGCCGCTCTGAACGGTCTTGCCGGTGAGGATCCCGAGGGCGCCGAGGCCCAGCATCCCGAGCACGAGGCGGCGTCCCACCGGGGTGCCCTCGATGTTGCGGGGCTCCTTCGCAGCAGGATCGGACGTCAGCACCGTTCCATGGCACCACCGT
>JANMWN010000056.1:0-10426 GCA_031394045.1 Sporichthyaceae bacterium
GCCGCGACCACCCACTGACCACCCGGCCGACAAGCCCCAACCGAAAGACCAAGTGGAACAGCCGGCAACACCGGCCCAACCCGCACGCCCACACCCCAAAGAAGATCAACACGCAGCCACGCAGGAAACCGTCCTACGAAACGGTGGATCCGGGCTCAGTGATCCTCCCGTTCACAAGACTTCGCAAGGGGGGAGAGAGCCAGGAGCGGCGGTGTCTGACGTTGGGTATCGAAGAGGCGCCGACCCCAGCGGAACTTTCAGCGACGTTCCGCCCGAGCGGCGGAGGACCGCATCGCCCACCAGGTTGCGCCTGGACGTCCGCGCTCGGGTGCGCCCGAGGTCGCCCAAACGTCAACGTTGGCCAGAATGATGCTCAGCCAACCTGCCATCGGCACCGCGTCCTGTTTCGGCTGCGAGCTCGTGGTGGTGGCTCTGCCACGGGGTTGCCAGTCACGGCGCCCCGAAGACACTTTTGCCCTGAGGCAGGCAGACCAGCAACCGCACGGCAGGTCACCTATTGCGCGACGTCGCGACACCGCCCAACCCTTCCTGTCTCGCGCAAGCCGATCCACATCGCATGATCCACCAGCTCGCGTACCGAGTGAGTTGTCGAGGCCGCTGTGCTGAGTCGCCGACAGGCGAGCCGGCCCAGCAGGGCGCGAGACGACCGCGTTCACAGCGGGTTCGCATGTCCCTTGACGGCGATGTTGATGTGCACGCGAACAACCGGGAGGTCATCCTAGATACCAGTGTGTGCCTCGAACTGGGGGCTTGCATTGCCAGCCTGCGTCGGGTGCCGGTGATCGGGCGGGGACCTGGACTACGGGGTGGCTCTTGGGGTGGGACGTGGCGGCGGTGGGCGGATGACCTGGGGGCCCGGTTGTGGACTCCCCGACGCCGGACTCGCGGTGGGCTGCCGTGGCTGTGCGACGGTGACCGGGTGGCCGCAGCAACCCCTGGCCGCCTCTAGCTTCGCTACGTCCGTCGGGCATCACCTCGGCGTTTGCCTGCGGGCCCCCAACGGGTTCCGGCTCCACCAGGTGGCCGGACTCGGTGCGTCGACTCGCCAGGCGGGCGATGGGGGTTGCAATCGGGCCGTCGCGGGATCCGGTGCACAGCGTGGGGGGTTGCAGTTGGGCTGTCGCGGGACTCTGGATGGACGCTGGTGAACGTGCGCGGACGGTTCGGACGAAAAGTTGCTGCCCTGTCCCGAATATGGATGCCGGCTGCCCCCGGTGTTCTCGCCTCCCTTTGTACACCTCCTTGTAGGAGTGCAAAGGAGAAGTCGTGTTGTCGATCGGGCTTGTCGGTCACGGGCAGGGCGCCGCGGACTACTACGTCACGCGCCAGGCCGGCTGCGCCACGGACTACTACACCGGCGCCGGTGAACGACGCGGACGCTGGACCGGGTCCGGCGCCGGCGCCCTCGCCTTGTCCGGCGACCTCGACCCGGCGGGTGAGCAGGTCCTGCGCGGGCTCCTGGCCGGGATCGGCCTCGACGGCCAACGCCTGGTCGGTCAGGTCCGCCGTTCGGACCCGCGGGCCCGGGTCCCGGCCGCCCCGTTGGTCGCCGCGGTCAGGGCCGCTGCCTCGGCGGCGGGTCTGCCGCCAGCACTGTTCCTGGACCCGCCCGCCGCGGCGGAGTTCGCCCGGGTCGCCAGAGGGTTGACCCGAGCCGCGCGCGGGACCGTTGGGGTTCGAGCTGACGTCGCGGTGCGGGTCGCTGCCGCGGCCGGGTTGGACGCCCACGCCATCTACGCCGCTGCCGCCCCGGACCACCCCGACCTGCTCAAGGTGGCACTGGGGCATGTCGGTGAGCGGGTCGACGCCCGGCGCGCCGGGGTCGATCTGACGTTGTCTGCCCCCAAGTCCGTCAGCTTGCTGTTCGCGTTCGGTGACCCCGCCACCGTGGCGGCGGTCCGGGCCGCGCACGACACCGCGATCGGTGAGGCCCTCGGGTACCTCGAGCAGGTCGCCGGGCACGGGTTGCGCGGGCACCACGGCGACGGGCAACGCGCCCAACAGGTCCCCACCGACGGGCTGATCGCCGTCGGGTTTGAGCACCGCACGTCCCGGGCGATGGACCCCCAGCTCCACACCCACCTGCTCGTCCCCAACCTCGTACACGGCACCGACGGGCAGTGGTCGGCGGTCGACACCCGCGCCCTGCACCGCCACGCCCGCACCGCCGGCTACCTCTACCAAGCCGTCCTCCGCGGACAACTCACCACGACCCTCGGGGTCGGTTGGGAACCAGTGCGCCGCGGGCAGGCCGACATCACCGGGATCCCCACCGCCGCGTTGAAAGTGTTCTCCACCCGGCGCACCCAGATCGACGAGCAGCTCCACGCAGCCGGCGCCACCGGCGGACGAGCCGCGCAAGTCGCCTGCCTGGCCACCCGACCCCCCAAACCCGCACCCACGCCCACGGACGGCACCAGGCCGACGGAAGGGACCGGGACCCTCGGGCTTCGCGACCAGTGGGCGCGTCGGGCCGCCGACGCCGGCCTGGACCCCGAGCGCATCGTGCGTGACGCACTCACCCCCGCACCTGAGCGCGGCACCGAGCCGACGGACCGGCGCCCGCTGGTCACCCGGTTGACCCAGACCCTGCTCGGACCCACGGGTCTGACCGAGCATGCGACGTCATTTGACCGGGCCGACCTACTGAGGGGCCTGTGTGAGCACCTCCCACCCGGCACGGCCATCAGCCACGACGAGCTGCAGGGACTCGCCGACCACGTGCTGTCCCACCCCGCCGCCGTGCCCCTCACAGCGGGCCGTACCGAGGTGGGCGACCCGGGCACCGAACCCGGCCCGCCCGCGAGGTGGACCACGCGGGAACTGCTCGCCGTTGAGGCACGCGCCCTGAACCTCGCCGACCAGCTGGCCATCACCCCGGACCCGGGCCTTGACCCGGACTGGATCGAGCAATGCATCGACGACTCCACCCTGACCGGGGAGCAAGGCGACATGGTCCGCGACCTCACCGCAGCCAGCGGGTCGTTGCGCCTGGTGATTGGCCCCGCGGGGTCCGGGAAGACCGCCGCGCTCGCTGTCGCGTACCGGGCCTGGCGGGTTCAAGGGCGCAGCGTCCACGGGTGCGCCCTGTCCGCGCTGGCCGCCCGCGGCCTGCAAACCAGCTCCGGGATCCCCAGCATTTCGGTGACCGCGATGCTGAACGAGCTGGAGAACGGCCAACCCCACGTGACACCCGGGACCGTCCTGATCGTCGACGAAGCCGCCATGGTCGGCACCCGCCACCTCGCCCGGCTCCTGACCCAAGCAGCCCAACGACGGATGACGCTGGTCCTGGTCGGTGACCCCGCCCAGCTCCCCGAGATCGGCGCCGGTGGCCTGTTCGCCCACCTCACCCACCACACGCCCACGACCGTCCTGACCGGCAACCAGCGCCAAACCGACCGGTGGGAACACGGCGCCCTGACCCTGCTGCGCGACGGCGACATCCCCGGCGCCCTGGACACCTACCTCGCCCACCAACGAGTCCACATCTCACCCGACCACCAGCACCTCCAAGACACCGTCGCCGACGACTACCTCACCTGGCGCGACCACCTCGACCACACCGGCAGCACGGGGGGTGTGCTGGTCGTGGCCGCGACCCGGCGCCACACCGAACAGATCAACCAGCGGATCCGCGAACGCCTCGCCACCCGCGGGGACCTCACCGGCCCCGAGCTCGACACCGGCACCCCCAACGACCCACTGCCGCTACGCAGCGGGGACGTGGTCCTCGTCGTGGCCAACGACCACCACCGCGGGCTCCTCAACGGAGAACCCGCCCGCGTCATCGCGGTCGACCCCGCCCGCGGCGAGCTCGTCCTGGCCATCCCCGACCGGCGGACACTGACCGTCGACGCGGCGTGGGCCACCGCGCACCTGGGGCACGGCTACGCCCTGACCTGCCACAAAGCCCAAGGCCAAACCGTCGACGTCACCCTCGTCGCCGGCAGCGCCGCCCTCACGCGAGAAACCACCTACACCGCCCTGTCCCGCGGGCGCAGCAACAACCACTTCTACCTCGCCCCCGACGCCCCACTCGACCCCCAAGACGACACCGCTCAAACGTGGATCAACGACCACGCCCTCACCGACGCCGGCCGACACCTGTCGACCAGCCGCCGCCAGACCCTCGCCACCGACATCAACCGCTACCGAGAGTCGCCGACCCCGGCTGCACGCGACTTACCGGCGATCGGCTATTGACCACGCCCGCTCGAACCCCCCGATGAGGAGTCACGAAATGACCCAGCACACTGAGCAGCCCCGGTCAGGGAACGTTCGGCCGAACCCGGCCCCCGAAGACCTGCTCGACGTCGACCAAGCCGCAATACGCCTCGGCACCCCCGTACGGTTCGTCCGCCGCCTCATCGCCGAACGCCGGATCCGCTTCTACAAGATCGGCCGATACGTGCGCATCGACCCTCGCGACCTCGACACGTTCATCGGCGACGGCTGCATCGAGCCAGCCGTGCGGTCAAGTTCGTGGGCGGCATCCACAGATCGACGTCGCTAGCGAACTGTCCACAGCTACCGCCACCAGTCACACAAGCGCAGCGGTTCCCCACGACCGTCGTGGTCAAAGACCCTCGCCACTTCGGACAACAGGAGGTGATCAAGGATGAGCCGCCGACAGTTTGGCTCGGTCCGGCGGCTGACGTCGGGTCGCTGGCAAGCACGATTCCTAGGCCCCAGCGGCGCCTACCTGACGGCGCCAAAGACGTTCGCGACCAAGGCGCAGGCAAGCGGATTCCTGTCGTCGATAGAGACGGACATGCAGCGCGGCACCTGGGTCGATCCGACAGCTGCGTGCGATGTCACCGTCCGCGAGTACGGGCAGACCTGGCTGGAGCAACGCACCGTCAAGGGTCGTCCGCTGGCGCCAAGAACGCTGGACACCTACCGGCACAGCCTTGCCGCGTGGATCACACCAACCCTCGGCGATACGGCTCTACGGGACTTGGGCCCGACTGACGTTCGACGGTGGCATCAGTTCGTGTTGTCGCGCACCGGTCCGACAGCGGCCCGTCAGGCGTACGCCCTGCTCCGGGCGATCTTCAACACCGCCGTCGCCGATGATCTCGTGCCACGGAACCCGTGTCGTATCCGCGGAGCTGGGCAACCCAACAGCCCGGAGCGCCCGCTTGTCGACGTAGAAGTGGTGATGGCGCTGACGAACGCCATGCCAGAGCATCTACAAGCGCTCACCCTGGTCGCGTTCTGGGGCCACGCCCGTCTCGGGGAGCTGCTCGGGTTGCGAGTGGATGATGTCGACCTGAGGGCGGGCACGCTGAGGATCGAACGGCAGGTCGTCGAGGTCGACGGCGAAGGCCCACGAATCACAGCCCCCAAGGTGGGCAGCAGGCGCACGGTGCATCTCCCAACGCCGGCCGTCGAAGCTCTCACGAGTCACCTCGCTGATCTCGTCGACGCTCGTGTCGACGCGCCACTCTTCACGCGGCCGGGCGGAGGGGAGCTACGTGCACATCATGTCCACGCTCCCTGGGACACCGCCCGACGGAAGGTCGGACAGCCGGAGCTGCACTTCCATGATCTTCGGCACGCTGGCCTCACCCTGTCAGCACAAGCCGGAGCGACGCTCGCCGAGGTGATGCGCCGAGCCGGCCACGTGTCCAGCCAGGCCGCGATGCGCTACCAACACGCAGCCGACGAACGCGACGTCGAGATCGCCCGCCTGATGTCCGCCCGCGCCCCAAGGCGTAGCCCTGGTGAGCGTCCGGTGTAGGGATGGAGCTATAAGGCTCGTCAAAGCCGCTGTCCATCGCTTGGGCGCGGCCGTGTTGCTCAGAACAATCGACTATCCGGGTCGGCTGGCTCGTCCTGGGTCGTCTTCTTTCGCGGCCGGGCCCTCTTCTCCACGGGAGGGAACGCTGCCCCTGGCCCGTAGGTAACCGAGGGTCCGCGTGTTGCCTCTGACGTCTTCACCAGGATTTCTCTTCCGACGAGGTCGCCGAGGACTCGCGAAGCGGACACACTGTCGAGGTCGAGGGCGATCTTGACGATGCGGGCGTTTATCTGACCGGCCTCGCGGACCAGTTGCACAATCTTCCGGTCGTACTCGTCGGTGGTGCGCCGCCGATACGTGACGGCTGACCCCAGCGTGGCGATGACGTGCTCGCGCAGGCGGTAGTTGGGGTTGTGCCGCCTCACGGTCTCGCGTGTCGGCTCCAGCATGGCGGGTGGTTCGGCTGCGAGCCTGCGAAGTACGAACTCCACCTCTGCCTCGCTCTTCTGGAGTAGGCCGGACAAATGCGATGCAGTGACCACCCGCTTGGACAGCAGGGTGAACAGGATCAGCATGGCGTCGGCGTCATCTGCTTCCGCCGTCGGCAAAGTAGCCACGAACCGGGTGAGGGGCGCGTTCGGCGCACCCCCGAGCAAGGTGACCCGTACTTGGTCGACACTCTCCTCAAACTGGGGTGGCACGTGCCCCACCCGTGCCATCTCCCGATACATCCGGTCGATGCCGACCCCGGCCTCTTCGGCAAGCCCGAGCATGCGCGTGGCACTCGCCAGCCGGGCGTTCCGCGGGCGCGACGAGGTGGTGAGAATGTTGTCGACAGTCACTCCTTGGACGAGTGGCCCTGGCGAGGTGACGGCTAGCCGACTCGGAGCGTGCTCGACTCGGACAGGCCCGATCAAGCGGTAGTCGCGGTGGATCGCTGCGTTGGCGATTCCCTCTCTGATTGCTGCTTCGGGGAGATCGGCGAGCTGAACTTGCTGGCCGCCCGGCAGGTTTACGGGTGTGGTGTCCAGTCGCGCTGAGACGAGCTCGAGCGTCCGCAGGAGGGCGATCAGTAGTGGGCCCTCGGGTCGGGTGACCACAGGCTCCCCAGCCGGGGTCCGGCGGTACTGGTAGACCAGCACGGGCAAGGTTGCAGAAGGCTCGCACAGAAGCAGCTCGCCTGCACGAATGAGGGTGCCAGCCGGACTGGTGAGGCCGAGGATGCGCAGCAAATCCTCGTCGGTCTCGGCGGCATAGGCACGACGGACTGGGTCAGGGGAGGCCCGAAGCAGCCCACGCGCCCGCTCCAACGCGACTGCGCTGACGTCACTGAGTGGGCGCGCGGTGTCCTCCGCCGACCAGTCCTCGCCCCGCCGCTCCGCCAGCAACCCGGAGATCTGGACCGCGGACATCGGTTCACAGCTCGTGCCGATCCGGCGCGTCGCCCTGTTGTCGACCTGATGAACGTCAGGACTGCGAGGAACGTCCACCACGAGGAGGCGCCTTGCTTCATGCGTGAACTCGCGCACTTGCACTGTGAGAGCGGGATGGGTGAGCTGGTAGACCCGACGCAGGACCTCATCGACGTCGAGGGCGGTGCCTTCGAACGCCTCGGCTCCGCCTACCCGGTCCTTCACGCCGACGACCACCGAACCGCCTTGGCCGTTCGCAAAGCAGGCGGCGGCCTCGGCCAGGTCCTTCATGACGTCCTGGCGGGAGCGCCCTTCACGCTTGAAGTCGAGCGTCCGGGACTCGACCTGGTCCGCAGTCGCGCCGCCGCTGATCGCGGCGAGCGCGGTCTCCACCTCGTCCATGGTTTCCCCAAAGTTT
The DNA here is from genome assembly GCA_031394045.1 of Sporichthyaceae bacterium. Lineage (GTDB taxonomy): Bacteria > Actinomycetota > Actinomycetes > Prado026 > Prado026 > JANYIP01. Next base: position 7,598 of record JANMWN010000056.1, read on the forward strand.
TGCAGATCCAATCCGGTGGAGGGTAACGCAAAACTAAGAGAGAACTCCGCCCACGGGCCGCGGCTGGCCGGTGCCGGCCACCCTTCGCCTCCCGATCTGGCACGCGAATGGCACGAAGCGCCGATTCGATCTTCGTGATGCGGGGCTGAGCCCGAGCGGAGAACAACATCGTCGCAGGTCAGGAGCGGAGGGCGAGGGATTCGAACCCTCGAGGAGCTTGCACCCCTAGCGGTTTTCAAGACCGCCGCACTCGGCCACTATGCGAGCCCTCCAAGGCTACGAGGTTAGTGGTTGCCACCTGGCCGGAGCCGCGCCGAGGCCCCGGCGAACGACGAAGATCACCTGGACGGGGGCAGACTGCCACGTACCCGTTGCTGTCATGATCGTCCGCGAAACCGGACTGTACCACTGCTGGTACGGACTTCCGTGCCCTTGGCAGCGAGCCTGCATGGGTGCCTGCGACCGATCGTCCGCGCGACGTTCGCGACCGGCGCGAGGCCTTCGGACTCGTCGTACGCGAACGTCGGCTGGCTGCCGGGCTGAGCCAGGAGGCGCTCGCCGAACGCTGCGGCGTGGACCGCAAGAGCATCAGCCGGATGGAGACCGGCGCCTTCTCGCCTCGGCTCGACAGCGTCTTCAACGTGGCCGCCGCCCTGCGCATCCCGGTCAGCGAGCTCTTCGAGTCGCTCGGGCCGTAAGCCAGACGGCGGGAGACCCGGCCCCCTCGCCGCTCGCCACGGCGGAGAGGGCCGGATCCCGAGCGCCCGAGCCACGTACGGGAGCGAGAGCCGCCCTCTCCCGTAGCGCTGCGAGACCTGACGTCAGGGGGGTGGCGCCCCGATCTCGCGTCTCGGTAGCACCTCCGACTCTTGCCATCCCCCGCTCAGAAGGCAACGGCGTGTCCTGACCGTTGTACGCCATGGCGTACATCGGCCACCGCCGTCTGCGCACCGGTGCCTAAGATCATCAACGCATCGAGTCGCTGCATCGCACGGCGGCCGCAGGGGGAGATGGGGGGAACGATGGCACAGAACAGGCTCGACGCCCTCGGGCTGAATCCAGGCGAGGAACGGATCTATCACCAGCTCGTCACGTCACGGGGCGGATCGGCCCGCATGCTCGCCCGGGTGCTCCGGCTGCCGCAGCCGACGGTCACCCAGCACCTCAACCGGCTCGTGGCGAACGGGCTGGTCACCGAGAGCAGGGCCGACCTGCCGGCGTACGTCCCGGGTCGCGGGGTCGAACCGTCCGGAGCCCGCGAGGTGCACTACCTCGCCGAGCCACCCGCGGCCACCCTCGGAGCCATCTTCAGCTCGCGGGCCACCGGCCTGATCAACAGCGGGGCCGCCATCGAGCGACTGTCCGCCCTGTACGCCGGCGCCGACCCGAGCTCCGACGGCCCGACCAAGCCGGTGACGCTGGTCGAGGGCGAGCGGGCGGTCAACCAGGCCGCCTTCGACCTGATCTCTACGGCGCAGGTCGAGTGCCTCCACCTCGACCGGCAGCCGTTCGTACGCGCCGACGGACCGTGCGCGCTCCAGCCGGCGATGTTCGACCGGATGACCCACGGTGTCGCCGTCCGCACGATCTACGCCGGCGACGTGTTCCGGGTGGCCGGCTACTTCGAGTACATGCGCGAGGCCGCCCGCCTCGGCGAGCAGGCCCGTCTCCTCACCACATTGCCGATCCGCTTCATGCTGATCGACGGGCTCGCCGCGCTGCTGCCTCTCGCCTCCGTCGGCCCCTGGGTCAGCGCCGCTGTCGTGGTCCGTGGGCACGAGCTGATCGAGGACCTGACCCACGTCTTCGAGGAGCTCTGGCTCCGGGCCACCCCGCTGTCGGCCGACGACATGAGCGACCACGAGCTCTCGGAGGAGGAGATCATGCTGCTGCGGATGCTGACCACCGACATGACCGATGCCGCGATCGGTCGCCACCTGGGCGCCTCGGTCCGCACGGTGGGGCGCCGGCTGGCCAACCTGCAGCACAAGCTGGGCGCCCAGACCCGGTTCGCGATGGGCGCCGAGGCGGCGCGCCGTGGCCTGCTGTAGAGCCACGACCGGGCGATCAGGCACCCTGGTCGCATGACCCCGGGCCAGCACGCGTCGCCGCCAATGGTGACGCTGTCGATCGACTGCGGAGGAACGGGGCTGAAGGCGCTGCTCCTCGATGCCCAGGCGGAGCAGATCAGCGAGCGGGTACGCGTGCCGACCCCGTACCCGCTGGCGCCGGACCGCTTCGTCTCGGCGCTCGTCGAGCTCACCGCTGGCCTGTCCGGCTACGACCGGGTGACCGTGGGGATGCCCGGCATGATCCGGCACGGACGCGTGGTCTTCACGCCGCACTACCCCAGGCTGGCCGGCCCGTTCACCCCGGTCGACACCGTCATCGAGCAGCAGTGGCGCGGCTTCGACGCCCAGCACGCCCTGGCCGAGGCGTTCGGCCGACCGACCCGGGTGCTCAACGACGCGGAGGTGCAGGGCGCCGGCTCGATCAGTGGCCTCGGGCTCGAGCTGGTCCTCACCCTCGGCACCGGGCTGGGGTCGGCGATCTTCGACGACGGCTCCCTGGCGCCGCACCTCGAGCTGTCACACCACCCGTTCCGCAAGGGACAGACGTACGACCAGCAGCTCGGCAACCATGCGCGCAAGGCCGGCAGCCCGGAACGATGGGTACGCCGGGTCCGCCGCGCGATCGAGGTGCTGAGGCCGGTGGTGTGGTTCGACCGGCTCTACCTCGGCGGCGGCAACGCCCGCTACCTCCCGGCCGAGCCGGGCGACCTGGGCGACGACGTGATCCTCGTCCCGAACCTGGCCGGCCTCGTCGGCG
>JANMWN010000096.1:0-35100 GCA_031394045.1 Sporichthyaceae bacterium
GAACGCGATCGCCAGGTCGTCGTCGGTGAGCCCCGGGCCACCGTCCCGTACCTCCAGCAGGACGCCCCCGCTGGCCGGGACCCCCGCGACCGAGAGCACGATCGGCGCGCCGGCCGGCGTGACCCGGAGCGCGTTCTCGGCCAGGCCGTCGATGATCTGGCGGACCCGCGTGGGGTCGGTCCGCACCACCAGCGGCTCCGGCGGCACCTCGACGCGGAGCTCGACCCCCTCGGGCGCGCACCGGTCCCGCCACACCTCGCCCGCCTGCCGCACCAGGTCGGACAGGTCGACGTCGGTCAGGTCGAGCCGGAAGTCCTGGGCACGCAGCCGCGCGAGGTCGAGCAGGTCGGCCACCAGCCGGTCGAGCCGCTGGGCCTCGGCCAGCATCACCGCCCCGGTCCGCCCGACCTCGTCCGGCGGCACCACGCCGTCAGCCAGTGCCTCGGCGTACCCGCGGACGGCGGTCAGGGGCGTACGCAGCTCGTGCGAGACCGAGAGCAGGAACTCGCGCTCACGGCCTTCGCTTGTGGCCAGCGCGCCGTTGAGGCGGTTGAGAGCTCCAGCAAGCTCGGCGACCTCGTACGGTCCCTCTGGCGTGAGCTGGACGTCGCGCGAGCCGGAGGCCAGCCGGTGCGCCGCGGCGGCCGCATCCTGGATCGGGCGGGAGAGCCGGCGAGCGAGCAACCAGCCGGCCAGTCCGGCGCCGACCAGTCCCAGCGCCAGCGGGAGCAGCAGCCGGCGCCGCGCGGAGGAGGCGGAGCTCGACGCCACGGCCACCGACTGCGCGAGGACCACGCCCTTGGCGCCGTCGAGCGGGCGCCCCTCGACGAAGATCCGGCCTGAGCTCCCCTCGCGGACGTCAGAGACGGACTGGCCGGCCGCCAGCGCGGCCAGGTCCGCGGGAGTGACGAACGTCGGCGCCTTCAGGCTTGGCCCCACCACGTCGACCGAGACCTTCTGCTGGCGCAGGAGCACCCGCAGCCTGGCCGGTCGCTGGGCCACCTGCTGGTCGAGCGTCGCCTGCGCGACGTCGGCCTGCTTGGCCAGGCTGTCCCTGGCCTGCGTCTCGGCCACCCCGCGGATCAGGCTGAGCGAGACCACCCCGGTGATGACCACCGCGAGCAGCGCCACCGCGATCGTGAGCAGCGTGACGCGGGTAGCGAGCCGGGTACGCCCCTCGTGGGCGGTCGGGCTCTGGTCCGCCGGCCCGGCCCGATGGTCAGCCGGCCCGGCCCGATGGTCAGCCATCCGTGCCGTCAGCGGAGTAGCCGACCCCGCGGACCGTGCGGATCGGGCTGGCCTCGCCGAGCTTGCCGCGCAGCTGGGCGACGTGCACGTCGACCGTTCGGGTGCCGGCCGCAGCGGCGTACCCCCAGACCTCGGAAAGCAGCTGCTCGCGCGGGTAGACCCGGCCGGGCTTGCGCATCAGGTGCAGCAGCAGGTCGAACTCGGTGCTGGTGAGAGCGACCTCCTGGCCGGCCGCGGACACCCTGCGCCGCGCGGGGTCGACCGTGACGGCGCCCAGCGTGAACGTGCGTTCCTCCGACCCGGGGCCCGCGGCCCGGCGGAGCACGGAGCGCACCCTGGCCACCAGCTCGCGCGGGCTGAACGGCTTGGTGAGGTAGTCGTCGGCGCCGAGCTCCAGACCGAGGATGCGGTCGATCTCGTCGTCGCGGGCGGTCACGAAGATGACCGGCGTCCAGTCGCCCTCGCCGCGCAGCAGGCGGCAGACCTCGGTGCCGTCCATGGACGGCAGGCCCACGTCGAGCACGATCGCGACCGGGTGCAGGGTACGAGCCGCTGACAGCCCGGCGCGGCCGTCGGTCTCGACGTGCACCCCGAAACCCTCGCGGGTGAGGTACATCCGGATCAGGTCGGAGATCGCCTTCTCGTCCTCGACGACCAGCACGAGACCACGGGCCGGGTCAGCTGCGCGTTCCACGTCCCCACCCTGGCACGTACGGGTACCGCTCCCCGTGAGGCGCGGATTCGGGTCGTGTAAACGCTCGCTGTGTTAGTCGGCTGCCAGTCGGCTGCCAGTCGGCTGCTGATCAGCTGCTGGTGAGCTCGCGCTTGATGCCGAAGCCCATCATCGCCAGGACCTTGCCGGAGGCGATGCCGACGACCACGAGCGCGACACCGACCCAGAACAGCCACGGCGCCGAGACCAGGACGCCGACCGCCGCCACGCACGAGGCCACCATCACGATGGTGACCGCGGTCCAGGCTGCGACCGAGTTGCCGTGGTCGGGGTGCGGAACCTTAGCCATCGCGTGCTCCTCCTGGGGGTGGGTCCTGCCCAGCATCTTCGGTCATTGTTGCAGGTGGGTCGAGCGTCGGGTCCTCGCCACGGTCGATCTGCGTCCAGGCGTCCGGCGCGGCGACCCGGCGGCGACCGGCAGGGGTGTCGTACCTGTCCGCCAGCACCGACCACCGGCGGCCGCGTACGACCGTCAGCAGCCCCCCGGCCAGGATCGCGAGGCCGCCCAGCAGCGCGAGCAGGCACCACCACCAGCTGACGCCCACCACGCGCGGCGTCGCGTCGCCACCGGTCACGAGGCCGAGCGGGTGCCGGACGGCCTGCTCCGGCGACACCAGGACATGCACCGCGAGGGCGGCCACGACCAGCCCGACCAGCGCCAGGATGCCGCCGACCAGCCGACGCACGACGCCTCGGGCCGCGATCACGCCGACCGCTCCCGCCACCGCCACCAGGGCGCAGGCGACCAGCCCGGTCGCGACCTCGCTCCCCCGGAAGGCCGTGTCGTAGGTGACCTCGGCGTTCGTGGCCTCGACCCAGGTTGCCTGGGCCACCGCGAGCACGAGCGCCCCGCCACCGGCCAGCCCGACCAGCGCCAGGGTGTACTCGCGCCTGGCGTCCATCAGCCGCCGACGGGACGGAACGTCGCCGCCACGGCCACCGCCCGGAGCACGGCTGCCGCCTTGTTCCGCGTCTCGGTGTCCTCGGCCACGGGGTCGGAGTCGGCAACGATGCCCCCGCCGGCCTGGACGTACGCGGTGCCGTCACGCAGCAGGGCGGTACGGATCGCGATCGCCGCGTCGAGGTCGCCGGCGAAGTCGAGGTAGCCGACGCAGCCGCCGTACAGCCCGCGCCTGGTCGGCTCGAGCTCCTCGATGATCGCCATCGCCCGCGGCTTCGGGGCGCCCGAGAGCGTGCCGGCCGGGAAGGTCGCCGCCAGTACGTCGAAGGCAGTGCTGCCGGGAGCCACCGTGCCCACCACCGTGGACACGATGTGCATGACGTGGCTGTACCGCTCGATGCTCATGAAGTCGACGACCTCGACCGAGCCGGGCGCGCAGACCCGGCCCAGGTCGTTGCGGCCCAGGTCCACCAGCATCAGGTGCTCGGCCCGCTCCTTTTCGTCGGCCAGCAGCTCGGTCGCGAGCGCCGTGTCCTCCTCCGGGGTGGCCCCCCGCCAGCGGGTCCCGGCGATCGGGTGCAGCAGGGCGCGGTCGCCGGTGACCTTGACCAGCGCCTCCGGGCTCGAGCCGACGATGTCGTATCCGTCGAAGCGCAGCAGGTACATGTACGGGCTCGGGTTGGTGACTCGCAGGACGCGGTAGATGTCCAGCGCCGAGGCGTCGGTGTCGAGCTCGAACCGCTGCGAGACCACGACCTGGAACGCCTCGCCGGCGCGGATCTCCTCCTTGGCCCGCTCGACGGCGCGCAGGTAGTCGGCCCGCTCGGTGTTGCTGCGGTAGTCCGGCTGCACCGCCCAGTCCAGCCGGACCGCCAGGGGCTCGGACGGCAGCGCCAGCAGGGCCTCCATCGCATCCAGCCGCGCCACGGCGTCGGTCCACGCGTCGTCGACCCGCTCGTCGGTCGCGTCGTAGTTGACCGCGTTCGCGATCAGCAGCACCGAGCCGTCCTCGTGGTCGAGCACCGCGAGGTCCGTGGCGAAGAACATCGCGAGCTCGGGCAGCGCAAGGTCGTCCTTGGCCAGCTCGGGCAGCCGCTCCAGCCGGCGAACGGCGTCGTAGCCGATGAAGCCGACCATGCCCCCGGTCAGCGGTGGCAGCCCGGGCAGCCGCTCGGTGTGCAGCAGCGCCACCGTCTCGCGCAGGGCCTGCAGGGGGTCGCCGGAAAGCGGTACGCCGACCGGTGGGGTCCCCGTCCAGACTGCGGAGCCGTCGCGCTCGGTCAAGGTGGCGGCCGAACGTACGCCGACGAACGAGTAGCGCGACCAGACCCGCCCGTGCTCGGCGGACTCGAGCAGGAAGGTGCCGGGCCGACCCTGCGCCAGCCGGTGGTAGAGCCCCACCGGGGTGTCACCGTCGGCCAGCAGCCTGCGGGTCACCGGGATCACCCTGCGGCCCTCCGCGAGGCCGCGGAAGGTCTCCAGATCGGGTGTCGCGGCGGCGATGTCCATCCGGACAGTGTTCCGTATGTCGGCGGGTCGCGGCCCTAACCCCTCCCGCAGCGGCCCAGAGATGGATAGCGTCAGCGCCGACCGTGCTGGCCACGGCTCACATCGACCCGATGAAGGGGCACCCCATGTCTGACCCCACGCTGCCGCCCGAGATGCCAGAGCAGCCCCCCGTACCCCCGGCATCCCCCGGGGACTACGGCACCCAGCCTCCCCCTCCCTCTCCGCCGCCGCCGCCGAGCTACGGCGCTCCCCCGCCTCCGGCGCCCCCGATCTCACAGCCGAACTTCGGTGCGGCCGACCGCCCATTCTCCGTCGGTGACGCCTTCAACTGGGGCTGGGCGAAGTTCCAGCAGAACGCCAGCCCGATCATCATCGCCACGCTGATCTACATCGTGGTGCTCGCCGTGATCGAGGTCATCGCGTACTTCGTCCTCGGTGGGCTGCTGCTCAGCAGTACCAACAAGATCACGATCGACCAGACGACAGGGGCCATCACGACGTCCGCCGGCACCGGGCTGATCATGGTGCTGATCTTCGCGGCTCTCGCGGCGTTCGTCTTCTGGGTGATCATCGCCGTGGTGCAGGCGGGCATCATCCGCGGGACCCTCGACATCGCCGACGGCAAGCGGGTCGAGATCGCCGACTTCTTCAAGTTCGAGAAGATCAGCCAGGTGGTGATCGCCGGCGTGATCGTCGCTCTCGCCGAGGCTGTGGGCACGTTCCTGTGCTACATCCCGGCCCTGATCGTGGCGTTCTTCACGCCGTTCTACCTGTTCTTCATCCTGGACAAGAACCTCGCCCCGTGGGACGCGATCATGGCCAGCGTCAGGCTGGTCAGCACTAACATCGGGTCGATGTTCGTCCTGATCATCGGCGTCATCGTCGCGTACATCGTCGGCGCGGTGCTCTGCATCATCGGCCTCATCGTGACCATGCCGGTCGCGCTGCTCGCCCTGACGTTCGCGTACCGGAAGTTCCAGAACGAACCGGTCGCTGCCTAGCCGCTCGACCGCTCCATCGCTGCAGACGCTGCATCGCTGCAGACATCGTGGGTGCCCCAGCACCCACTCTGTCTGCAGCGATCAATGTCTGCAGCGATTGGTGTTTCAGGGGTGGCTGCGTCTACGGATAGATCAGGCCGGCGTCGAAGCAGCTGCGGTCGCCGGTGTGGCAGGCCGCACCCACCTGGTCCACCCGGACCAGCAGCGCGTCGCCGTCACAGTCCAGGCGCACCTCGCGTACGTGCTGGACGTTCCCCGAGGTGTCGCCCTTGCGCCAGTAGGCCTGCCGGCTGCGGCTGAAGTACGTGACCCGCCCCGACGTCAGGGTCCGGCGCAGCGCCTCGTCGTCCATCCACCCGACCATCAGCACCTCGCCGGTGTCCCACTGCTGGGTGACGGCGGCGAACAGGCCGTGGTCGTCGCGCTTGAGCCGCGCGGCGATCGCGGCGTCCAGCCGGTCCTGCGGCGACTCGGCCGGATCTGACGACTCGGCAGGTGAAGACATCTCGGGCGTGGCGGCTGACATGCGTCCATTCTGCTCCTCTGATCTGGCAGCATCCCGCCCATGAGCCAGCCGCCCGACCCCTTCGCCGCGCCGGACCCCACTGCCGTACCGGACCCCACTGCCGTACCGGACCCCACTGCCGTACCGGATCCTTTCGCGCCGCCAGATCCTTTCGCCGCGCCGAACGCGGGTGTGCCGCCGACGTACTCCGCCGCTCCGCCCGCGTACCCCGCCGCTCCGCCCGGATACCCGGCCCCGCCGTACGGGTACGACTACGCCGGCACCGAACCACCGACCGGCCGGGCTCCCGGCACCGACGGCTTCGCGATCGCCTCGCTGGTCACCGCGTTCTTCTGCTTCCCGCTCTCGGTCGTCTTCGGCATCGTGGCCCTGTCCCGGATCAAGCGGTCCCACCAGGGCGGGCGCGGCCTGGCGATCGCGGGCCTGATCCTTTCTGGGCTGTCGCTCGTCGTGGTAGCCCTTGCCTTCATCGGGCTCGCCCGGGGGCAGGCCCACCGCAGCACCGGCGGCGCAATCACCTCGTCCGGCAAGGTGACCGCCGCCGACCTGCGCACCGGCGACTGCATCCTGTTCCCCGCGGCCGGCGTGACCGCCGTACGGACCTTTGACGCGGTCCCGTGCTCGCAGCCGCACGACGCCGAGGCTTTCGTCGACGGGACCCTGCCGGTGGCCGGCGTCTGGCCCGGCCAGGACGCGGTGACGGCGGCCACCGAGAAGGAGTGCAGAGCCGCTTTCAAGCCGTTCATCGGGCTCGACATCGACAGCTCGGTCCTCGACGTGACGTACTTCTTCCCGGAGCAGAACGCCTGGGACAGCGGCGAACGCGGCTTCGTCTGCGTCGTGGGCTCAAGCGTGGGCAAGACCACAGGCACTCTGAAAGGTGCAGCTCGCTGAGCTGGCTTAACCTTGCTGCATGCCCTCTGTTGCCGCGTCCGAGCGCGCCGCCCTCGCAGACCTGTTCCTCGAGGTCGGGCCCGACGCGCCGACCCTGTGCGGCCACTGGCTGACTCGAGACCTCGCCGCGCACCTCGTGCTGCGCGAGCGTCGCATCGACGCGATGCCCGGCATCGTGGTCCCGAGACTGGCCAGCCACACCGAGGCGGTCCAGCAACGGCTGGCGGCCCGGCCGTGGCCAGAGCTGGTCGACAAGGTGCGGCAGCGCTCACCGATGCTGGTCGGCCCGCTCGACGACACGTTCAACACCACCGAGTTCTTCGTGCACCACGAGGACGTCCGCCGAGCGGACTCCGGCTGGTCGCCCCGGCCGTCGGACGAGCGGACGGAGCGCACCATGTGGCGGGTGCTGCGCAGTCGCGGGCGGGCGTTCTTCCGCCACTCGCCGGTCGGGGTGCTGCTGAGCCTGCCCGACGGCACGACGCACGTGGCTGCCGGTGGGCAGCCCTCGGTCACCCTGGCCGGTCCGGCCACCGAGCTGCTGCTCTATGCGTTCGGACGCAAGGACCACGCGCTCGTCAAGATCACCGGCGACGCAGAGGACATCGAACGGTTCAGCTCGACTCCGCTGGCGGTGTGACCGAGCGGCGTCGCGGCTCAAGGAAGAACAGCCAGAGCGCGGCGATCGCAGCTGCGGCCTCGGCGATGGCGCTCCAGGTCTTTTCGGCGTACCAGCTCGCGTCGTACATGTCCGGGAGCGGGCCGATCGCACCCACGTCGACGTACCGGTAGAGCAGCACCGCAACCACACCGCCGAACGCCACGAGAAACGCGAAGGCCGCGGTCCAGCGCCGGTGGATGACCGCAACGAGCACGATGGCGAGCAGCGCGAGCCCCGACTCGAGCCGGAACAGCCCGCCCTGCGTGATCGTCGGGTTGCCGCTGCCCTTGAGGGAGTCGAAGTTGGGGGCCAGGTGCCAGTGCGAGATCACGTCGTAGGCCAGCCCCACGATCACCACCAGGCGCAGGGCGAGTCGGAGCATCGGATCTCCTCTCACGGTCGGTCGGTCGGCCTGCCACGCTTCGGCCGTCCCCAGGGGAACGGCCGGCGACGGGGAAAGGTTCATCCTGCCGCCCGGTCAGCGGACGGGATGGCCCGCCACGCGCAGCGCGTCCTTGACGGCACCGATCCGCAGCTCGCCGAAGTGGAACACGCTGGCCGCGAGCACGGCATCGGCCCCGGCCTCGACCGCCGGGGCAAAGTCCGCAAGCGCGCCGGCACCTCCGGAGGCGATAACTGGTACGTGCACGGCCGCGCGGACCAGGGCCAGCAGCGGGAGGTCGTAGCCGTCCCTGGTGCCGTCGGCATCCATCGAGTTGAGCAGGATCTCGCCGGCGCCCAGCTCGGCGCCACGAGCGGCCCACGCCACCGCGTCGATCCCCGTGCCCCGGCGTCCGCCGTGCGTCGTGACCTCGAAGCCCGAGTCGGTGGTCGGCTCCCCCGGCCGCGTACGCCTCGCGTCGACGGACAGGACGAGCACTTGTGCGCCGAACCGGTCCGCGATCTCGGCGACCAGCTCGGGGCGGGCGACGGCCGCCGAGTTGACGCCCACCTTGTCGGCGCCGGCCCGCAGCAGCCGGTCCACGTCCTGCACCGTGCGCACGCCCCCGCCGACGGTAAGCGGGATGAACACCTGCTCCGCAGTCCGGCTGACGATGTCGTACGTCGTGGCCCGGTCGCCGCTGCTGGCAGTGATGTCGAGGAAGACGAGCTCGTCCGCGCCCTCGGCGTCGTACGTGCGCGCCAGCTCGACCGGGTCGCCCGCGTCGCGCAGGTCGACGAAGTTGACGCCCTTGACCACGCGTCCGGCGTCGACGTCGAGGCACGGGATCACCCGGATCGCGACGCTCATCCGCCGACCGTCGCCACTGGGCCTCCGCGGTGCGCAACGAGCTCGACCTCGACCAGCAGCCGCGGGTCGATCAGGGCCGGGACGCCGAGCATCGTCGCCGCCGGCCGGACGTCCGCGAACAGCTCGCCGTGGGCACGGCCGACGTCGACCGACCGGTCCTGGATCCCGACCACGTACATCCGGGTCTGCACCACGTCGGTCACATCGAACCCGGCCCGGCGCAGCGCCTCCAGCCCGATGCCGAACGCCGTCATCGTCTGGGCGAAGGCGTCGCCCTCGTGCACCACCTCGCCGTCGATGATCGAGGTGCAGCCGGCGGTCCAGGCCTGGTCCCCGGCCACCACGACGCGCGAGTAGCCCACCGACGCCTCGAACGGGCCGCCGCTGCCGTACCGGACCGCGCCGCTCATCGCAGGTCCGTCGCGGTCGGGTCCATGGCCGCGAGCGCCTCCTCGAGCGTGAACGCCTGGGCGTACAGCGCCTTGCCGACGATCGCACCCTCGACCCCCAGCGGCACCAGGCTCGCGATCGCCCGCAGGTCGTCGAGCGAGGACACCCCGCCCGAGGCGACGACCGGGCGGTCGGTACGCGCGCAGACCTCGCGCAGCAGGTCGAGGTTGGGCCCGCGCAGCGTGCCGTCCTTGGTCACGTCGGTGACGACGTACCGCGGGCAGCCCTGGCGCTCCAGCCGCGCGAAGACCTCCCAGAGGTCGCCGCCCTCCTGCGTCCAGCCCCTCGCCGCCAGGGTCGTGCCGCGTACGTCGAGGCCCACGGCGATGCGGTCACCGTGCTCGGCGATCGCGCGCCCGCACCAGTCCGGGTCCTCGAGCGCCGCGGTGCCGATGTTGACGCGGGTGCAGCCAGTGGCCAGAGCCGCACGGAGCGAGGCGTCGTCGCGGATGCCACCGGACAGCTCGACCTTGCAGTCGACCGCAGCCACCACGGCGGCCAGCAGCTCACGGTTGGAGCCACGCCCGAAGGCCGCATCGAGGTCGACCAGATGGATCCACTGCGCGCCGGCCTGCTGCCAGGCCAGCGCTGCCGCCATCGGGTCGCCGTACGACGTCTCGGAGCCGGCCGCGCCCTGGACCAGCCGGACCGCCTGGCCGTCGGCGACGTCGACGGCGGGGAGGAGTTCGAGGGGCACGGGTCAGGACCTCCGGTCGGACATCAGGGCAAGGACGACGGGCGTGAACAGCAGCGTGAGCAGCGCCACGGTGACGCGCAGCCACCACGAGTCGGACAGCGACCAGGTCACGACCTGCACGAGCAGGGCGACCACCATCGTCACCGTGAAGCGGCGCCGTCGTCTGGCCGCGAGGATGCCGGTGGGCCGGGCGGTGCGTACCCGTGGGCCCATCGCGTCGACCACGACGCGGCGCCGCGAGGCTCGCGCCGACCGACGATCGGCCTGCCGGGCTCGCTTGGCGCGCTCCGCCGCGGCCTGCTCCTCGCGCTCGGCCCGCAGCCGGGCCCGCTCGCGGCTCATCGGTCGCCGGCCGCGCGCCGGTCCATCTCGTCCCGGATCTCGTGCCGCCGCGTCCAGAGCCACCACAGGGCGACCAGGAGGACGACGCCGACGATGCTCAGCGTCTTGATCCAGGTGGCCAGCGCGTTGAACCAGAGCACGGCGAAGACGACACCCGCCACAAGGGCGCCGCCGACCACGAGGCGTACCCACCACGGCCAGCCGCCCCGGCGCCGGGCCACGGGTCGCCGCGCAGCTGATCGACTCGCAGCTGATCGACGCTGCGCAGGTCGCCGCGACCGTGGTTGCGCCGTCATCGCAGCACCTCCAACCAGTTGCCCAGCAACGTCGCTCCGGCATCGCCGGACTTCTCCGGGTGGAACTGCGTCGCCGACAGCACGCCCTGCTCGACGGCCGCAACGAAACGCTCACCGTGCTCGGCGTACGTCACCAGGGCGGGCTCGCCCCCAGGGTCCTGCTCCCACCGCCGGACAGCGTACGAGTGCACGAAGTAGAACCGTTCGTCCTCGACGCCCCGGAACAGCACCGAACCCGCAGCCGGCTCGACCGTGTTCCAGCCGATGTGCGGGAGCACCGGCGCGACCAGCCGCTCGACCGAGCCGGGCCACTGCGCGCAGCCCGCGGTCTGCGCCCCGTGCTCGACACCTTCGTCGAAGAGCACCTGCATGCCGACACAGATCCCGAGCACCGGGCGGCCACCGGACAGCCGCTCGCCGATGAGTCTGGGCCCGTCGACGCCTCGGAGCCCGGCCATGCAGGCCGCGAAGGCGCCGACCCCCGGCACGACGAGACCGTCGGCCGCGAGCACTGCCGCGGGGTCTGCCGTCACGATCACGTCGGCGCCGACCCGTTCGACCGCCCGCTCGGCGGAGCGCAGGTTGCCGGAGCCGTAGTCGAGGACGACGACCCGGGGCCGCGTCACGAGGGCGGCCTCGCGCCGGTTCGCATGCCTACAGAGACCCCTTGGTCGAGGGCACGCCGACCACCCGCGGGTCGAGCGCCACGGCGTCGCGCATCGCTCGCGCCACGGCCTTGAACTGCGCCTCGACGATGTGGTGGGCGTTGCGGCCGGTGATCACGCGTACGTGCAGGCAGATCTGCCCCGAGGCCGAGATCGACTCCCAGATGTGCCGGGTCAGCGAGGTGTCGTAGCTGCCGATCAGCTCGACCACCTCGGGCTCGACGTGCACCACGTACGGACGGCCGGACATGTCCACGGCGGCCTGCACCAGCGTCTCGTCGAGCGGGACCAGCGCGTCACCGAAGCGCCGGATGCCGACCTTGTCGCCGAGCGCCTCGCGCAGCGCCTGCCCCACGGCCAGCGAGGTGTCCTCGACCGTGTGGTGCGCGTCTACCTCGAGGTCGCCCGTGGTACGTATGGTCAGGTCGAAGCCGCCGTGCTTGCCCAGCTGGGTCAGCATGTGGTCGAAGAACGGCACGCCGGTCTCGACGTCGACTTGCCCGGTGCCGTCGAGGTCGAGCTCGACCAGGACCTCGGACTCCTTGGTCTGGCGGTGCACCCGGGCGGACCGGCTCATGGGTTGATCTCCTTGGATACCTGGGTCGTCACGCGCAGGAACTCGGACACCTCGTGCTCGGTGCCCGCCGTGACCCGCAGCCAGCCGCTCAGGCCGACGTCGCGGACCAGCACCCCACGGTCGAGGAGCCGGCGCCAGACGTCGGCCTGGTCGTCGAACCGGCCGAAGAGCACGAAGTTGGCATCCGAGTCGATCACGGTCAGGCCGAGCGCGCGCAGCTCGTCCACGATGCGGTCGCGCTGCGCCTTGACCGTGTCGACCGTCCCGAGCAGCTCGACCGACCGGGCCAGCGCGGCGCGGGCGGCGGCCTGGGTCAGCGCGGACAGGTGGTACGGCAGCCGGACCAGCGCGATCGCGTCGACGACGGCTGGGTCGGCCGCGAGGTAGCCGACCCTTGCGCCGGCAAAGGCGAACGCCTTGGACATGGTGCGGGTGACCACGAGCCGGGGCCGTCCGGGCAGCAGCGCCACCGCGGACGGACGGTGCGAGAACTCCGCGTACGCCTCGTCGACGACCACGATCCCGCGCGACGCCTGGTAGGCCGCCGCCACCACGTCGAGGTCGAGCGCGGTACCTGTGGGGTTGTTCGGGGAGCACAGGAAAGTCACGTCCGGGTGGTGCTCGGTGATCGCCGCCGCCACGCCCTCGGCGGTCACGGTGAAGTCGTCACTGCGCTCGGCGGTTGCCCACTCCGTGGACGTACCCAGCGAGATCAGCTCGTGCATCGCGTACGAGGGGACGAAGCCGAGCGCGCGACGTCCCGGACCGCCGAAGGCCTGGAGCAGCTGCTGCAGGATCTCGTTGCTGCCGTTGGCCGCCCACACCTGACGGACGCCGAGCGGCTGGCCCGTGTGCTCGGAGAGGTACGCCGCCAGGTCGGTACGCAGCGCCACCGCGTCGCGGTCCGGGTAGCGGTTGAGCACGCGCGCGGCCGCCTCCACAGCGGCCCCGATCTCGGCGGCCAGGGCGGCCGAGGGCGGGTGCGGGTTCTCGTTGGTGTTCAGGCGCACGGGCACGTCGAGCTGCGGCGCGCCATAGGGAGACTGCCCGCGCAGGTCCTCGCGCAGCAGCTGGTCGATCTCGCTCACGGTCGGTCGTCTCGCAGTCGGCCGTCTCGCAGCCGGTCGTCGCGCAGCCGGACCTCGATCGCCGCACCATGGGCGGGCAGGTCCTCGGCACCGGCCAGCGCCACCACGTGGGGGGCCACGTCGCGCAGCGCCGCCTGCGAGTAGTCGACGACGTGGATGCCACGCAGGAAGGTCTGCACCGAAAGCCCGCTGGAGTGGCAGGCACACCCGCCGGTCGGCAGGACGTGGTTCGAGCCGGCGCAGTAGTCGCCCAGCGAGACCGGCGACCAGGCGCCGACGAAGACCGCCCCGGCGTTGCGCACCCGTGCCGCCACGACCGCCGCGTCACGGGTCTGGATCTCCAGGTGCTCAGCCGCGTACGCGTTGACGACGTCGAGCCCGGCCTCGAGGTCGTCGACCAGGACGATGCCCGACTGCTGCCCGGCCAGGGCAGCCGTGATCCGCTCAACGTGCTTGGTCGCGGCCACCTGGACCACCAGCTCGGCCTCGACAGCGGCGGCCAGGCTCTCGCTCGGGGTCACCAGCACGGCGGCGGCGGCCGGGTCGTGCTCGGCCTGGCTGATCAGGTCGGCGGCCACGTGCGCCGGGTCGGCCGAGTCGTCGGCCAGGATCGCGATCTCGGTCGTGCCGGCCTCGGCGTCGATCCCGATCCGGCCCTTGAGCAGCCGCTTGGCCGCGGTGACCCAGATGTTGCCGGGACCGGTCACCATCGCCACCCGCCGGCAGGTCGCGGTGCCGTACGCGAACATCGCCACCGCCTGCGCGCCGCCGACCGCGTAGACCTCGTCGACGCCGAGCAGGGCGCAGACCGCCAGGATCGTCGGGTCGGGCAGGCCGCCGAACTCGCGCTGCGGCGGGCTGGCCACCGCGATCGACGGGACGCCGGCGACCTGGGCCGGCACCACGTTCATGACCACGCTGCTGGCCAGGGGCGCGCGGCCGCCGGGAACGTACAGGCCCACGCGGTCGACCGGGACCCACCGCTCGGTCACCGTCCCGCCCGGCACCACCTGGGTGGTCGAGTCGGTCCGCCGCTGGTCCTCGTGCACCATCCGGGCCCGCCGGATCGACTCCTCGAACGCTGCGCGTACATCGGGGTCGAGGTTCTCCAGCGCCCAGGCCAGGGCGTCGGCAGGGACCCGCAGGCTCGGCGGACGTACGCCGTCGAACCGCTCGGACAGGTCGAGCAGGGCAGCGTCGCCGCGGTCGCGTACGTCGTCGCAGATCGGGCGCACCGTGGCCAGGGCAGCCTCGACGTCGAGTGCGGCGCGGGGCAGCACGGTGTCCAGGTCTGACACGGAGCCACGGAGGTCGATGCGGCGGATCATCGGGCCAGTCTAGGGAACCGCCCCTAGGCTCGGGCGCGTGACCGAGTGGATCCCGCTGTTCCCCCTGGGCACCGTGCTCTATCCCGGGCTGCTGCTGCCCCTGCACATCTTCGAGGAGCGCTACCGCGACCTCGTGCGCGACCTCGTCGATCGCCCGGACGAGGCGGGCCCGCGGTTCTTCGGCGTCGTCGCCATCCGGGTCGGGCACGAGGTCGGCGAGGGTGCGGTGAGCGCGCTGCACGAGATCGGCTGCACCGCCGAGCTGCGTGGCGTCGAGGCGTACGAGGACGGCCGGTACGACATCGTCACCAGCGGGACCCGCCGGTTCCGGGTCCTCGAGGTCGACAGCACCCTCCCGTACCTGCGGGGCGAGGTCGAGTGGCTCGACGAGCCGGCCGGTGACGCCGCCGACGTGCTGGCCACCAGCGTGCTCCGGCACTTCCACGCGTACCGGGACGCGCTCCTCGCGACGCAACAGCGGAGCGACGGCGGCGACGACACGCCGGTCGACGCCGAAGTCCTCTCCTACCTGGTGGCCGCCACCATGGTGCTCGACCTCGGTGACCACCAGTCGCTGCTCGCCGCGCCCGACACCGCCACCCGGCTGCTGCTCGAGCTCGGCCTGCTGCGGCGGGAGTCGGCCATCCTGCGCACCCTCCCGAGCCTGCCGGGGATCGACTACCCGCGGCAGCCGTACTCCCCCAACTAGGTTGCAGCCCGTGAGCGCCGGCGAGGTGGCCGCGGGGTGCGAGGGGCTGCTGCTGGTCCGGCACCCGTCGGAGGCTTCGGTCCTCAGCGAGGTCGTGGCTGCCGGCCAGCCCCCGGTGGCGCGGCTGCCGTCGGTGCTGACCAAGCTCGACCCGGACCCTGTCGACTACCTGCCAGCCGCACATGCCCTGCTGGGTACGGCGCTTGCGTTGCTGCGGGCCAACGGGCTGGCCTGGGTGGACCAGGGCGAAGCAACGCTGCTGCTCGCCGAGACCGAGCCGTTCGCCGGTCCAGTGCCCGACGGGCTCGAGTGGCGCGCCCTCGACGGCGCCGGCGCCGCTCTTGCCCAACCGGCCCGCGTACTCGAGTCGCTCGGCGCATGGGTGGTCGAGCGCGACACCGGCTGGTCCCCCTTGCGGCCGCCGTGGTCGCGGGCGGGCTGGCTCGCCAGGGCCGGCGGCTGGATGGCCGAGGCGATGACGACGCCGGCCTGCCCCCGTCCGGCCCGCCCGAGGTGGTCCAGCTGTGGGGCATCTCCGCGGTGCTGCGGGCCGACTCGCCGGGCGGCGCCGCGTACCTGAAGTGCAGCACCGACCTGTTCCGGCACGAAGCCGTGCTCACCCGCGCGCTGGCGGCGTCGATGCCGGATGTCCTGCCCGACGTCATCGCCGTCGAGCCGGACGAGGGCTGGCTGCTGATGAGGGACATGGGCGGGGCGCTGCTCGGCGATGTGCCTGTCGAGCAATGGGCCGCCGCTCTCCGTGCGTACGTCCCGCTCCAGCAGCAGTGGCTGGGCAAGGGCGACGAGCTCGTCGGCCACGGCGCCTTCGTACGACCGTTGTCCGACCTGGCCCCCGCTGTCGCGCGCTGGTCCGAGGACGACGAGCTGCTGCGGCGGCTCGGCCCCGAGCTGCGGGAGCGCTGGCTGCGGTTGGTGCCGCGACTGGTGGACGCGTGTTGGCGGTTGGCCGAAGTCGGGCCCAGCCCCACCCTCGTGCACGGCGACCTGCACGCATGGAACGTCGTCCGCGCGGACGGCGGTTTCCGCTACTTCGACTGGACCGACGCTGCGTTGTCGCACCCGTTCGTCGACCTCGCGCCGTTCGTCCCGCGCATCCCGTCGTCGGCCGTACGCCATGCCGCCTACGACGCGTACCTCGCAGGCTGGGCCGACCATCTATCGCCTGCGTTGCTGCAGGAGGCCGGCCGGATGGGTCTGGTCGTCGGCTGCCTGTACGTCACCCAGACGTACCTCAAGGGACTGCCCACGCTGATGCCCGGCGACGCCGGACCGCTGGCGGGCGCCGACATCGACTGGCTGGGCAAGACGCTCGACGCCCTCGACCACCACCTCGACCCCCGCCCCGTTGACCCACATTCGCTGCAGACGCGGAATCGCTCCAGACGCGGAATCGCTGCAGACGCATTGGGGGTCCTGACCGCCAGATTGTCTGCAGGGATCAGGTGGAATCCGGGTCACGAGCACAAATGTCGGGTCGCGACGTCGTAGCGATCACCCGACCGGGCCAGCATGGCCACCGCGCATTCTCACCGCATCGCTGTTCGCCAGCGCATCCCGCGGATCAGGCCAGGCCTCGACTCCATCGCATCCTAGACACCCGCGGCCAGCTGACGGGCATACTCGTCCGCGTCGTAGCTGCCGACCGAGGCGGCGATCAGACCATCGTCGCCGATCCTCCACGCCTCGAAGCCCTCCACGCGCACCGCGTTCCCCGTGCCACCCGGGCCTGTGTTGGTGCCAGTGAAGGTCCAGTGGTACTCGATCCGATCCCCGTCAACGACGAGATCTCGGAAGTACACCTGCATGTCGGGCAGTGACTCGTAGAAGCTCGCTGCTACCACGGTCAGAGCATCGCGACCTACCGCGGGCTCCCCACCGTTGATGGCGAGCGAGCCATTCGGCGAAAAGTGCGCTGCCACCTCAGCCGGATCCATGCTGCACCAGGCGGCCGTGTAGTCCATCGCGAACACGCGAAGCTGCTCGAGATCCGATGCCACGCCGGCCTCCTCTGTCGGTTCGCCAGACCCTACGCGGGATCGCTGCAGACGCGGAATCGCTGCAGACGCGGAATCGCTGCAGACGTATTGGGGATCCTGACCTCCAGATTGTCTGCAGGGATCAGGTGGGGGCACACTCCGGGCCATGGAGATCTCGGTCCGCCCCCTCGCCGACGTCGAGTGGCCGGCTGGCCTCGCCCTCCTGCACCGGGCGTTCGTGGACGAGCCGTTCACGGTCGAGATGTACGGCCCGGATCTCCCGGGTCGATGGGCCGGATCATGGGCGCTGTACTCCTCCATGGGGCGTGCCTCCTACTCGCTGGCGATAGGTGCGTACGCCGGGGACGTACTGGTGGGCGCCTTGGTCGGGAGCAGGCCCGGGCACTGCCACCTGTGCCAGGTGCTCGCACGTGAGTCGCGACCCGAAGACCCGCTCGATGCCATCGACTGGCAGTTCCACCAGAACATCGCCGAGGTCCACCGACCCCTTGCCGCGCATGCCTGGATCGAGAAGGTGGCGACGGAGCGGGCCCTGCGCGGCCACCGCATCGGGCGGCTGTTGCTCGACGCGGCGGCCGACGCACTGAAGGGTGATGCGCCGGCCGATCTCGTGCTGGAGTGCGCGCCCGACCGCACCACCTTCTACACCGGGCTGCAGTTCGAGCAGGTGGCGACCTTCACGGACCCCGCCGGTCCGGACGCGATGCTCATGAGGCGCCGCATCCGGTAGCTCCCCACCCAATCGCTGCAGACAAGTTGGGGGTCCTGGCCCCCAGGATGTCTGCAGCGATTGAAGGTGACGGCGGTCAGTGGATGCAGAACTCATTGCCCTCGGGGTCGAGCATCGACTCGGCGTAGCGGTTGACGCCCTCGGCGGAGTCGACACGTAGGCGGGTGGCGCCAGCCGCGACGAGCTCGTCCGCCTTGGCGGTGATGCGAGCGCGGCGTACGTCGAACGCGACGTCACGACCGCCACTGGCAGCGACGTCCAGGTGCAGCCGGTTCTTGACCACCTTGCCCTCGGGCACGATCTGGAACCAGATCCGCGGGCCCACGCCGGTCGGGTCGACGATCGAGTCGGCCGCGTCAACGGCATCGTCCAGCTCGTCGTCCGGAACTCCCAGGCCGCGGTAGTAGTCGTTCCAGCTCGCGAAGCCCGACGGCGGCGGTTCGATGTCGTACCCGAGCGCCAGTGCCCAGAACCTGGTCAGCAGCAACGGGTTCGCGCAGTCGACGGCGATCTGGAAGGAAGCGGTCACGAGCCCGCACGTACCAACCGGCCGGCCGAGACCGCGGCGACGTCGATGCCCGTACCTGCCAGCCAGTCGGGCGTGACCCCGAGCACGAGGTCAGCGGTGAGCCGCCCCACCGCCGGCGCGGACTGGATCCCGTACCCGCCCTGGCCCACGCACCAGACCCAAGACGAAACCGCCGGATCCGGGCCGATCACCATCTCGCCGTCAGGGCCGAAGGTACGTAGCCCGGCCCACGCGCTCCGCACCGAACGCAGCGGCAGGGTCGTGGCCTCGGCGACCCGCTCCATCGCCATGGCCACGTCGAGGTCGTCCGGCCACGCGTCGCAGGGCTCGCTCGGCGTCTCGTCCGCGGGCGAGAGCAGCAGCCCGTCGCCCTCCGGCCGGAAGTACCACTCGTACGTGGCCTGGTTCACCGCCGGCCAGCTCCTCGCGTCCAGCCCGTCAGGGAGCCCGACCGTGAGCGCGGTACGCCGCAGCGGCCGCAGCCCAACCGGCGCCAGGCCGGCCAGCCCCGCCACCTGGTCGCCCCATGCGCCGGCCGCGTCCACCACGGACGCGCAGTCGTACGTCACGTCGCTCGTGGACACCTGCCAGCCGGCCCCACCGCGCGCGATCGCCACCACCGGCGCGGCCCGCTGGATCAGGCCGCCACGCTGCCGCAGCATGCGGACGAAGCCGCCGTGCAGCCCGGCCACGTCGATGTCCGACGCACCGGGCTCGTAGACGCCGGCGACGCTGTGCTCGGGCCGCAGAACGGGGCAGAGCCGCCGGGCCTCCTCGCCGCTGACCTCGGTGATCGTCGGGTCCAGCCGCCTGCCCTCGGCGGCCAGCTTGCGGACGACCTCGACATCGGCCTCGCCGCCGACGCTGAGCATCCCCCGCGCCGACAGCAGCGGGGCGTCGCCGAAGCCGTCCGGCGGCTGATCGAGGAAGTCTCGCGACGCCAGGGTCAGCCGGCGGGTCTGCTCGTGCCCGTAGTTGCTGAGGTAGAGCGCGGCCGAGCGCCCAGTGGTGTGCGCCGACAGCGCGCTCTCGCGTTCCAGCAAGGTCACCGAGGCACCCGACGAGGCCAGGAACGCGGCCGCCGAAACCCCCGCGATGCCCCCGCCGATGACCACCACGTCCGCGCCAGGCATGCGCTCACCCTACGAGGTCGGGGACGCGCTGCCCTAGGGTTCGTACCCATGAACCCGACCCTCGAGACCGTCGTCGTGGTGGTCTCGCTGATACCCGCGCTCTGGGCGCTCGTGCTGGTGATCCGCGACCGAGGCGTGGACCTGGCCCTGCTCGTCGGCGCGGGCGTCGTCGAGGTCGCCGTGCTGGTCCAGCTCGTTGCCGGGATCGTGGCGATGGTCGGCTCCGACCGCGACATCGCGCGGGGCACGTTCGTCGGGTACCTGGTCGGCGCGGTGCTCGTACCCCCCTTCGGCGTTGCCTGGGCAGTCGGTGAGAAGAACAGGTACGGTTCGGCCGTGCTGCTCGCGATGTTCCTGATCATCCCCGTCATGGTGCTGCGGCTGAGCGGGATCTGGGCCGGTCCCGTTGTCTGAGCCCCAGCCCGAGACGCCCGAGACGCCGGACACGTCTGAGACGCGGCCGACGAGCAGCGGGCCCGGCCGGGTCCTGGTCGCGGTCTACGGCGTCTTCGCCCTCTCGGCCACCGGCCGCTCCGTGGTCCAGCTGAGCACCAAGTTCCACGAGGCGCCGCTGGCGTACCTGCTCTCCGCGTTCGCAGCGGTGGTCTACCTGGTCGCCACCGTGTCACTCGCGCGGACCGGCGCCACCTCGCGCCGGGTGGCGCGGATCGCGATCACGACCGAGCTCGTCGGCGTGCTCACCGTGGGCACGATCAGCGTCCTCGCGCCCAGCGCGTTCCCCGCGACGACGGTCTGGTCCGGGTACGGCAGCGGGTACGGCTTCGTCCCGCTCGTCCTGCCGTTCGTCGGGCTCTGGTGGCTGCGAAGGACTGCGTGATGCTGACGATCGGGACCGTGGCGATGGGCGTGGACGAGATGGCCCGGGCGGTCGCGTTCTGGAGCGCAGCCCTCGACTACCGCGTACGCGAGACGTTCCTGGAGGGCCGCTGGACGACGCTGGAGCCCGTGTCCGGCAGCGGCGTCGCCCTCGGCCTGATGCTCAGCGCCACCGCACCCAGGGACCGCCCACGGGTGCACCTGGACCTCGACGTGGCGGACGCCGCCGAGCAGGCGGCCGAGGTCGAGCGGCTCGTCGGGCTCGGGGCCGCCGTCGCGGACTGGGACCTGTACCCGCCCGACCCCGACTTCGTGGTGCTCGTCGACACCGAGGGCAACCACTTCTGCATCGTCGACCAGGGCCACGGCTGACCCCGCCGGCCTCAGCCGTCCTGCCACCAGCGGGACGAGCCGTCCAGCAGCTCACGCAGGATGTCCAGGTGGCCGCTGTGGCGGGCCGTCTCGGCGGTCAGGTGCCCGTACACCCAGCGCAGGCTGACGTAGTGCCCGCGCTCCCCCGGCACCACCGCGAGCGTCTCCAGGGGCAACCCCGCGGCGATCGCCCGTGACTCGTCGCACGCACGCAGGTAGTCGGCGACCACGTCGTCCATCGTCAACGTGGACGGGACGTCCCACTCGGCATCCGGGTCCTCGCCCTCGGCTGCCTCCGTGCCCTCGGCCGGCCAGCCGGGGTACGACCAGCCGTCACCGACCATCCGGGCGCGGAACCAGTACCGCTCGGCCGACCCGAGGTGCTGGATGATCCCCGCGACCGTGGTCAACGAGGGAACCAGCCGCTGCCGCACCAGGTCCTCGCTCAGCCCGGTCGCCTTGCGGACCACCACCGCGCGCTGGAGGTCGAGGAAGCCTTCAAGGGTCTCGCGCTCACCCGCAGCGAGCGGCGCCTGCATCCGTTCGGCCATGGCAGGACTCTAGGCGGGCGGCGTCGCAGTTGTCTGTGCCTGTGGTGGAGCGGGCGGGCGGCCGAACACCCCGTACGCGGGCGTAGGCCGCGGGCCGTCGGCGAAGCGGCGCAGCCCGAACGACTCGACGTCCGCCCCGACCGAGCGACCCTCCGCGTGGTCGGCGAGGATCTCGCCCATCAGCGCCGAGAACTTGAACCCCGTGCCGCTGTCGCCGCAGGCCAGGACCACCCGGCCGTCGTGCAGCCGGTCGATCACGAACTCCCCGTCCGGCGACATCGTCCACGCGCACACCTGCGACGACAGCACCCGCGGCTCCAGCGCACCGAAGTCCCTGGCCACCCGGCGCTCGACAGCCCGGTCGCGCTCCGCGTCCGGCGTACGGTCGAGGTCATCCGCGGCAAACGCGCGCAGCGGAAGGTCCAGCCCGATCTTGAAGCCCAGCCCTGGCGTCGGCATCGCGTACAGCCCGAACTCGGCCTCCGTCGCCCCGTCGTACAGGCACGGCAGGTCCCCCCAGCCCGGCTTCTCCGCCAGGTACGCCACCTGCTCGAGCACCGGTTCCAGCAGCAGGTCGACGCCGAGCCCGGCCAGCAGGTCCCCCGACCACGGGCCTGCGGCCAGCACGACCACGTCCGCCTCGATCGGGTCCGGCCCTCCGGCCAGGTCCAGCCGGACCCCGGGCCCGCTGACGTCAACCGCCGTCACGCGGTGCCCGGCGAGGACACGCCCGCCGGCCTGCTCCAGGAGGGCCGCGTACGCACGCAGGGACTCCGCTGCCAGGACCGGTCCGGCGTCCTGCTGCCACACCGCCGGGGCGCCGTTCGGCCGCAGCCCGGGGAAGAAGCGGCCGACGTCCCCCGGGTCCACCTGCACGAACGGCACCGACTCCGCCGCCAGCGCCGTCGCGACCGCCCCGGCCGAGTCCCCACGCCAGAGCAACCCGTGACGCAGCAACAGCTCGGTGCCGGTACGTTCCTCGACCCGGCGCCAGGACTCGACGGCACGCCCCGCAAGGCGGACCTGCAACGGCTCCGGGTGCGAGAGCCGCCACAGCCGGCTCTCCCCCGACGACGAGCCCAGCGCGTGCCCAGGTGCGTACGCCTCGACCAGGGTCACGTCGTGCCCGCGACGGGCGAGCTCCGCTGCCGCCGGCAGCCCCCAGGCCCCCGCACCAACCACGGCCACTCGCACGCCCCGACCCTAGTGGCCGACAACGAGTGCAGTTCGTTTGATCTACTGCCCACAACCGTCGTCGTTGGTCAGGGCGGCCGGACAATGGTGCGCATGGCGGACCCGAAGCGAGCTGGCGGCACCCCGGCGACAGTCGCGCTGACCCAGGCCGGCGTCACGTTCACCGTCCACACGTACGACCACGACCCGGCCGCCCCGTCGTACGGGCTGGAGGCCGCGGCCGTCCTCGGTGTCGCCCCGGACCGCGTCTTCAAGACGTTGGTGGCCACGGTGGACGGCCGGCTGATCGTCGCCGTGGTCCCGGTGAGCGGCCAGCTCGACCTGAAGGCCCTGGCCACTGCCGCCGCCGGCAAGCGCGCCGAGATGGCGGACCCGAAGGACGCGGAACGGGCGACCGGCTACGTCGTCGGAGGGATCAGCCCGCTGGGGGGACGCAAGCGGCTGCCGGTAGTCGTCGACGCCCGCGCCGAGACGTGGCCGACGATCTACGTCTCCGGCGGCCGGCGCGGCATGGACATCGAGCTCGCTCCGGCTGACCTGGTACGCGTGTGCGGCGGCCGTTTCGCGCCGATCAGACGGGCGGGCTGATCGCGCGTTCCACCTGCCGGACGTGCGGGCGTTCGTGCCAGGCCATCCGGGCCACGTACAGCGTCAGCCCGGCTGCTCTGCCGCCGCCGGTCCGCCGGCGGCCGGATCGAAGGGCTCGACGGGCGCGACGGGCGCGACGGGCGCGACGGGCGCGACGGGCGCGACGGGCGCGACGAAGGGTGCGTCCGGCGCGACCGGGTGCCTGCGCCCTTCCAGCAGGTCGACCAGCAGCCAGGTGGCGACCGCAGCCACCGGGAGCACCACCAGCAGCCCCAGTGCCGTGAGGTCGAGGCTGTCCTGCACGATGGTCCCCACCGGGGCCTTCAGTGCGGCCGCCCGGTCGATCTTGCCGAACTGGTGGCCGATCGCCCACATCAGCAGGCTCGCGGCGCTGCCCCCGACGGCCAGACCGACCACCGCGGCTCGGGGGAACTCCCTGAGGCGGCGCCAGACCAGCAGCCCGACCGCCACCCCCAGGACCAGGCTGATCCCGGCGAACAGGAAGTCCGCCTGGACGTACGCCCGCGGCGAGGGGTCGACGAAGTAGCCGCCGTCCGCCTCCATCCGGATCTGGGCTCGGGGCGCCATCAGCAGCCAGACGAAACCGCCCACGAGGCCAGCCACCCCGAGCCCCCAGACGACCCAGAGCCCCGCGCGCAGCTGTGCGCTCAGCTTCAAGCGATCGCCCCGGGGCCGAGCAAGGCCTTGAGGTCGCCGAACAGGGCCGGCCCTGGCGAGACCCGCAGCCGGTCGTCCAGCCGCATCACCGTGGTGCGCCCGGCCGCCTGCTGCAGCTGGAGGTGCACCTCGGTGACGCCGGGGTGCGTCGCGAGGACCTCCTTGAGCCGGTCGACGACGGGGGGCACGCACTTGGCCACCGGGAGGGTGATGACGACCGGACCGCGCGGACCCTCGGACAGGTCGGGCAGCGTCAGCTCCATGGCCACCAGCTTGGGCTGGTCCTCGCGCTTGTCGAGCCGGCCGCGTACGACGATCACCGCGTCCTCGACCAGCTGGGTGGCGACCAGCTGGTAGGTCTGCGGGAACACCATCACGTCGATGACGCCCTCGAGATCCTCCAAGGTCGCGATCGCCCACGGGCTGCCCTGCTTGGTCACCTTGCGCTGCAGGCCGGAGATCAGCCCGGCGACCGTGACGATCTGCCCGTCGGTTCGGTCGTCGTCCGCCGTCAGCTGCGAGATCGAGCAGTCCGCCGCCGCCGACAGGATGTGCTCGACGCCGAACAGCGGGTGGTCGGAGACGTACAGGCCGAGCATGTCGCGCTCGGCCGCGAGCAAGGCCGTCTTGTCCCACTCACCCGCCGGGATCGGTGGCGTGGCCACGACGTCGGTGGGGAGGCCACCATCGGCGCCGCCGCCGCCGCCGAGGCTGAAGAGGTCGAACTGACCGATCGCCTCGTTGCGCTTGGTCTCCATGAACGCGTCGATCGCATCTGCGTGCACCGCGGTCAGCCCCCGGCGGGTGTGCCCGAGCGAGTCGAAGGCGCCGGCCTTGATCAACGACTCGACCGTGCGCTTGTTGCAGGCCACCGCGTCGACCTTGCGCAGGAAGTCGTAGAAGTCGCCGAACCGCCCCTTGCCCCTGCGGCTGGAGACGATCGACTCGACCACGTTCTCGCCGACGTTGCGGATCGCCGAGAGGCCGAACCGGATGTCGGTGCCGACCGGCGTGAAGTTGGACTCCGACTCGTTGACGTCGGGCGGCAGCACCTTGATGCCCATCCGGCGGCACTCGTTGAGGTACAGCGCCGACTTGTCCTTGTCGTCGCGTACGGAGGTGAGCAGGCCGGCCATGTACTCGGCCGGGTAGTTGGCCTTGAGGTAGGCGGTCCAGTACGACAGCAGGCCGTACGCCGCGCTGTGCGCCTTGTTGAAGGCGTAGTCGGAGAACGGGACCAGGGTGTCCCACAGGGTCTTGATGGCGGCGTCGGAGTACCCGTTGCCGCGCATGCCCTCGCTGAACGGGATGTACTCCTTGTCGAGGATCTCCTTCTTCTTCTTGCCCATCGCCCGCCGGAGCAGGTCTGCAGCGCCGAGGCTGTAGCCCGCCAGGTGCTGGGCGATCGCCATCACCTGCTCCTGGTAGACGATCAGCCCGTAGGTGTCGCCCAGCAGCTCGGCCAGCGGCTCGGCCAGCTCGGGGTGCAGCGCCACCACCGGCTTTCGGCCGTTCTTGCGGTCGGCGTAGTCGTTGTGGGCGTTGGCCCCCATCGGGCCGGGCCGGTAGAGCGCGCCCACCGCGGAGATGTCCTCGAACCCGTCCGGCTGCATCGAGCGGAGCAGCGCCCGCATCGGGGTGCCGTCGAACTGGAAGACCCCGAGGGTGTCGCCCCGCGAGAGCAGCTGGTACGTCGGCCCGTCGTCGAGCTCGAGCTCCTCCAGGACCACGGTCTCGCCCCGGTTGAGCTTGATGTCGGCGAGGCAGTCGTCCAGCACCGTGAGGTTGCGCAGGCCGAGGAAGTCCATCTTGAGCAGCCCGAGCGCCTCGCAGGCACCCATGTCGAACTGGGTGATGATCGCGCCGTCCTGCTCGCGGCGCTGGATCGGGATCACGTCCAGCAGCGGCTCGGCCGACAGGATCACGCCGGCCGCGTGGACGCCCATCTGCCGCTTCAGCCCCTCGAGCCCCTTGGCCCGGTCGACGACCGTCTTGACGTCGGGCTCGTTGTCGTACAGCGCGCGAAACTCCCCGGCCTCGCCGTAGCGTCCGTCGGTGCTGTCGAAGATCCCCGACAGCGAGATGTCCTTGCCCATCACCGACGGGGGCATCGCCTTGGTGATCCGGTCGCCGAGCGCGTACGGGTAGCCGAGCACCCTCGCGGCGTCCTTGACGGCGGCCTTGGCCTTGATCGTCCCGTACGTGATGATCTGGGCGACGCGCTCCTCGCCGTACTTCTCGGTGGCGTACCGGATCATGTCGCCGCGCCGACGCTCGTCGAAGTCCATGTCGATGTCGGGCATGGACACCCGCTCGGGGTTCAGGAACCGCTCGAACAGCAGGCCGTGCTTGATCGGGTCGAGCTCGGTGATGCCCAGGGCGTACGCGATGACCGCGCCAGCGGCCGAGCCACGGCCGGGGCCGACCCGGATGCCGTTGTCCTTGGCGTACCGGACCAGGTCGGCCGTGACCAGGAAGTACCCGGGGAAGCCCATCTGGCAGATGACGCCGACCTCGTACTCGGCCTGCTTGCGGTGGGTGTCGGGCACGCCGCCGGGGAAGCGGGCGTGCAGACCGACCTCGACCTGCTTGATCAGCAGGGACTCCTCGGACTCCCCTGGCGGTACGGGGAAGCGCGGCATCAGGTCGCGGCCCTCGGTGAACTCCACCTGGCAGCGCTCGGCGATGGCCAGGGTGTTGTCGCAGGCCTCGGGCAGCTCGGCCCAGACCGCGCGCATCTCGGCGCTGGTCTTGAGGTAGAAGTCGCGGGCGTCGAACTTGAACCGGTTCGGGTCGGCCAGCGTCTTGCCGGTCTGGACGCAGAGCAGGACCTCGTGCGCCTCGGCGTCCTGCGGGTACGTGTAGTGCAGGTCGTTGGTCGCCAGCAGCGGCAGGCCGAGGTCGCGGGCGATCTTGAGCAGGTCGGCCCTGGTCTGCCGCTCGATGCCCAGGCCGTGGTCCATCAGCTCGGCGTAGAAGTTGCCCGGCCCGAAGATGTCGCGGTAGTCCGCGGCCGCGGCCCGCGCCTTGTCGTACTGCCCAGCCTGGAGCCAGCGGTTGACCTCGCCCGAGGGGCACCCGGTCGTGGCGATCAGGCCCTTGCTGTACGAGGTCAGCAGCTCGCGGTCGAAGCGCGGCTTGCGGTAGAAGCCCTCGAGGCTGGCCAGGCTCGAGATCCGGAACAGGTTGTGCATGCCCTCGGTGGTCTCGGCCAGCAAGGTCATGTGCGTGTACGCCTGCTTGCCCTTGGCCAGGCCTGTGTCCTCGGCGGGGGTGTCGACGGAGCCGGTGCCACCCGCGCCCTCGAAGGCGAACGGCTGGCGGTCGAAGCGGCTGCCTATGGGGACGTAGTAGCCCTCCATGCCGATGATCGGCTTCACCCCGGCGGCGGTGGCCTTCTTCCAGAAGTCGTACGCCCCGAAGACGTTGCCGTGGTCGGTCATCGCCAGCGCGGGCATCTCCTGGCGCGCAGCCTCGGCGAACAGGTCCTTGAGGCGGGCGGCCCCGTCGAGCATGGAGTACTCCGTGTGGACGTGCAGGTGCACGAACGAGTCGCCCATGGGCGGGGCTGCCCCTCACTGATCACACGCGCAAAGACGCCAAGATGATGCTGCGGCGACCGGGGGAAGTCGGCCGAGCCAGCTCGAAGGACTGACTCTAACCCCGGTCACCGACCCCGCCGACGAGACGCGCCCGGCCTGCGCCTACGAGAGGGCGGACAAGGCCTCGAACTGCTCGTCGGTCAGGGTGACGGTGGCACCGAGCACGTTCTCCTCCAGGTGCGCCACCGACGATGTACCCGGGATCGGCAGGATCACCGGCGAGCGGCGCAGCAGCCAGGCCAGCGCGAGCTGCGCCGGGGTGTGGCCGGTCTCGGCGGCGAGCGAGTCGAGCACGCCACCGGGCCGGGCGAGGGAGCCGACCGCGATCGGGAACCACGGGATGAACGCGATGCCCTCGGCGGTGCAGTAGTCGAGGACCGCCTCAGACTGCCGGTTGGTCAGGTTGTACAGGTTCTGCACCGAGACCACGTCGACGATCGCGCGCGCCGCCTCGATCTCGGCCACCGAGACCTCCGACAGGCCGATGTGGCGGATCTTGCCGGCCGTCTGCAGGTCCTTCAGGGCGCCGAGCTGGTCCGCGAGGGCCACCCGAGGGTCGATCCGGTGCAGCTGGTACAGATCGATCTGCTCGAGGCCGAGCCGGCGCAGGCTCAGCTCGCAGGCCTGGATCAGGTACGCCGGCAGCCCTACCTGGGACCACTGGTCGGGGCCGGTACGTACGTTGCCGCCCTTGGTCGCGATGGTCACGCCGTCGTAGGGGTGCAGGGCCTCGCGGATCAGCTCCTCGGAGACCGACGGACCGTACGCATCTGCGGTGTCGATGAAGTCGACGCCGAGCTCGACCGCCCTCCGCAGCACCGCGAGGGCGGCGTCGTGGTCGGCCGGGTCGCCCCAGATGCCGGGGCCGGTGATCCGCATGGCGCCGAAGCCCAGGCGCGTGACGGGCAGGTCCCCGCCGATCGAGAAGGTGCCGCTCTGCGCGGCTGGACGGGAGAGGGTGGAGAAGGGCATGACTGTGCCAAGTCAGGCGTCCGCCGACACATTCCCGGCTGCGGCTCGCGGAGCTCAGCGGCCAAGCAGCCGCAACATGTGCCGGTGCGGGAGGCCGGCGTCGTCGAACTGCTCGCCGTACGCGTGGTAGCCGAGCCGCTCGTAGAAGCCGAGGGCATGGGTCTGCGCGCCGAGGTAGACCAGTCGCAGGCCCCTCTCGGTCGCCCTGTCCTCGACCGCGCGGACCAGTAGGGCGCCCAGGCCGCTGCCCCGCGCGTGCGCCAGCACCGCCAGCCGGCCAAGGTGGGCCACCGGACCGTGCTCCACGGGTACGCCCTCGAAGCCGGCCGGCTCGACGACCAGGCGTACTGCCCCGATCGCGCGACCGTCGACCACGGCGACGAAATGGTCAGCGCCGGCGTCGCGGTCGTCCCGCTCCAGCTCGAGGGGGACACCCTGCTCGACGACGAACACGGTGTGCCGGACGGAGAAGGCCGCGGCCCGGTCGGCCTGGTCGGCCTCCTCAGCAGCCAGCCGGACGACCGGCTGGCTGGGCGCAGGAGGCTCGGTCACGTCTCGGAACGTACGGCCGCGAGCGCGCCGACCAGGTCGGCCGGGTAGTCGGCGGAGAACTCCACCCACTCCCCCGTGTCCGGGTGCTCGAAGCCGAGGCGGACCGCGTGCAGCCACTGCCGCTCCATGCCGAGCCGCTTGGCCAGCACCGGGTCGCCGCCGTAGGTCAGGTCGCCCACGCAGGGATGCTTGACCGCCGACATGTGCACCCGGATCTGGTGCGTGCGCCCGGTCTCGAGCTTGACCTCCAGCAGCGTCGCCGCCCGGGCCGCCTCGATCGTCTCGTAGTGGGTGACGCTCGGCTTGCCGTCGGCCACGACCGCCCACTTGTACGCATGCGTCGGGTGCCGGTCGATCGGGGCGTCGATGGTGCCCTTGAGCGGGTCCGGATGGCCCTGCACCAGCGCGTGGTAGCGCTTGTCGACGGTGCGCTCCTTGAACGCCCGCTTGAGCAACGTGTACGCCCGCTCGGACTTCGCGACGACCATCAGCCCGCTGGTCCCGACGTCGAGGCGGTGGACGATCCCCTGCCGCTCGGCCGCGCCGCTGGTGGAGACCCGGTAGCCCGCGCCGGCCAGGCCACCGATCACCGTCGGGCCGTTCCAGCCTGGGCTCGGGTGGGCGGCGACGCCGACCGGCTTGTCGACGACGACGATGTGGTCGTCGTCGTGGACGATGCGCAGGCCGTCGACGAGCTCGGCCACCAACGTCACCGGTACGGCGGGTGGTGGCAGCTCGACCTCGAGCAGGCTGCCAGCCCGCAGGCGTTCGGACTTGCCGGCCAGGACCCCGTCGACGCTCACCCGCCCGTCAGCGGCCAGCTCGGCCGCCTTGGTCCGCGAGTAGCCGAAGAGCCGCGCCAGCCCGGCGTCGAGCCGCTCACCCTCGAGCCCGTCGGGTACCGCGAGGGTGCGACGCTCGCTCACGCCGGCTGGTCCGTCCGGTGGTGCCGGCCGTCGATGTCCCGCCCGAGGAGCGAGAGCAGCACCATGCCGACCGCCGCGCAGCTGATGGCGGAGTCGGCCAGGTTGAAGACGGCGAAGTGCGGAAGCTGGATCCAGTCAACGACGTGCCCGCGGCCAGGGCCCGGGGCCCGGAACAGCCGGTCCATCAGGTTGCCGACCGCGCCGCCGAGCAGCGCGCCGAGCGCGATCGCCCACGCCACGGAGTAGAGCCGCCGGGCAGTCCTGATGATCACCACGATCACCGCGACCGCCACCGCCGTGAAGATGAACGTGAACCCGGTGCCGAGGCTGAAGGCCGCACCAGCGTTGCGCGTGTACGTGATGGTGAGCAGCCCGCCGAGCAGCCGGATCGGAGCACGGTCAGCAACGTGCGCCACGATCAGGTACTTGCTGACCTGGTCGAGGACGAGGACCACCACCGCGACCACGACGAACAGGCCGACCCGTCGGGTCCGCGCCCTGGGCTGATCGGCCGTGGTCGAAGGTGGGTCGGAGGGCTCTGCGCCGGTCAGCGGCGCTCCTCTTTCTGTTTGCATGAGACACACAGGGTCGCACGCGGGAAGGCCTGCAGCCGCGCCTTGCCGATCGGGTTGCCGCAGGACTCGCAGCTCCCGTAGCTGCGGTCGGCGATCCGCTTCAGTGCTCGCTCGGCCTGCTGGAGCATCCCGCGGCTGTTGTTGGCCAGCGACATCTCATGCTCGCGCTCGAACGTCTTGGTCCCAGCGTCGGCCTGGTCGTCGCCGGCACCGTCCCCGGAATCGCGCAGCAGGTCGGCGATGCCCTCCTCGGCGGACAGGATCTCGGCCCCAAGGCGAGCGGCCTCCCGCTCGAGCTCGGTACGTACGTGGGTCAGCTCCTTGGCCGTCCAGGGCGACTCGTCGGCCCGGACCGCAAGCTTGACCGGCGCTGCCTTTCTCGCGGGAGCCGGAGCCGGCGCTGCTGCCTTCGCGGGAGCGGCAGCCTTGACCGGCGCTGCCTTCTTCACCGGCGCGGGAGCCTTCTTGACGACCGGCGCAGCCTTCTTCGCCGCGGGCGCAGCCTTCTTGACTGGCGCCGCCTTCTTGACGACCGGCGCAGCCTTCTTCGCCGCGGGCGCCGCCTTCTTGACGACCGGCGCCGCCTTCTTGACGACCGGCGCAGCCTTCTTCGCCGCGGGCGCAGCCTTCTTGGCGACCGGCACGACCTTCTTCGCCGCGGGCGCAGCCTTCTTGGTCACGCTCTTGACGGCAGCGGACACAGCAGAGCGCACCCGTGTCCCGGCGCCCTTCCCGGTCTCTGCCATGCCGTCCCCCTCAGTAGTGCCCGAAGTCCCGGTGGGTACCTGTACCCCGCGACTGACGAGACCGGTCACGGATCGTGACGGCACGATAGGTCCCCGCCGCACCCAGGGCAATGCACCACGCCGCACCTACGCTGGCAGGTACTTCGTGCGGGACGGTCAACGACGGGACGTGTCGGGACATTCCCGGACCCGGCTCCGGTCTATGATCTGAGCTGTCCGAGAGAGCACTGACGGGGCTATCACCCCTGAGCTGCCGGAAGAAACGCGGGGCGCACCCCAAGCCGCGCGAACTAGACCCGGCCGGGCGAGCAGTGAGCAGAGCGGGTCCGGCGGTACCGGCGCGGGCAAGGCGGCGCCGGTCGGACCAAGGAGGGTGGTACCGCGGGGCCCGGGCGACCGGTCGCCTCGTCCCTTCGTCAGCTGGCCAGCGACGAAGGAGACACCTCATGTACCGACCGGTCCCCCACCAGGTCGACCTGCCCGCCATGGAGCATGAGGTCCTCGCGTTCTGGGACGAGAACGACGTGTTCGCCAAGTCGGTCGAGCGCACCCGTGGTGGCGAGCCATGGGTCTTCTACGAGGGCCCTCCTACCGCCAACGGGATGCCGGGCACCCACCACGTCGAGGCGCGGGTCTTCAAGGATGTGTTCCCGCGCTTCCAGACCATGAAGGGCCGCTACGTACCCCGCAAGGCCGGTTGGGACTGCCACGGCCTGCCGGTCGAGCTGGCGGTCGAGCGCGAGCTCGGCTTCACCGGCAAGCCGGACATCGAGACGTACGGCATCGCCGCGTTCAACGCCAAGTGCCGGGAGTCAGTGGAGCGCAACGTCGGGGCCTTCGAGACGATGACGCGCCGGATGGGCTACTGGGTCGACATGTCCACGGCCTACCGGACCATGGACGCGAGCTACGTCGAGAGCGTCTGGTGGTCGCTCAAGCAGATCTTCGACAAGGGCCTGCTCACCCAGGACCACCGCGTCGCGCCGTACTGCCCCCGCTGCGGAACCGGCCTGTCCGACCACGAGCTGGCCCAGGGGTACGAGACCGTCGTCGACCCGTCGGTCTACGTCCGGCTCCCCGTCACGGGCGGGCCACTGGCGAACATGGGCGCCGCCCTGCTGGTCTGGACCACCACGCCTTGGACCCTGGTGGCCAACACCGCGGTCGCCGTCAACCCCGCCGTGACCTACGTCGTCGCGCGTACCCAGGACGGCGAGGTCCTCGTCGTCGCCGAGGCGTTGCTGACGGCCGTGCTGGGGGCCGACGTCGAGATCCTGGTGCGATACACCGGCCGGGACCTCGAGCTCACGCCGTACGCCCGCCCGTTCGACCTGGTCGACGTGCCCGATGCGCACTTCGTCGTGCTGGCCGACTACGTCACCGTCGAGGACGGCACGGGCCTGGTGCACCAGTCGCCGGCGTTCGGTGCCGAGGACCTCGCGGTCTGCCGCCGGTACGGCCTGCCCGTCGTCAACCCGGTCACCTCCGACGGCCACTTCGAGGCCGACGTACCCCTGGTCGGAGGCCTGTTCTTCAAGAAGGCCGACGCCACGCTGGTCGACGACCTGGCCGACCGCGGGCTGCTGTTCCGGCACGTCCCGTACGAGCACAGCTACCCGCACTGCTGGCGCTGCCACACCCCGCTGATGTACTACGCGCAGCTGTCCTGGTACATCCGGACCACCCAGATCAAGGACGCGCTGCTTCGCGAGAACGAGGCCACCAACTGGTTTCCGCCGACCATCAAGCACGGCCGCTACGGCGACTGGCTGGACAACAACATCGACTGGGCCCTGTCGCGCCAGCGCTACTGGGGCACGCCGCTGCCGATCTGGCGCTGCGACGAGGGCCACCTGGTCGCCGTCGGTTCGCTGGCCGAGCTGGGTGCCCTGGCCGGCCAGGACCTGTCGGCGCTCGACCCCCACCGGCCGTACGTGGACGATGTGACGCTGCCCTGCGCGCAGTGCGGCGCCGAGGCCACGCGCGTCCCCGAGGTCATCGACGGCTGGTACGACTCGGGTGCGATGCCGTTCGCGCAGTGGGGCTACCCGCACCAGGGAGTCGCCGAGTTCGATGCCGCATACCCGGCGCAGTTCATCTGCGAGGCCATCGACCAGACCCGCGGCTGGTTCTACACGTTGATGGCTGTCGGCACCCTGGTCTTCGACCGCAGCTCGTACGAGAACGTCGTCTGCCTCGGTCACATCCTCGACGAGGAGGGCCGCAAGATGTCCAAGCACCTGGGCAACATCCTGGAGCCGATCCCGTTGATGGACGCCCACGGCGCCGACGCCGTTCGCTGGTTCATGGCGGCCGGCGGGTCCCCCTGGCAGTCCCGGCGGGTCGGGCACGCCACGATCCAGGAGGTCGTGCGCAAGACCCTGCTCACGTACTGGAACACCGTCTCGTTCCAGTCGCTCTACGCCCGCAGCGCCGGCTGGGCACCGTTCACCGTCCCCGCGCCGCCGATCGCAGAGCGGCCGGCACTCGACCGCTGGGCGCTGTCCGAGGCGCATCGTCTCGCCGTCGACGTCGACGCGGCCCTCGAGGAGTTCGACACCCAGCGGGCGGGACGGCTCCTCGCCGGCTACGTCGACGACCTGTCCAACTGGTACGTACGCCGGTCGCGTCGGCGGTTCTGGGCCGGCGACCCGTCAGCCCTGTCCACCCTGCACGAGTGCCTCTACGTGGTCACCCTGCTGCTCGCCCCCATCACCCCGTTCGTGACCGAGCGGGTCTGGCAGGACCTGTTCGCGTCGACGTCCGACCAGGTGCCCGAGTCGGTGCACCTGGCGTCGTGGCCCGCTATCGACGGCTCGCTCGTGGACGACGACCTGGCCGCCTCGATGGCGCTCGTGCGCCGGCTGGTCGAGCTCGGCCGCGCCACCCGCGCCGAGTCCGGCGTCAAGACCCGGCAGCCGCTCCAGCGGGCGATGGTCGCCGCCGCGGGCTGGGGCGAGCTGCCGGAAGAGCTGCGCGCGCAGGTCGCCGACGAGCTCAACGTCCTGCAGGTCGAGTCCCTGAGCGAGAGCGCCGGAGGCCTGACCGACATCCACGCCAAGGGCAGCTTCCGGGCGCTGGGCAGGAGCTTTGGCAACCGGACCCCACTGGTCGCCGCGGCCATCGAGAGCGCCGACCCTCGTAGCCTGGCCGACGACCTTGCCGAGCATGGGAGGGCCACGGTCGTCGTGGAGGGCCTGCCTGTGGAGGTCACCCCCGACCAGGTGGTCATCACCGAGACGCCGCGGCAGGGCTGGGCGGTGGCGACCGCCGCCGGCGAGACCGTGGCGCTCGACCTGGCGATCACGCCGGAGCTGCGCCGAGCCGGGCTGGCCCGCGACGTCGTACGGGCGATCCAGGAGGCCCGGAAGGGCGCCGCGCTGGACGTCTCGGACCGGATCGTGCTCACCTGGACCGCCGACGGCGAGGTCGCCGAGGCGCTTCGCGAGCACAGCGCGACGGTCGCCGACGAAGTCCTTGCCACGCGGTTCGACGAGTCCAGGGGTGGCCAGCTCGAAGCCCAGACGGACGACACCCGGCATCGTGACGCGGAAACCGGGCTCGAGTTCTGGTTCCGGAGGTCAGCGGGCTAAAGGAACCCCCTGCCCGGCGCCGATATCCCCATCAGGTTTGAGTCGACCGGGCGCCCCCGGAGACCGGACTGATCCTCTTTCGGAGGTCGGAATGACCACGCTTCACCCCGTCCCCCTCGGGGGCCCCACGATCACGGGGCTCAAGCTCAAGGCGCACGCGATAGCGACGCCCGCGCTCTCGAGCCACGTCCGCCCCGCCCTGGTCCTCGCCGAGCGCGAGAGCCGGACCCTCCTTGAGGCGGCCCGCTACCAGGACGTCACCAGCGGCGGGCGCTTCAGCGCCGGCCCCGCGTGCATCCAGGTCTGGGACGCGCCCTGGGAGTTCGACAGCGACCCAGGCGGTGCCGTGCACCTCGGCTCCGTGGACTGGAGCTACGACACCCCCGTCCGGCACTACGTCACCATCTACCGCGCGATGGTCACCTCGGATGGTGTCGCCGCTGGCGAGACCACCCTGACCGTCCTGCAGCATGTGATGAAGCTCGCCGGCATCGACGTCGAGGACGCGCGCCTGACCATGGCGACCCCTCCCACCCGCGACCCGTTTCGACGGAGCGCGTAGCCGCAACCAAGACCCCTTCGGCCGTGAGGGCCGGGACCCGAAGCGCTCGGGTCCCGGCCCTCACG
>JANMWN010000115.1:0-3437 GCA_031394045.1 Sporichthyaceae bacterium
CCGGCGGCGTCCGCGATGGCCACGCTCACCGAGGCGCTCTCCGTGCTGCTCCGGCTCTTCGCGCCGGTGCTGCCCTTCGTCACCGAAGAGGTCTGGTCCTGGTGGCGGGAGGGATCGGTGCACCGCGCGTCCTGGCCCGACCCGGCGCCGCTCACAACTGTCGCGGCCGGCGCCGACCCGGCGGTCCTGACGGACACCTCCGTCGCGCTTTCGCTGGTACGCAAGGCCAAGTCCGAGGCCAAGGTCTCGATGCGCACCGACATCAGCTCGGCCACACTCGCCGGCCCGGCCGAGGCGGTCGCGCGGGTGCTTCTTGCCGCCGAGGACCTGAAGGCTGCCGGCCGGATCCAGCAGCTCACCGCGACACCCGGCGGCGATCAGATCACCGTCGAGGTCACGCTCGCCTGACCAGCGACGTCTCGTGTCAGACCCAGACGAGGTCCAAGCCTCGTCTCGGTCTGACATGAAAGCGTGGGGTCTGAATACCCCACGCTGATGCGCGCCGAACGATCAAGTGCGCGCCCTGACCCGTCGAAGGACATGGGGACCTTTCCAGGACGGGGTGGGCACATGGACGGCAAGTTCGGACCAGTCGGAGCAGCACCGGCAGGCGGCGACAGCTTCGACTACTTCGGGGGCACGCCTGCGTCGACGCCGGGCGCGAGCGCGCCCAGCCAGTTCGGTGCTGTGGCCCCTCCGGCAGCGCCGTTCGGCGCCCCTTCGACGTACGCAGCCCAGCCCCCGCCACCGCCGAAGAAGCGCGGCGTGCCCAAGCCGGCCATCGTGCTGATCGTCCTCGTCGTGGCGGCGGTCGGATTCTTCGGCTGGAACGGGATGCAGCGTTCCCAACCGATCACCATGCCAGCCACGTTCAACGGGCTGGCGGTGGATGCCGAACCGGCCGCCCAGAACGCCCTGCAGAGCACGCTCGCCTCGATGCACATGAAGAACAAGGACATCGTGCTGAACGGCCAGATCTACGGCACGGGGACCGACGCGGTCATGGTGGCCGCCGCGCGCGCCCGTGACAAGGTCGAGGACGACCTGACCGGGTCGGGTCTCCAGGCGCCGGTTGTGGTCGGCAGTAGCACCTGCGCTCAGGCCACGCGTGGCAACTACTCCGTCTGCGTGCGCACCGAGGCGAACCTGACGGTGGTCGTCGTGATGCTCACAGGGAAGCCGAGCGAGACTGCGGCACTGGTCGACCAGGCGTGGACGATGTTCTGATGGAGAGCGGCCAGTTCGGCCATCCCGTGGGTTCGTCCTCGTCGGACGGCGACCGGTTCGGCTACTTCGGCGCAGCTCCAGCGGCCCCGATGGCCGCGCCGGTCACCCAGTTCGGCGGCTCCCCGGCGTCGTCAGACCAGCAAGCCGGCGCCCAAGCGAGCCCGTTCGGCGGGACCACGACGGACGCCCCCTCGTCGGTCGCGGCCGGCCAGGGTGCGCCCGCGCGCAGTGGTCGCGGCTGGCTCGTACCGGTACTGGCCGTGCTCGTCGTTCTCGCCGTTGCGGGCGGAGGTTGGTGGTGGCTGCACCGTGACCCGATCGTGCTGCCCGACCACCTCGGCGCACTGCCCCGGAACACCACCTTCGCCCCCGACGCCTTGCTCGGGCAGATGACGCTCGAAACCAGCAACGGCAGCGTCAAGGAGGAGATGGCCGGCTACGGCTCCAGCCCGATCAGCACCATTCTTGTGGTCGCTCGCGGCAAGGGACTCCGCGACGCGATCAAGGCGAACGGGACGAGTACCTCTGGGCTGGAGCAGATCGGTCCCGCCCAGTGCTTCGCGGCCAAGACGATCGCAGTCTGCTCGCGAACCGAGGGCGACCTGTCGGTCGTGATCGAGACGACAGGGACGTCGGCGACCGCCGAGGCGGCCGCGCTGCTCCTGCAGGAGGCCTGGGCCGCGCAGTAGCGGCTGAGCCTCTAGGCCGACTTCTCGCGGCGCTCCCGCTTGGGGGTGTCGCGCGGGACCAGCGTCGGGTTGACGTGCTCAAGGACGACCTCGCGGCTGATGAGCACGCGGGCGACGTCCTTGCGCGAGGGCACCTCGTACATCACCGAGAGGAGGACCTCTTCCATGATGGCGCGCAGGCCACGGGCACCAGTGCCGCGCAGGATGGCCAGGTCAGCGATCGCCTCGAGGGCGTCGTCGCCGAACTCGAGCTCCACACCGTCGAGCTCGAAGAGCCGTTTGTACTGACGCAGCAGCGCGTTCTTGGGCTCGGTCAGGATCCGGATCAGCGCCGTACGGTCGAGGTTGTGCACGCTGGTCAGCACCGGGAGCCGGCCGACGAACTCGGGGATCATGCCGAACTTGAGCAGGTCCTCGGGCATCACGTCGGCGAAGCTGTCGGCGGCGAGCAGCTCGGCCTTGGAGTGCAGGGTCGCCCCGAAGCCGATGCCCTTGGAGCCGGCCCGCTGCTCGATGATCTTGTCGAGCCCGGCGAACGCCCCGCCGACGATGAAGAGCACGTTGGTCGTGTCGATCTGGATGAACTCCTGGTGCGGGTGCTTGCGCCCGCCCTGCGGCGGCACCGACGCGGTCGTGCCCTCGAGGATCTTGAGCAGGGCCTGCTGGACACCCTCGCCGGAGACGTCGCGGGTGATCGACGGGTTCTCGCTCTTGCGGGCGATCTTGTCGACCTCGTCGATGTAGATGATCCCCGTCTCGGCCTTCTTGACGTCGTAGTCGGCGGCCTGGATCAGCTTGAGCAGGATGTTCTCGACGTCCTCGCCGACGTACCCGGCCTCGGTCAGCGCCGTGGCGTCGGCGATGGCGAACGGGACGTTGAGCATGCGCGCGAGGGTCTGGGCCAGCAACGTCTTGCCGCAGCCGGTCGGGCCGAGCAGCAGGATGTTGGACTTGGCCAGCTCGACCTGCTCCTCGCGGCCACGGGTCTCGCCGCCGGCCTGGATCCGCTTGTAGTGGTTGTAGACCGCCACCGAGAGCGCCTTCTTGGCGCTGTCCTGGCCGATGACGTACCCGTCGAGGAACTCGTAGATCTCGCGCGGCTTGGGCAGTTCGTCCCACTGCAGGTCGGAGGACTCGGAGAGCTCCTCCTCGATGATCTCGTTGCAGAGGTCGATGCACTCGTCGCAGATGTAGACGCCAGGGCCCGCGATGAGCTTCTTGACCTGCTTCTGGCTCTTCCCGCAGAAGGAGCACTTGAGCAGGTCACCGCCGTCACCGATGCGTGCCACCGAGTGCTTCTCCTTCGTCATCCGGCTGCGTGCCGAGGGGGCTAGACGGACCGACGTTACCCCGTCGACCCGACGAACGGCCCCCCATTGAGGGGCGCGTCGTGGGGGGTGCCCCGCCGGCCGCCCGCCCCCCCCCGGGGAACCGCGGGGGAGGACCGGGGGGGGTGGCCCCCCACCGGGGTGGCGCGCCCCCCGGCGATGGCCCCCGCCCCCCGGGCGGCGCGGCCGCGCC
>JANMWN010000130.1:0-4379 GCA_031394045.1 Sporichthyaceae bacterium
AACGCAAAGCTGTCTGACGTGGTCGCGTGGGCGACGAAGAGAATGGGCATGATCGTCCCTACCGAGCCTGGAAGAGGGTCAGGTCAGTCACGCCGGTGCCAACTGAAGTCTGCGAGCTGTCGGTCAGCAAGCCGAGGTACAGCGTTCCGGTCTGTATCCCATGCACCAGAGCCTCGGCCTGAGCTTGGGTCACCGCGACGGTGACCAGCTGCGCGGTCTGCGCATTCGGAGTCTGGTTCCCTGTGGTCTCACTTGGGGTCTGTGGCGACTGAGTCCCACTGGTGGTGGTAGCCCCTACCGCCAGGACTTTCACCCGCGACAGGAGCAGGCGGGTGGCTCGCAGCACAGTAAAGCTGTCGGTCAGGTGATCCCCCGAGGGAACCGCGGCCCCCTTGACCGTGCTCCGGACGTTGAAGGTGTCGAAGATCGCGATGTCAGAGCCGGCGACGACGAAAGATCCCACCCGGGCCGGGTCCTGGAGCAAGACGCTGATCGCGATGTCGCCCGCCGGTATAGGGAGCACCGATGGCGCGGACGACTGGGTGCCGAACCGTGGCGCTAGGACCAGCTCGCCCGGCAGGATATCGGATACTGCCACGTCGCCAGCCGTGCTCGGCGACACCGTGGCGAGTGGGTTCGAGGGAATGGCCTTGGCGGCCACCTGCTCCTGTGTGATGAGACCTTGGTCGACCGCGGCCTGGAAGGTGGTTCCGGCCGGGACTAGCTTCTGGGCAACGTACACCTGCTCCGCCTGCTGGCCGGCGAGCGCTCGTTGGTCTGCGTGGCGGACGTAGGCGGTGACCGCGGCGGTCCCGACCAGCGCCAGCAGGACCGCGAGGACCACTGCGGTGACTCGTCTGTTCATGAGATATTTCCCCCTACTCCCCGCGCACGGGGGCTTGCGACGTTTGGGCGGTCTGCGTTGGCGAACTCGGTGTCTGCGTTCGGTCATCCGGTCAGCTGGATGACGGTGGCTCCCATCGACGATCCCCCGACGGTTCCACCGGACGGGATTAGGCCTTGGGTGTAGAAGCCGGAGATGCATTTGTCCGACCCTGTGCACGGCAGCGTGCCGGTGAGCCACGAAACGGCCTGGAAGCCTGGGAGGTGGTAGCCGGTGATCACGAAGGCGGCGAAGCCCTTGAGGGTGTAGACGCCGTTGGTGCCGGTTCCTGTTACGGAGCTGTAGATCGGGAGGTAGACGATGTACTTGCCGGCCTGGGCCGCGGCCAGTGCCGTTTTGCAAGCCTGCGAAACCGACGTTCCCGTGTTGTCGCCGTAGGTCCCACTCGTGCTCACTGTCGTCGAGCACGTGCTCGTCGGGTCGTCAAGGAAGCCGAATCCACCCGGAAGGTCGGTCCCGGCTGGTCCGGCGGGACACGAGCTCGCCTTTGAGGTGGTGTGCAGGTAGATCACCCGGTCGTAGCTGGTGGCTGGGTTGGGCGGGTAGGGCGGCGCGGGAGCGTATCTCGTCCCGTTAGCCGTCGCCGCGTTCCATTCGCACAGCGACTCGGTGACCGAGATCACCTGAGCCGACGAAGGTGCGCCATACCCAGCCCTGGCGCACGCTTTGACGGTGGTGCCGGTGTATCCGGGGATCAGCACCCGGGCGAAGATCGGCGGCATCAGCGAGGAGCCACCGTTGAGGGTCTGCGTCCGGACCATGACGTAGGGAGCCGATGCGATGGCACCGCTCGTCGGCGCCGCGGGGCAGTCCCAGGCAGCGGTCGGTGCAGCTGGTGCGCACGGAGACAGGCCAGGTGCGGTGCCGCAGATCTGCGTCACCGTGGTGGCGTTGTCGTTGGAGTTCGCGTTCGCCTGTGCTGAGGCCGTGTTCATGGCAGAGGAGGAGCCCGCGCAGGTAGTGCGCGCGCAGTCGATGGCTACTGCAAGCGCTGCCGCGTCGGCGGCGTTCTGCTGCTGCCGGCGCTCCGCGTACAGCGATCCCACGTCGACGACAATCGCGGAGACTCCAACGAGGGCCGTGAGTACGATCGCGACGATCACCGCGATCGCGCCACTTTCATCAGTTACCCGCCGCATCGCATCTGCGCCTTTCCAGAGATAACCGGTGCCGCCAGGCTCCCGAA
The DNA here is from genome assembly GCA_031394045.1 of Sporichthyaceae bacterium. GTDB lineage: Bacteria > Actinomycetota > Actinomycetes > Prado026 > Prado026 > JANYIP01. The sequence goes on from JANMWN010000130.1 coordinate 2,091, forward strand.
CCCGAGAATGCTGAGTACCCCGGATATCGGAGTGATGTAGGAGAACTGCTTGCTAGCCGTGACGGTGGCATTACTCGCGGGCGTGGGGTTGGAGGGGCAGGTCGTGTACGCGACGCTGACCCCGGTCACCGGGTAGGACGAGGACTGGACCACGTTGGTCGGGTCTGCCGTCGTGCCGAGCGCAAGCCCGCGAACTCCCTCGCGGGAGGCCTGCGTGAGGGCGATCTGCATGTTGTAGGCCCGCCCGAAGTCGATGATGCCGAACAGGACGAGCAGCAGGACGGGAAGGAGCAGCGCAAACTCCACTGCGGCAGCGCCGGTGTCCGATCGCCCTTGGACGCGACACCACGGCCTGAACCTAGTCACCCGAGCACCTCCAACCTTCCATGCCCTAGAAGCCGTTGATCAGTGGGGCGAAGAGCCCCAGCACTGCCGTTCCGAAGACAGCCACCGCGCCCACGATGACTGCGCTGATGAAGCCCACCATCAACGCGTACTCCGCCGCCGTTGCTCCGACGTCGCTGTCCTCAGCTTGCATGTCTCTGTCCCTTTCGATTCCTGGGCGAAACTCCGGCCGGCGTAAGCCTGGCGACGCCAAGGGCCGCGCCGGCCGGAGAACCGAGCTTGCCCTTAGATTGCGCCAGCGACGTTGGTGAAGATGGTTCGCAGGTTCGTGCCGAGCAGAGTCACTGCGGCGATGATGACGACTGCGATAAGGGCGACCATGAGGCCGTACTCCACCGCGGTGGCGCCCTCGTCGCGGGCCGTCCTCGTCTGAAGCTTGACGATGTACTTGAGCATTGGATCCCCTCCGGCTGTATCTGTGTCGGCCATGTGCTGGCCGGTGGGCCGGTTGCGGACCCACCACTGGAGGTTGACAGTCAGCCCAGTCGTCAAGTAAGAGCCCGATCAGTCATGTGATTCGGGCCGGGTGGGGTGTAACAGTCGTCAAACGGTTGCGCCCGAAAGGGTGACAATCACGGCTCTTCAGATGCTGCGAGATCTTCACGTGCTAGGCGTCTGAGCGGACAATGAATCGCCGGGGTCTGACGGTGGCTCTCAATCCGCCATGGAGGATGAGAGTCATGTCAGCACCGAGGAAGTCAGCGATGAGTTGCGGGAGCGGACCACCAGGATGGCCGTTGGGTTGCGCGAGGACCCGCTACCAGGAGTGGCGCGATCAGTCGGGTGGCCCAGCAGCTGGGGATGCACCCAGGAGGCGTTGCGGGACTGGCGGGCCAACGACATTCTCCGGACGGCTTCGCCGCGGCGGAGCTCGACCGCAAACTGACGTGATCGTGGCCTACATCGACGAGAACCGGGAGCGGGTCGTCGAGGCTTGCGCGAACCTGGCGGGCGAGTCAACCGTGACGACCCCGGACACCGCGATGCGGCACGTCCTGGGATCCCTGGCCCGCCGCTGGATGCTCCTGCACGGCGGGAACCGGCAAGCCAACGCCGGTCTCTACCGGGCCGTGATCGTGCGGGTGCGCTGGCACCAACCCACGATCGACTAAGTCGCCCGGCGCACCACCGACGGCAAGACCAAGCGCGAGATCATCCGCTACCTCAAGCGCTACCTTGCCCGCGAGAACTACCACCTGCTCCCCGCACCCGCCCTGGCCCAGAACCCCGACATCCAGCTCAATAACGTCGCCTGAGGCTTGGGATCTATAGGAGCATCAACGCGATGGCCAAGGGGTTCAACTCGGTGCGCAAGGACGAGTGCATCGGCAACCCGATGATGCGACCCAGAGGCGGCTGGAAGTCCGCCCTGGAAGTCGAGCTCGCGGTCCATCGGACCCGGGCGCTTCAGCACGATCCGGGCGCGCTGCGCGAGCCCCCGCCCGACCCGACGACGCACGCGTCAACCGGACCAGCTCGTCACGGTCACCCTCACGCAACCCCGTTGCCGGGACAGGACGATTCGCCATACTCCGTCGTCTCAGCCCCTCAACCGTCAACTATCTAACGACGCGCAGCACTGGTACGAGACCCAGCACCGCAGCGCAACCCTCCCCGAACAGCCCGCTCCGCGGGAGTTGACTTCTGCCTCACACCCGGTGCTCGATAGCTGCTGGGTTCGTCGCAAGGCTAAGTACCTCGCAGGACACGCAGTCCGCGCGACTAGACCCGCGCCTCGACCCGTGAACGATCCTGCTTAGAGCGGGCGGCCGCCCACGGGAACTCGCACAGATCGAGGCAACCTTCTAGGGACGAAGGTGGCCGTCAGATTGCTCCAGCGACCGTGTTGAAGATGTCCCGCAGGTTCGTGCCGAGCAGAGTCAC
>JANMWN010000141.1:0-3099 GCA_031394045.1 Sporichthyaceae bacterium
GACTTCTCCGAAGGCGCAGATCCTGCGGTCACGCGCTACCTGGCGCAGGCCTCTGGCTTCGCCGCGCGGTCCCTGGGCGCGCGGCCGGGTTCGCTGACCGGCTGGTTCAACAGCCAGGCCTGGCACGGCACGGCGATCACCTTCGAGTTCGCGGGTACGACTACCTCGGCGCAGGTCGCCAGGGTGAGCCGGGCCCTGCTCTCGCTCGCGCGGTGGCGCACCGGGTCGCGGGGGTAGCGTCGGCTGCGTGATCGATCCCGACGCCGGCTGGCTGACCCAGCGGCTCACCCTTGAGCCCCTGCGGCCGGACAGCGCCGCGGAGCTGTTCCCGGTCCTTGACGACGCCGAGCTGCACACGTTCACCGGTGGCGCGCCCCTCCTGCTGACCGAGCTCGAGGCGCGGTTCACCAGGCTCGCCACGCGGCGGTCGGGGGACGGGTCGCAGGTCTGGGGCAACTGGCTGGTCCGTCTCACCGACGGTGGCGCAGCCGTCGGGACCCTCCAGGCGACCCTGCCGGCGGGAGGACCGGGCGAGGGCGCCGCCGAGGTCGCGTGGGTCGTCGGCCGGGCCTGGCAGGGCCGGGGCATGGCGTCGGAGGCTGCCACCAGCCTGGTAGGGCTCCTGCGGGCCGACGCCTGGACGGTCGTCGCGCACGTCCACCCTGACCACGTTGCGTCGCAGGGGGTCGCGCGGGCGGCGGGCCTCGTACCCACCGACGTCGTGGTCGACGGCGAGGTCGAGTGGCGGTCGGCCTAGCCGACGCGCTGCAGGAACTGCCGGGTACGGTCCTGCGTGGGCCCGTCGAAGATCTGCTCGGGCCGGCCGATCTCGCAGACCACGCCGGCATCGAGGAAGCACACCCGGTCGCTGATCTCGCGGGCGAACGCCATCTCGTGCGTCGCCATCAGGATCGTCATCCCAGCAGCCTTGAGCCCCCGCACAACGTCAAGCACCTCGCCGACGAGCTCCGGGTCCAGCGCGCTGGTGACCTCGTCGAAGAGCATCAGCTCGGGCTCCATCGCGAGCGCGCGGACGATCGCGACCCGCTGCTGCTGGCCGCCGGAGAGCCGGTCGGGGTAGTCGCCGGCCTTGTCGGCGAGCCCGAACCGGTCGAGCAGCGCCCGGCCGGCCTCCTCGGCCTCGGCCCGGGGGTGCCCGCGCACCTTGCGGGGGGCCAGCGTCACGTTGTCGAGCACCCGCAGGTGGGGGAACAGGTTGAACGACTGGAAGACGATGCCGATCCGGGCACGTACGGCATCCAGCGCGACACCCGGGGCGGTGACGTCGATGTCAGGCCCGTCCTCGCCGACCAGGACGATCCGGCCGGCGTCGACGGGCTCCAACGCGTTGACGCAGCGGAGCAGGGTCGACTTGCCCGACCCGGAGGCGCCGATGAGCGTGACGACCTCGTGCCGTTCGACCTGGAGGTCGATCCCGCGCAGCACCGCGTTCGGGCCGAAGGCCTTGTGCACCGTCTCGAGCCGCAGCAGCGCGCCCATCAGAACGCGCTCCCCATCGACCGCTGCCGCTCCTGGCGGGCGGTGAGCCAGTCGGTGAAGCGGGCCAGCGGGATGGTGAGGGCGATGAAGAACAGCGCCGCGATCACGTACGGGGTGTAGTTGAACTTGTCGTACACGATGATCTGTGCCGCACGCAGCGCCTCGACCGGCCCGAGCACGGACACCAGCGCCGTGTCCTTCTGCAGCGAAACGAAGTCGTTGAGCAGCGGTGGGATCACCCGGCGAATCGCCTGGGGAAGCACGACGTAGCGGTTGCCCTGCCACTGCGACAGGCCGACCGAGCGCGCGGCCGCCCGCTGGCTCGGATGGATCGAGGCGATGCCGGCGCGGAACACCTCGGCGACGTACGCGGTGTACGACAGGATCAGCGCGACGGTGCCCCAGACGACGACGTCGTTCGTCAGCCCGGCCAGGTCGAGGGCCGGCACGCCGAACCCGAGCAGAAGCACCACCAGCAGCGTCGGCGTGCCACGGAAGATGTCGGTGTAGAGCGTCGCCAGGAGCCGGACCGGGACCAGCAGCGGCGACGTGGACAGCCGGAGGAGCGCCAGTATCAGCCCGAGCACGAGGATGAAGACCTCGGCCACGACGAAGATCTTGATGTTCAGCCAGATCGCGGCGAAAACGTCGGGCAGGGCCTGGCGGGCGTACTCCCAGTTGAAGAAGTACGACTGGACGATCGGCCACCCGGACGAGTGACCGACGACCCCGACGACGATGGCGAAGACGAGCAACGTTGAGGTCGTCGCGACCAGGGTGTCGCGGCGCGCCTTGCGGCGCGCCAGGTCGCGCCGGTCCGGGTCGACGTACGGGGTCAGCCCGACGGACGTCACCGAGTCGTCAGGAGAAGGTCTTGACGCTGACGAACGGCAGCCACTGCTTCTGCAGCGCGGTCAGGGTGCCGTCGTCGGTCAGGGCCGTGACCGCCTTGCTGACGCACGAGGTGAGCGGGCTGCCCTTGGCCAGGACCAGGCCCCAGTTCTCGGGCGCGCCCTGCAGTGGGAGCTGACCGACGATGAGCCCGCCGGTGAGCTCGACGTTGGCGATGTAGTCGGTGGTGGGCAGGTCGGCCACGAGGGCGTCGATCTGACGGTTCTTCAGGGCAACGGTGGGGTCGACCGTCGAGCCGAAGACCTGCGGCTTCTGGACGGGCGCGACCACTGCGTTGAGGATCGCCAGGCTGGTGGTGCCGACCTGCACGCCGAACTTCAGCTTCTTAAGATCCGCGAGCGTCGTCGCCGCGGCGGCCTTGCTGCCCTTGAGCGCGACCACTCCCTGCGCCGACTGGAGGTACGGCGTGGAGAAGTCGACCACCTTGGAGCGGTCCGGGTTGATCGACACCTGGTTGATGTCGAAGTCGAAGTTCTTGGTGCCAGGCTTGATCGCCTCGTCGAAGCTCGCGTTCACCCACGTCACCTGGCTCTGGGTGTAGCCGAGCTTGGTCGCCACGGCGTACGCGACTGCGCTCTCGTAACCCTTACCGCTGCTGGGGTTGTCGTCGATGATGTACGGCGGGTAGGCCGGCTTCGACGTCGCCACCGTCAGCGTGCCGGAGGCGAGCGTCTGGAGCTGCGCCGG
>JANMWN010000142.1:0-3716 GCA_031394045.1 Sporichthyaceae bacterium
GTGTCAGCCGCGCCGGCAGCGAGTTCCCGGTGGACCCGACGGCGAGCGCGTGCCTGGCGTTCCTGGCCGGGCTGGTGCTCCTGGTCGGAGCGGGCCGAGTGTTGAGCCGGGTCCGGCCGGAGGCCACCACTCGTCCCAGCCGGCATAGCGTTGCGTGGTTCGCCACTGCACTGGACCGCCTGCGCCCAGACCTGGGGGAGCTCTCTGTCCTGAGGACCTAGCAGAAGCCCGGCGCACTCTCCTGCGCCCATGGACTCCTGCTCACATCCTCGACAGATGAAAGGTCTCCCCATGAACAAGCGCACCTTCGCGCTGATCGCAGCTATCCCGTTGACCGCCGTGACCCTCGCGGCCTGCGGCAGCACGACGAGCAGCACCAGCCCTGGCGCCTCGATGCCTATGACCGGCAGCTCTAGCGGCGCCATGATGCATAACGCGGGCGACGTCACCTTCGCCCAAGCGATGATCCCCCACCACCAGCAGGCCGTGCAGATGGCCAAGCTTGCTGCGACGCGAGCCTCGGACAGCCGAGTCAAGGACCTGGCGGCCCGGATCGAAGCCGCGCAAGACCCCGAGATCATGAAGATGTCCGGGTGGCTGACGTCCTGGGGCTCGGCCATGCCCAGCGACATGACCGGCATGGACGGGATGCCCGGGATGATGTCGACCGCAGACATGACCGCCCTGACCGCCGCCTCCGGACCAGCGTTCGACAGAACGTTTCTCACCATGATGATTGCCCACCACACCGGCGCCCTGGCCATGGCCCAGGCCGAGCTGGCAACAGGGTCCGACGCTGACGCGAAAGCACTCGCCCAGTCGATCATCGACGGGCAGACCAAAGAGATCACCGAGATGAAGGCGATTCTCGGGACCGGCTGACCTGTGCCGAGGTAGGGCCAGACACAGGCCGTTCGGCCCTACCTCGACAGTCGCTCGCCTCGTGATCTGTTCCTTGGGAGTCGCCTTGACCGAACCAAACGCCACGTCGCACATCTCGCGTCGACTGTTCCTCGCCGGAGGGTCTGTCGCGGTCCTTGCTGCCTGCACACGCACCGATGCACTCGTCGGACCGCGCTCGGACGCGGTCGCTGCCGCCGAGACCCGGCGCCGTCACGCCGGTGGCATCGTCGACGTCGCGCTGACGGCCGGCGTCACCACTATCGACCTTGGGGGACGCAAGGTCACCACCTGGGCGTACGACGGGCGCCTTCCCGGCAAACAGATCCGGCTCACCGCCGGGCAGACCCTGCGCACCCGGGTCACCAACCAGCTCCCCGTCGAGACCAGCGTCCACTGGCATGGCCTAGCCATCCGCAACGACATGGACGGCGTACCCGACCTGACGACCGCACCGATCAAGCCACACGCGGCCGCGGCGTACGAGTTCGTGGTCCCCGACCCGGGGACGTACTGGCTCCACCCGCACTCCGGGACCCAGCTGGACCGCGGCCTGTACGCGCCGCTGATCGTGGACGACCCAGCCGAACCCGGCGCCTACGACGCCGAGTGGGTGGTCGTCCTGGACGACTGGACCGGCGGTGGCATCGGGCCGGATCCGGACGAGATTCTCGCCGGGCTCAAAGCTGGCGGTATGGCCGGCATGAGCGGCGGCGGCATGAACGGGATGGACATGGGCGGCAACGCCACGAGTGGCATGGGGTCGATGGGCGCGATGACCAGCAGCCTGCTCGGAGGTGACGCCGGTGACGTCGACTACCCGGTGTACCTGGTCAACGGCCGGCCACCCGACGACCCCGACGTCCTGGTCGCCAAGCCAGGGCACCGGGTCCGCATCCGGGTGATCAACGCAGCCGCCGACACCGCGTTCCGGTTCGCCCTCGACCGCCACCGCATGAGCGTCACCCATACGGACGGATTCCCTGTTGACCCGGTCGAGGTCGACCAGATCCTGATCGGCATGGGTGAGCGCTTCGACGTCGCAGTCACCTTGAGCGACGGGGTGTTCCAGTTCATGGCCTCCGCCGAAGGCAAGGGCGGGGACAGCGACGCCCGCGCCCTGGTACGCACGGGAGCCGGAGCGGTCCCGCCGGTCGGGCACTACCCCGCAGGGATCACCGGACAGCTGCTCGACGTCTCCACGCTCGCCGCCGCAACCGGTTCGGCCCTGACTGAGAGGACCCCCGATCGCGAGCACGTCCTGGTGCTGGCCGGCGACATGAGCACATACCGGTGGACGATCAACGGCAAGACCTACGACCAGACCGATCCGCTGCCCGTAAGCCAGGGCGAACGGGTCAGGCTCAGGTTCCAGAACCGGTCGATGATGTGGCACCCCATGCACGTCCACGGGCACACCCTGCAACTGAGGAACGGGGCGGGGATCGGCCCCCGCAAAGACACGATGGCGGTCCTGCCGATGACCGAAGTCGTCGCCGACCTCGACGCCACCAACCCCGGCCAGTGGATGGTCCACTGCCACAACGTCTACCACATGGAGGCCGGCATGATGACCCGCCTGAGCTACGTCCGATGACCGCTGATCCGAGCACTTCCCGCCAGCCCTCGCGCCGACTTCGGTGGGTGGTTGCGGGCGGCGTCCTCGTTTCGGCCGGCGCCTTTGCCGTGATCGGACTGCCTGACGGGCGATCCGGTTCGAGCGCGACAGCTTCCGTGGGCAGTGATCTGCATGCCGTCGCTCAGAACGGCACCCGGGTCTTCGTCTCCGGTCACGACGCCGCCGCATACTCCGACCAGCCGGGCACCTGGACGCCGATCAGCAGCCTGTCCGGGAAGGACGCCATGTCCTGGTCGTTCGGGACGAGCGACATCATCGTCGGTGGCCACGAGGGCGCCTTCCGCTCCACCGACAACGGCGCCACCTTCACCCCGGTCACCGGGCTGCCGGTCACCGACGTGCACGCGACAGGCGCGGCGGGCTCCACCGCTTACCTCGCGTCGCCTACCGGTGGGTTCTACGTCTCCCAGGACGCCGGTGGGACCTGGACGCGGGTCAACGCAACGGGAGAATCGTTCATGGGCAGCCTGCTCGTCGACCCCACCAACCACTTGCACGTGATGGCCGCGGACATGCTCCAAGGTGTCGTCCAGACCACCGACGGTGGACGCAGCTGGACTGTCCTCGGTGGGATGGAGGGCCCCGTCGGCCTGAGCTGGAACCCCGCCAACCACAAGCAGATCGTCGTCACCGCCCCCGCCGACGCGGGCATCAGCCTCGACGGCGGTACCAGCTGGATCGCCCTGCCCGTCCCGCCCGGGACAGGCGCTGTCAGCTTCGATAGCAACGGCCGGCTCCTGGCCGCGATCCTGACCGGCCAGTCGGCCACGATCTCGCTCAGCAGCGACCTCGGAAAGTCATGGACCGTTGAATGAGGGTCGGTACGTCTCGCTAGCCGGCACCGCCACCCTGGACGGGCTGTCCCTCTCTAGGCGGTGGGAAGTTGTTGGCCTGCGCCGCACTGGCGGCGGTGTGGTGTTGGCAGCGGTGTGGCAAATCGGGCAAAGGGACGGCAGCGCCGATGGTGATCTGAGGCATCGTCGCAGGTCAGAACGGGTGGGCCGCCTGGGGATCGAACCCAGAACCCGCGGATTAAAAGCTGATCATGTTCGCTGTTCACCTGTAGCGACTGGGTCCGTCCACGCGTGCGCTGAGCGAAGATCCGCTGTCGCTCGTGCTGCGCTGAGCGCCCCCGTCCAGCTCGTGTCGTGTCCGGGTCTAGCAAGCGATCTAGCAA
>JANMWN010000160.1:0-13600 GCA_031394045.1 Sporichthyaceae bacterium
CGGACCTTCTCCTGCCCCACGTAGTGCGCCCACCCGCCGCCGTTGACACCCTGGCAGCCAGTGAGGTTGGTGAGGGTGAGGAAGGCTCGATAGATGGTGTCCGAGTGGAACCAGTGGTTCGTGCCGGCGCCCATGACGATCATCGAGCGGCCGCGCGACTCCTCGGCGTTGGCAGCGAACTCCCGGCCGATGCGGGCGGCCGCCTGTGCGGGTACCCCCGTGATGGCCTGCTGCCAGGCCGGCGTGTACGGCTCGTCCGCGTCGTCGTACCCGCTCGGCCACACCCCGGGCAGCCCGTCCCGGCGTACCCCGTACTGCGCCAGCATCAGGTCGTAGACGGTGGTGACCAGGTGCCCGTCGACGATCCGCGTCGGGACGCCTCGTACGAGGGTCCCCGGTCCTCCGTCCACGGCGTCGAACCGCGGGAGCCGAACCTCGACGGCGACCGACCCGGCGCCCTCGAGGCTCAGCTGCGGCTGCGTGTCCCCGAGGTCAAGGTTCCAACGGCCGACCCCTGCCTCGCCGTACCGGTGGCCGAGGGAGCCGTTCGGCACCACCGGCCGGTCGGTGAAGGCGTCCAGCAGCACGGTCTTGAATGCGGCGTTCTCGGTGGCCGCCTGCTCGCCCTCGAGGTCGGAGGCGGTGAGGAACTTGCCGGCGAAGTAGCTTCCGTCGCGTTCGACCAGACGGACCAGGAAGGGCAGGTCCGTGTACCGCTTGACGTAGTCGGTGAAGTACGGCACCTGCCGATCGACGAAGAACTCCTTGAGGATGACGTGGCCCATGGACATCGCCAGGGCGCCGTCAGTCCCTGGTTTGGCCGGCAACCACTCGTCGGCAAACTTCACGTTGTCCGCGTAGTCCGGCGCGACAGCGATGACCTTCTGGCCCCGGTAGCGAGCCTCGGTCATCCAGTGCGCATCCGGGGTGCGCGTCACCGGCAGGTTCGATCCCCACATGATCAGGTAGCCCGCGTTCCACCAGTCCCCCGACTCCGGCACGTCGGTTTGGTCGCCGAAGACCTGGGGCGAGGCCACCGGAAGGTCCGCGTACCAGTCGTAGAAGCTCAGCATCGAGCCCCCGATCAGGTTCACGAATCGCGCGCCGGACGCGTGCGAGACCATCGACATCGCGGGGATCGGCGAGAAGCCGGCCACCCGGTCGGGCCCCCACTTCCTGATCGTGTGCACGTGCGCGGCAGCGACGATCTCGGTGGCCTCGTCCCAGGAGGCGCGGACCAGGCCGCCCTTGCCCCTCGCGGCCTTGTAGCGGCGCGCACGGTCAGGGTCGTCCACGACGTCGCCCCAGGCGAGGACCGGGTCACCCAGCCGGGACTTGGCCTCTCGGTACATCTCCAGCAGGACGCCACGTACGTACGGGTACTTGATGCGCGTCGGCGAGTAGGTGTACCAGGAGAAGGCCGCACCACGCGGGCACCCGCGCGGCTCGTACTCCGGACTGTCGGGTCCGACCGACGGGTAGTCGGTCTGCTGCGACTCCCAGGTGATGATGCCGTCCTTGACGTACACCTTCCACGAGCACGAGCCGGTGCAGTTCACGCCGTGGGTCGAGCGGACCACCTTGTCGTGGCTCCACCGGTCCCGGTAGAAGGAGTCAGCCGACCGGCCGCCGATCTGGTAGATCGCGCGCTGATCAGCGGAGATCTCCGCCTTGGTGAAGAACCGGCGGCTGCGTACGAGTGCCTCGCTGACCGCATCGTCCATGCGTGTCTCGGCCCGGTCGGAGTCAGCCGTCATGACGTGGCCGGTATGGCGCCGACGGGGCGCCGCACGACGGTCAGTGCGTACACGGTGGCAGCGAACGCGACCACCGACAGCAGCGCCAGGCCGAGCCCGTACGAGCCGGAGCGGCCGTAGATCGACCCCATCAGCAGCGGTGGCACGAACCCGCCAAGGCCGCCGGCGGCACCCACCAGCCCGGTGACCGAACCGACCGAGCCTGCAGGACTGCGCAGCGCCACCAGGGCGAACACCGCGCCCGCGCCGGCGCCCAGCGCGCCGGCCATCGAGAGGAAGGCGATCGTGCCGAGGGGAGCCAGGCTCGGCGAGGACGCCTGGACGGCTGCACCCACCCCGACGACAGCGAGAACGACAGCCAGCACACGTGGCGGCCCGAAGCGGTCGGACAGCCAGCCACCGGCCGGTCGCATCACCACCGCGAGCAGGACGAAGCCGGCCATCCGGTTCGCCGCGTCCGCCTGCGCCAGGCCGTAGCCATTCTTGAGGTACGTCGGCAGGTACACCGAGAACGCCACGTACCCACCGAACGCCACCGCGTACAGCGCAGATGCCTGCCAGGTGATCGGCAGCCGCACGGCCGCGGCCAGCCGGGTGCCGACAGACTCCGTCGGGAGCGTCCGGCCGGGAGCGTCCCGCAGGAGCCACAGGGCGAGCAGGCCGTACACCGCCAGGGCGATGGCCGTGACCTCGAACGGTGCGGCCAGGCCGTGGGCGGTGGTCACCTTGACCGTGGTCAGCGCACTGATCGCCGTACCCCCCATGCCCGCACCGAAGACCCCGATCGCCAGCCCGCGACGGCCCGGCGCGAACCAGGCACTGACAAACGGCACACCGACGGCGAAGGAGGTGCCGGCGATACCGAGGAAGAACCCACCGACGAGCAGGCCGCCGAAGGAGGAGTACCCGAAGAGGCCGAGGTACAGCACCGGGACGATCGCCGCGAACGACACCGCCGGGAACATCACCCGTCCACCCAGCTTGTCCGTCAGCGCCCCGACCGGGATCCGACCCAGGGCCCCGACGACGACGGGTACGGCGACGATGAGTGCCTGCTGGAACGAGGTCAGATGAAGGGTGTCCTTGAACCTCGTCCCCAGAGGGCTGAGCAGCGCCCAAGCCCAGAAGTTCACCGCGAACCCGAGCGTCGCCAGAGCGAGCATCAGACCGGCTGGGGTTCCGGAGGCGGTTGGGGTCGTCGCTTGCACCTCACGGCCCTGTCGAGTGCTCACGAGCGTTCCTCCTTGGTTGCGGTTTGAGATGCGGGGCGCGGCGCCGAGGCCGGAATGGTCCGACGTTTACGAGGCAGGGACCCGAGCCATCGAGAACCGGGACGAGTCGCACCTTGTTCAGGGCGCCGATCTCCTCGAGCAGCCCGGTCAGCAGGCCAAGGTGCATGCCGCAGACGACTCCCGGTTGCTCGGCGGCCAGGTCCATGAACGGGCACCGGTGCAGCGCGACGGTCCGGGAGGTGTGATCCACGACAGGGTCGAACCCAGCGCCGCGAAGCACCGCTCCTACGAGCGACAACGGTTCCGCGACGGAATGCTCGGGGCGCACGTTCGACAGCGCCCGCCGGGCCCAGCTGCGGCCCGCGTGGGGTGAGAGCCCACTGGGGGACGACCGGTTCAGCTCGTCCGCGAGCAGGCCGGCCAGCAGGCGATACGCGGTAGCCGGCTCGACGGCCTCGACAGGTTGCGCACGGAACAGCAGGGGTGGCCGACCGGGGCCGTCGTGCCCATCGCTCGGCACGGCGACGACGCTGCCGTCCCGTTGCAGGTTGCCGAGGTGGAAGCGGATCGCGTTGGCGGACAGGCTGGTCCGCTCACAGAGTGCGCGTACGCCCATCGGTGAGCCCGAGTCCCGCAGCAGATGCAAGACCTGATCGCGGCTGCCCTGACGGGAGTGCATGGTGTCCGCGTTCACGACTCGATGTTTTCGCTACCCCACTGGTGCAAACAGGGCCGAAGGTCCCGACACCGACGCACCCGGTCCCTTCGGCGTCAGCGGTCGCCTCGAGCATCCCCGCGTCCCACCCGGCGATCGCGATCAGCGACGCCGCACGTACCAGAGCCGGCCACCGGGCGCGAAGTTGTCGCGCTGCGGGCCCTGGAACCCCCGAAGGCAGACGGCCCTGATCGTGTTCGGGGTCGCCGGTGCCGTCCTCCTGGCGCTCTGGTTGTTCGAGGTCACCCGGCACTTCTTGTTCTTGGTTGTCCTCGCATGGTTGTTCGCGATCGCGCTCGAACCCGGGATCCGCGCTCATCGCCCGTGGACGCTCCCGAGGCTCTGCGACCGCAATCATGGGCGGCGGAACACCTCGTCGCTGAGCCTGACTCCGGGCCAGATCGCCGCTGGATAGATGCCGCCGCGTGCACAGAGTGTGTTCCTCACCGTCTCGGAGTTCACGACCGCGAAGACCGGCGGCTACGTGGTCTCGTAGATCATTCTTGCAGCCCTGTCTGCGGCCTTCCATGGTGTGTTCTTCACGGGCATCGGCGTCCCCTACTGGCTACCGTTCGCTCTGTTCGTCGGAATCCCAGCCCAGTTCGTCCCCATCGTCGGCACTTACCTCGGCATCATCCTTCCGGTGCTCGCCACCGCATTCACAACGGCATGGAGGGCTGTTGCGATCGTCGCGTTCGCGGCGGTCCACCAGCAGATCGAGACCTACTACTTCACCCCACGCGTCTCGAAACGGCAGATGGACGTCAATCCCGCGATCGCAGAGATCGTTGGATCACCCGCCGCACTACCCCTCGGAGCCAGTGGCGAGCAGGTCTAGGCCAAGGGAGCGCGACAGCATCCCGGCGACGAGCTGCCCCTTGACGCTGTTGCCCGCCGCGTCCAGCGGCGGCGCGAAGACGCCGAGCCCACCCTTGCCGGGTGCGACAGTGAGGATGCCGCCGCCTATCCCGCTCTTGCCCGGAAGTCCCACGTCGCACAACCAGTCGCCCGAGGTCTCGTACAACCCGGCGGTCGCCATAACCGCCAGGACGATGCGACAGGTTGCCGCGCCGACGACCCGGTCGTTCGTCAGCGGGTTCACACCGCCGCATGCGAGCGTGCCGCCCATGACCGCGAGGTCACGGGCCGTGACCCTCAGAGCCGACTGACGGGTATAGACCTCGACCGCGTCACGCGGTTCGCCAACCACACGTCCACGGGCGTGGAGCGTCTGCGCGATCGCCCGGTTGCGCAGGTTGGTCGCAGCGGACGACGCATGCACCTCGTCGTCGAGCTCGAGGCTGCGACCGGCGAACCTTGAGACGCCGCTGCGCACGAACTCCCAGCGTTCGTCGAGCGTCGTACCCGGGGCAAGGCTTACTGTGGCGATGGCACCGGAGTTGACCATCGGGTTCGTCCGACCATCGGGGCTCAGGTCGACGGCCGCGATCGAGTCGAACGATCGCCCGGTAGCGTTCACGCCGACGAGCTCGCGGATCCGCCCGAAGCCGTGTTCCTCGATCATCAGGGCGAGGACGAATGGCTTGGCGACGCTCATGAGCGCAAACGGGTGGTCAGAGTCCCCGACCGCGTGGACGCCGCCGGAAGCGCTGACGACGCAGACGCCGAACAGCTCTGCGGAGACTCGGGCGAGCGCCGGATAGATCTGGCACACGACGCCGTCGGCCACGCTCGAAACCCGCGCATGGGCGTCCGCGACGATGCGATCGACCTCGGCGCCGTCGGGAAGCTGGCCGTTGGACAAGTACCGGTGGCCCACGATGTCCGTCACGGGGACATCGTGTCGCATCCGTCTGAATTGAGGTGAGGCAGTGAGCGGGCTGCCGGCTCCTCGCCCTGACCGGAACCTCGGCCACCGCCGACCCACATCCGCCAGGTATGTGATCGTCTCCAGACCACGACCCTCATGCCGTGGAGGTCACGCCGAGCCCCCCACGGGGGTTCGGACAGACCCACACCATTCAGATGGGCGCGGTGACCGCTGGGGCTTGGTCGAACTGGGTGAACCCGGTGGTCTGCGTGAGTGCGACCGAGCGACCACCCCCGGTGACGATGGCTGCGAGACTGAAGCCGGTGACGTGCCCGGCGCGGTCCAGTCCGAACATGACACGTAGGGGCTGGGTGGTCGACCCCGCGGCCACCAGCCCCAAGTGCGTGGCGTCCTTGACGCTGAGCTGGCCTTTGAGCTGGCCTGCGCCGTCCAGCGTGAGTCCCTGACTGGCGGCCAGCGCGGCCAACAGTCCGGCGAGTGGGGAGGTTGCCTTGGTGGCCATGGATGCTTGCTTCCACGGCGCGCTACCGACCTTGACGTACGTGACGTGGCCGAGCTTGACCATGTCCTCGTGCGCGCCGGGGCCGACGAAGGTCAGCGCCAGGCGGTCAGGGAGCACGGCGCGGCCACGAACGACGACCTGATGTCCGTTGAGGGTGCTGGTAGAGATGAACACGTACGAGCGCAGTGCTCGCGTAGCCGATAGGGCTCGAGTCCTGGCGGCCTCGGCCGTCGCGGTCGAGACGGCCGCCGCGGCCGATACCGAGCCGGTCGGCTGCGTGCTGCTTTCGGGCGAGCTGCCGCCGCAACCGGTGAGTGCCAGGATGCTGACCGTCGAGGCGGCGAGCAGGGCTACGACTGGTCGCCGTAGCCCTGCCGCCCTCCCCCGGTCAGCGCTAGTTGTCGCCGCCACCGGACTGGTCGTTCGAGCTACCGGAGCCACCGGAGCCGCTGTCGCCCGATCCTGAGGTCGGCTCGGGAGTCGGCGGCTGGTTGTCGCCCTGGTTGTCCCCGGACTGGTCGTTCGCGCCCTGGTTGTCGCCCTGGTTGTCCCCGGACTGGTCCGCAGAAGGCGTCGTCGACGGAGTGTCGGTCGGCTCCGGTGCCTGCGTCGGGTCCTGGTTGTCCTGGCCGTCGCCCTCGTCGATGGTCGAGTCGGTGACGTCACCGGACTCGTCGAGGTTGAAGTCCACCGAGATTCCCACGCCCGGGAGCTCGGTGGAGACAGTGGTCGCGGCAGGAGCAGCCGCGGAGGCCGGTGCGGCCAGCGCGCCGACAGCGGCGATGGTCAGGCTCGCGACGGCGAGGGCCGCGAGGTTCTTTCGGTTCATGGGTTCTCCTGGCTGGTGTTGGGCGTTCGCCGGTGGTTCCGGCGCTCGTAACGGTCGTTGCCGTCCGGGCTCTCGCTGTTACCGGCAGTTCACCGATGTCACCCGGACGGTCGAGTCGAAGGGGTCGGTGACCCAATCAGGGGTCCGGCCCGGGGGTCGCGGCCGGGCGACCGGTTCAGGCCGTCAACGGGCTGGCCGATACATAACCGACCGGCCTGGTGTGTAACGACACGGTCGGTCCCGGCAACGACGAGGGTGGATGAACGAGCCGCTGGAGCCCGAGATCACGCAGTCCGCGATGGGGGGTGACCCTGTCGCGATGGATGCGGTGGCCAGGCACTTCCGGCCCGCCGTCTACCGCTACTGCCGTGCCCACCTGCCGGACCCGCAGGCGGCCGATGACGTGACGCAGGAGGTGCTCATGGCCATGATCCAGGCACTGCCTCGTCATCAGGCCGCCGATCACTCCGTCTCCGCGTTCGTCTTCGGCATCGCGGCGAACAAGGTGGCGATGTGGCACCGAGCCAGCTATCGGCGACGCGAGGACCTGCACGACGATGCACCGGAGCGGGCCGACTTGTCTCCCGGCCCCTCGGATGTCGCTCAGGCAGGCGACGCGATGGTCCGGATCGACGCTGCGTTGAGCACGCTTCCTGGTCAGCTGCGCCAGATCCTGCTTCTGCGGATCGCCGCCGGTCTCTCAGCCGAGGAGACCGGGCAGGTCCTGGGCATGAGCCCGGGTGCGGTACGGGTGGCACAGCACCGAGCCCTGACCAGGCTGCGCCAGTCAGCGGACCTGGAGGCACTTCGATGAGCAATCTGAACCCGCCGTCGCTTGGCGACCTTCCAGACCCCATCGAGTTCGAGCAGATCGCAGCTTCAGACACACTGATCGAGCAGATCGCGCACCGATACCCGCCCCCCGGCGATCCCCTTGCCGCCGACCTCGCCCGCTGGTTGGACCGTCTCGACGTCGAGCTGCACGCCAGCCAGCTGCCCGGGACCTGCCCAGGTGACTCCCGCCTGGAAGCCACTCAGTCACGGAGCAGCGCCACCCCTTCCAGGGTACGAGCAGGCGCGCCAGCCCGACGCCGTCTGGTCGTGGCCACTGTCGCCGCGTCGGTCCTGGCTCTTGCAGGAACGGGGGTCGCAGCGGCCGCGCCCGGTTCCTTCCTCTACCCGGCCCACCAAGTGATCTTCGGCGGCCCCTCGGCCGATGAACGGCTCCTCGCCGACGCGACCAAGTCTCTCGACCAAGCGCAGAAGATCATCACGACGGCCCGCGGTCAGTCCGTCCCCAGCGCCGGCGAACTCGCGAAGGCGCGAGAGCTGCTCAAGGGTGCCTCCAGCCTGCTCGCCGAAGCTCCGGCATCGGCGCCGCGCACAGCGCTGCTCGTTCGCTGGCAACAACTCTCGGACTCCCTCGCCGCGTTGACGCCCACGTCCCCAGGGCAGCCCACCAAGCACCCCCAGCCGCGACCCCAGACGAGTACATCGCCGTCGCCGGGGGCCAGCAGCGACGCAGGAGGCGGCAACCACACCAGTGAGGGCGGAGACCAGGCCGACACCGGCGGCGTAGATGGCAACTCGGGATCTTCTAGCAGCGGACCCAGCACGGACGGCACGGACGGCAGGGACGGAAACAACTCCTCGACACCGCCCACCAGCTCGTCTGGTGACGGGGCCAGTACCAGCGGTGATGGCGCCGGCAACTGAGGCAGCGGTCAGGGTTAGTCCTGGGTCAGTCCTGGGTCAGTCCTGGGTCAGTCTCGGGCTCACTCCGGTGCGACTCGACCAAGAAGTCGGAATGGCCGCGGAGCCAGTGGCCAAGTCGCCGACGCGACGGGTCGGGTCGGGCAGCCAGGATGACTGGACACAAGGGCGCGACTCCCGAAAGCGACCACTACGGCGGACCAGGTCGATATCTTTCGGGTGAGGATCCCGTCGGCCGGCTAGTCCGCCAGGGTCGGTCGGCGACACCAGTTGGGAGGCGAGCGCGTGACAACCTGTCCCCGCTGCGCCGCCGAGACGCCAGACGACGGGACGAAGTTCTGCCGTGAGTGCGGCGCGTCGATGGTGCTGGTCCGCTCGTGCCCGTCCTGCGGGGCGGCCGACGAGGGCGGCCGGTTCTGCGGGCAATGCGGGACCGTGCTCGACGCCGCCGCAGCGAACGTCGGTGACCCGGTCCGGGTGCCCGACCGACCGGTGGCGGAGCGGCGCGTCACGTCCGTCCTGTTCGCCGACCTGGTCGGGTTCACGCCACTGGCGGAGGCACGTGATGCCGAGGAGGTCCGCGAGCTTCTCTCGCGCTACTTCGCGCAGTGTCGTACGGTCATCGGCCGATACGGCGGTACCGTCGAGAAGTTCATCGGTGACGCCGTCATGGCCGTGTGGGGCGTACCTATCAGCCACGAGGACGACGCCGAGCGCGCGGTACGAGCTGCTCTCGAGCTCGTCCAGGCAATCTCGGCGATGGGCGAGGACCTCGGCGCCCCTGACCTGGCTGTACGGGTCGGCGTCGTCACGGGCGAGGTAGCCGTCACGGTCGGCGCCACCGCGGAGGGCATGGTCGCCGGCGACGCGGTGAACACCGCATCCCGCGTCCAGTCTGTGGCCGAGACCGGGTCGGTATGGGTCGACGAGGGCACCCGCTCGCTCACTGCCGCTGCGATCGCGTACGCGGATGCCGGCGAGCACCTGCTCAAGGGCAAGGCCAGCCCGGTTCGACTCTGGCAGGCCCGCGCGGTGGTCGCGGAGGTGGGCGGCGGGCAGCGGGTCGACGGGCTTGAGGCACCGCTGGCCGGGCGCGACCGCGAGGTACGGGTGATCAAGGAGCTGTTCCACTCCACCCAGGAGTCCGCTCGCCCGCGCCTGGTCGTGGTCGACGGCGAGCCTGGGGTGGGCAAGTCCCGGCTGGCGTGGGAGTTCGAGAAATACGTCGATGGCCTGACGGCGACGGTGCGCTGGCATCGTGGGCGCTGTCTGTCGTACGGGGACGGGGTGGCCTTCTGGGCGCTGGCCGAGGCGCTACGGCCCCGGCTGGGGCTGACCGAGGCCGACTCGGGCGAGACCGTGACGGCCGGCCTCGAGGCTGGCCTGGCGACGTTCGTGCCGGTACCCGAGGAGCGCGACTGGCTACGTCCACGGTTGGCCGCCCTCGTCGGCGCGAGCCAGGGCGCCGGGTTCGCCCGCGAGGACCTGTTCTCCGCGTGGACGGCGTTCCTAGAGCGGCTCAGCGAAGGCGGCAACGCGGTCGTCCTAGTGATCGACGATGCCCAGTTCGCCGACGACGGGTTGCTGGACTTCCTCGACTCCATGCTGGCCACAGCGCGCGCGCCGATCTTCGTACTCGTGCTCGCCCGGCCCGAGCTGTTGACGCGGCGACCCGAGCTCGGCGGCCGGCGGGCCAGCGTGGTCCGCCTGGACCCCCTCGACGACGCGGCGATGGCGACACTGGTCGACGGACTCGTGGTCGGGCTCCCGGCGCAGGTCAGGACCGCCCTCGTGGCGCGCGCCGAGGGCGTGCCGTTGTTCGCCATCGAGACCGTACGGGCACTGATCGACCGGGACGCTGTGGTACCTCGCGAGGGCCATTACGTGCCAGCCGACGGCGTCGAGCTCGACCTTGCCGCGATCGGTGCCCCCGCGTCGTTGCAGGCACTCGTCGCCGCTCGGCTCGATGCCCTGTCGCCGAGCGAGCGAGCCGTCGTCGCCAACGCCAGCGTGCTCGGAACATCGTTCACCAAGGCGGGTCTCATCGCGGTCAGCGCCGACCCCGCTGGCATCGACGAGGCCCTGTCTGCCTTGCAGCGCAAGGAGATCATCGCCGTCCAGCAGGACCGATTCTCGGCCGAGCGAGGGCAGTTCCGGTTCGTGCAGGCCGTCGTGCGCCAGGTCGCGTACGGCACGCTGTCCCGTCGTGATCGAAAGCAGCGGCACGTCGCCGCAGCCGACTTCCTCGCCACCCAGCCAGACCCGGGCGACGACCTCACCGTCGTGATCGCGCAGCACCTGCTCGACGCCGTCGATGCCATGGGGAGCATGGACGCCGACCTGGGCGACCTCGTCCCGAGGGCGTGCGCGCTGCTCGAGCGGGCCGGCCACCGCGCGAAGGCACTCGGATCGTCGGCCGAGGCCCGCCGCCGGTTCGAGGCAGCGCTCGCTCGGAGCACCGACATCGAGGACCGGGCCCGACTGCACTTCGCCTGCGGGCAGGCGGCCCAGGATGCCGGCGACTACCAAGGGGGCGCAGCTCACGCACAAGCGGCCATGGAGCTGTACGACGAGCTGGAGCGGCCGATCGACGCGGGCTCCGCAGCGGGCATCGCCGCCCTGTCGCTGCAGATCCTCTCGGACTTCGACGGGGTGATCGCGCTGGCCGAACCGCGCTGGCAGGCACTGGAGGGGATCCGCGACTCGGAGCGGGCCCTGCTGAGCCTCGCCGGCCCGCTGGCCAACTCGCACTTCGAGCTCGAGGACCTGGCTCGAGCCGGCAGGTACGTCGAACGACGGGTCTTCCTGGCCGAAGCGGTCGGTGATCCCGAGCAGCTGGCCAAGGCCATGATCAACATGGGTGGTCGCTACCAGGCGACGGGTGGCCCCAGGATCAGCCGAGCCCTGTACGAAGGGGCCGCTGACGTCGCGCGGACGCACGACCTCCCCGGTGCGCTCGCTCACGCCCTGATCAACCTGAGCACGGTCCTGATGAGCCGCGACCTGCCGGCGGCGATTGACGCGCTCTTCGAGGCGCGCGACATGGCCCGCCGCGCCGGCGTGTCCGGCATGGCCGACTACGCGGCCGGCAACTGCTCCTCGGCGCTGTGGTCCGCTGGCCGGCTGGCGGAGTCGCGGCAGGTGGTTCAGGAGGCCGTCGAGACCGCGACGACGCCGACAGTGCGATGGGGACTCGCCGTCGTCGAGGCCTACCTGGCCGACGCGCAGGGCGAGCCATTGCCGCCACTGCCAGACATCGAGACCGCGCTGAGCTCATGGGACCTGGCCGCCCGAGGCTCCCTCGACGCGTTGCGGCTGCTGACGCAGGGCGACGTACAGGGTGCCGCCGCTCTGTCGGAGGCCACTCTGGCGCACCAGCTCAGCTCGTCCGGTCTCGAGGACGACTTCATGCACTTCTGGCCGCCCCTGGTACGGGCCGCGCTCGCGGCCGGGGACGTGCCCCTCGCCGAACGTCTCCTCGAGCCCGTACGGGGCGCGGCGCCCGGGTTGCTGTCCACGGCCGTCGCGGCTCACCTGCGAAACCTGCAGGGCCTGGTCGGAGCCGCCCGCGGGGACGAGCCGGTCAAGGTCGAGGCCGATCTCCGTGCCGGTGTCGCGGCCCTCGCCGACTTCGGCGCGGTCGGCTGGAGCGCCCGCTCAGAGGAAGACCTCGCCCGGTGGCTGGCCGGCCAGGGCCGCGCTGTCGACGCCGCCCCGCACCTTGAGCACGCGCGGGCCACCTACGCGCAGATCGGTGCGACCGGATGGCTGGCGCGGCTGGACTCGTTCGTCTCAGCCGGGCTGGCCGAGCACGTCGGGAGGCATGCCTGAAGCGGCTGCGGGTCCGATGCAATAGTCCTTGTCGTGGCGATCGCTGTCGCGGGTGCCCAGGTTGTGCCGTGCGTCCACCTCAAGCGCAGACTGCTGACGCTGTTCGGTACGCCCTGGTGTTCCGAGGTTAGACAGGCGCTAGATATCAAAGGATCTTGAGTCTAGGTGTGCCACTTGATGATCAAGGGATTCGCGAGTCAAGCTGGGTGCGCCCGAAGGGATTCGAACCCCTAACCTTCTGATCCGTAGGTCTGCCCAAGCCCTTGTCCGGGGCTCCCCTCCGTTCACCATAGGAGCCCTCACAACGCTCTGACCTGCACGTTTGTCGCGATGCGAGTTACCGCAGCAGACCGGTCAACACCCTGTCTATCCACGCTTGACGGAGTTTTGGTTCTCACGCCGGTTCTCACGCAGCTCGCCTTGCCGGACTCGTCAACAGGTCTTCGTCGTTTGGAGAGGCACAGTCGCCCCAGAAGTTTTGACTTCTATGTCATAGGGCTTCTATCATTGGGTGCGGGCTAGTCGATCATACTCACTGACGAGGTCGACGACTGGTTCCTCGCACTCGCGGCCGACGATCAGGCGACGGCGGCTCAAGTCCAAGCAGTGATCGATGTCCCTGGCCGAGTACGGCCTCGGACGACCCTCGGTTACCGGATCAAGAGCTCGACGATTCACAAAATGAAGGAACTCGCGACCGGAGTCTTCCGGGGCGGGCGAGGTCCGACTGCTGTTCGTGTTTGACCCCGATCGCCAGGCGGTCCTGCTGGTCGCGGGCGACAAGGCTGGCAACTGGCAGGGCTGGTACAGCAAGGCGATTCCGATGGCGGAACGCCGCTACCAGCGACGCATACGACAGAAGAGGTGACGGTGATGGCCCGCAAATGGGAAGACGTGCGCAAGGAGGCCGGCGTGGATCCGGCGCTGGGCCAGGCGGGAAGGTTTGAGCTACTCACCTCTGTGCGTTCGGCCAGACTGGCCGAAGTCCGCAAGAGCCGCTCGCTCACCCAGAGCGACGTCGCAGCCCAGATGGGCGTCTCGCAAGTCCGGGTGTCACAGATAGAGCGCGGACAACTGACTGCCTCGGAAGTCGGCACCCTGGTGTCCTACGTCGAAGCCCTCGGAGGCCGGCTGACCGTGGTCGCCGACTTCGGCGACCAGTCCCTCGTGGTCGATGAACCGCGACCCCAAGAGCCGAACCGCGTACCCAAGCGGCCCTCCTCACGGAA
>JANMWN010000194.1:0-3775 GCA_031394045.1 Sporichthyaceae bacterium
CGGCTGGTTCGAGTACGAGACGGCGCAGGGCCAGGAGTTCGTGGCCGACGTCGAGCTCATGTTCGACACCTCGGCGGCGGCCGCGTCCGACGACCTCGCCGACACCGTCGACTACGGGTCGGTCGGTACCGCGGTGGTGGCCGTCATCGAGGGCCCGCCGGTACGCCTGATCGAGACCCTGGTGGAGCGGATCGCCGATGTCTGCCTCGCCGACCCCAGGGTGCAGCAGGTACGCGTCACCGTGCACAAGCCACAGGCGCCGCTGACGGTTCCGTTCGACGACGTCACCGTGTCGATCACCCGGCGCCGCGGGTGACCCCGGTCGCGGTGGCCGTGGGGGCGAACCTGGGTGACCGCGCGGCGGCGTTGCAGTCCGCGCTCGACCTGCTGGCCGCGGTACCGGGCCTGACGATCCTCGCGGTCTCGCCGGTGTACGAGACGGACGCCGTCGGTGGGCCCGACGGCCAGCCGGCGTTCCTGAACGCGGTGCTCGTTGCCGACACCGACCTGTCCGCCCCCGAACTCCTGGCGCGACTGCACGCGATCGAGGCCGCGCACGGCCGCGTTCGCGAGGTGCGGTGGGGGCCGCGCACGCTCGACCTCGACCTGCTCGTGCACGGCAGCGCGATCTCGGCCGAACCGGCGCTGCTGCTGCCGCACCCGCGGGCGCACCTGCGGGCCTTCGTCCTCGCACCTTGGGCCGACGTCGATCCCGCGTACGAGCTGCCGGGTCTCGGTGCGGTGGCTGACCTGCTGGCCGCCCTGCCGGCCGACGACCGGGCAGGGGCACGGCTGCGCGCGGACGTCGTCCTGACTGCGCGACGGTGCGACGCGTGAGGCCCACGACCTGGCGGCTGCTCACAGCGATCGCTTTCGTGTCGGGCGCGGTGAGCTGGGCGGTGCTCCGGGTGTGGACCAACAACCGCGGGTCGCTGCCGGACGTACCCTGGCCGACCGCCGTGGTCATCGCCCTGTTCGGGGTCAGCGTGCTGTTCTCGGCTCTGCTGCTGCGGCCGCGGCTGCGCGGCGAGGAGGGGCACCGGCCGGTCGAGCCCCTCGTGTCGGCGCGGTTCGGCGTCCTGTCGCTCGCCTCGTCGCGGGCGGGGGCGCTGTTCATCGGCGGGTACGGCGGGTTCCTCGCGACGGCGCTCACCGACCTGTCCATCGACTACCGCCGGCACGTCGCGATCGTGTCCGGGCTGTGCGTACTCGCGGCCGGCGTCCTGGTGGTCGCTGGGCTTGTCCTCGAGCGGATCTGCCGACTCCCACCCCCACCCGAGCCCTCCATCTGACGGGCATGGGGCCGCCGAAAGCGTAAGCGGAGAGTGAGCGAGTTAGCACGGTACGTAGTTTGCGGCTCGCGCCACGCCGTAAGAGGACGTTTCGTGCCGTTTGCAGCATTACGCTCCGCGCATGAGCCGTGGTCGACACTCGCGGCCCCGCGCCAAGAGCGGGGGCCTTGCTGGTCTGATAGCCATCGCGGTCGCGGGCGGCGCTGTCGCCCTGGCCGCCAGCGAGCCGAGCGGTCGCGCGCTGCGGCTGTGTGTCGTCGGTCTCGCCATCGTCAGCTCGTTCCAGCTGCTGATGCTCTCGCGGCTGCAACGGGCGTCGACCCGGTCGCTGGCCCGGACCGAGGACCGGCTGCGCATCCTTGAGCAGCGCAACCGCGACGAGGGTCACGAGCTGCACCGCCGCGTCCTCGAGGGCGTCGCCCGTGAAGGCGAGCTGCGCCGTGCGGTCGAGGTGCTGGTGGACGAGATCGGGCGGCTGCGTACCTCGCTCGAAGGCTTCGTCCCCGTGCTCACAGCTGAGTTCCCCGCCGTCAGCGTGGCTGCTGCACCTGCGGCCTCCGCTGGCCCCGCCAGCGATGTCGCCCCTGCGTTCGACATCCCCTTGATCCAGCGCGTCTTCGCTGCTCAGGAGGAGGTCGCCGCACCGCTGGTGCCGGCCACCACGGCCCCGGTGGCCCCGGTGGCCCCGGTGGCTCCGCTGGTGCAGCCTGCCCCGACCCTCCAGCCGGTCCAGCCGCTCGCAGTACCGCTCCAGCCCGCCGTTTCGGCGCCCGTCGAGGTGCCCGTCACCTCGTGGGTGGTCCGTGAGCTGCAGCTCGAGCAACCGGGGGCCGCGGTCACGATGCGCATCCTGGACCTGACCACTCCGACGTCGGAACCTACCGCAGCGCCGGCAGCCCCCGGGATCGCCGAGGGCGCCGGGCCCGACGAGGCGGAGTACGAGCCGACCAGCACCTGGTCCGCCTTCGCCCGCCCGGCCTGAGCGATGCAGGACCTGACCAAGGCCGCGACGTTCGGCACCGATGATGGTCTCGACACGCACTGGGTCGAGCACCTGCGGGTGCCGGCGCTGTCGCTCGGGACCTACTCGATCAAGGCCGGCGGCGTCGACGACCAGACCCCGCACACCGAGGACGAGATCTACGTCGTGGTCTCGGGCCGGGGTGCGTTCGAGAGCGGTGGACACCGGGTCGACGTCGGACCGGGCAGCACGTTGTTCGTACCCGCCCTCGAGGAGCACCGGTTCCTGGACATCACCGCGGACCTGACCCTCATTGTCGTGTTCGCCCCCGCCGAAGGCTCGCTCGCCCCCTGAGTCCGTAGGTTGGCACGAGACTTGCGTGATGCCGGGGAGGGCTACTTGTCGATGTCTCCGACGATGAAGAACATCGAGCAGAGGATGGGTACGAGGTCGGCGACGGTGTGCCCGGGCAGCAGCTCGCCGAGCACCTGCACGTTGTTGAACGAGGCCGACCTCAGCTTGAGCCGCCAGGGCGTCTTCTCGCCCCGTGACACCAGGTAATAACCGTTGATGCCCAACGGGTTCTCGGTCCAGGCGTACGTCTCGCCCTCGGGTGCCTTGACCACCTTGGGCAGCTTGAGGTTGATCGGACCGCGGGCCAGGGAGGCCAGCTGGTCGAGGCACGCGTCGACGATGTCGAGGCTGACGTCCACCTGCTCGACGAGCACCGACAGCCGCGCCCTGCAGTCGCCCTCGGTGCGCGTCACGAGGCGCAGGGCCGATCCCAGCTCGGCGTACGCGAGGTACGGCTCCGACAGCCGCAGGTCGATGCCCACGCCGGAGGCCCGCGCGATCGGTCCGCTGACGCCGTACTGCAGGACCTGCTCGGCCGAGAGCACCCCGACCCCGCGGGTACGCGCCACGACGCCCGGGTCGTCGAGCACGGACGCCCCAAGAGCCGGCAGCCGCGACCGTAGCCCGGCCACCACCGCGCGTACCCGCCCGGCCCAGCCCTCGGGCAGGTCCTCCTTGAGGCCGCCCACGCGGTTGAACATGTAGTGCATCCGCCCGCCGGAGACCTCCTCGAGGACGGCCTGGACCGCCTCACGTTCCCGGACGGCGGCCAGCAGCGGCGCACTGGTGGATCCGGCGGCACCGATGGCACCGCCCGCCCCTTCGGTGCCGCCCACCGGGAAGGCGCCCAGGAACATCAGGTGGCTCAGCACCCGGTTCAGCTCAGCCAGCAGGGTGCGCGCCCACACCGCCCGGACCGGTACCTCCATGCCGAGCATGCGCTCGACGGCGAGCACGACGCCGAGCTCGTTGGCGAACGCTGACAGCCAGTCGTGGCGGTTGGCCAGCACGATGATCTGCCGGTAGGCGCGCACCTCGAACAGCTTCTCCGCGCCGCGGTGCAGGTAGCCCACCGTCGGCGAGGCGTGCACGATCTGCTCGCCGTCCAGCTCCAGGGCCAGCCGCAGCGCCCCGTGCGTGGCCGGGTGCTGACCGCCGATGGACAGCA
>JANMWN010000219.1:0-6337 GCA_031394045.1 Sporichthyaceae bacterium
TCGCGATGCCCCCAGCGGAACATGTCCTCGTTGGCGGGTCGGACCAGTGCCACGGCACCCGGCCCGTCACCGGCGACGACGAGGTGACCGAGGCCGCGTACGACGGCGACAGGGACACCGCCGAGCTTGCCCTTCACCAGGTCTGCGGCGCCAGCCAGCTCGTCGGCCACGGCGACGACGGTCTGCTCGAGGGTGTTGCCGTGGCCGTCGACCCGGCCGCGATGGTCGTCGAGCGGCTCGAGCCCTGCGACCCCGATCGCTACGTCGGTCAGGCCGGTCCGCCACGGTCGCCCGAAGGTGTCGCTGACGATGACGCCGACGTCGACGCCGAGGCGGTCCGCGAGGCCGGCCCGCAGCGTCCGTGCGCTCGCGTCGGGATCCAGCGGGAGCAGGACCACGGTGCCTTCGGGGGTGTTGCTGGCGTCCACCCCCGCGGCCGCCATCACCAGGCCGTGCCTCGTCTCGACGATCCTGGTCGCTCCGCGTCGGGCCACCACGCGGACCGTCTCGGCGTCGATGGCGGCCTCGCGATCGCCAGCGGCGAGGGTGCGGCCCTCGGCCTTGCTCACGATCTTGCTCGTCACGACCAGGATGTCGCCGTCGGCCAGGTCCGGGGCGGCGGTTGCGACGAGCTCGGCGAGGTCGTCACCGGTCGTCACCTCGGGCAGCCCCACGACCGGATGGACCGCGTACGCCGTCACGGCTTGCTCGACGGTCGCCCGCCCGCGAGCTCGGCGGCGAGGTCGAGCGCGGCGGCGGCGATCGCCCGGGTCGCGACAAGGTCGGTCATGTACAAGGGCAGGGCCCGCACGACGACCCCGTCCAGAGCGCCCACGGCGTCGGCGTCCGCATCGTCGACGAGCCAGCCGTCGACCAGCCCGTCATACAGCCGGCCGACCGCGGTGGCTGAGGTCTCCACGCCGATCGCCGTCAGGCAGGCGTCGGCCATGCCACGCACCGGCGCGCCGCCGATGATCGGCGACACCCCGACGACAGGGGCGGTGGTCGCGGCGATCGCGTCGCGGATGCCGGGCACGGCCAGGATCGTGCCGATCGAGACGACGGGGTTGGAAGGGGGCAGGAGCACGACGTCGGCCTGGGCGATGGCCTCGAGCACGCCGGGCGCGGGCTTGGCGTCGTCGGCCCCGACCGGCAGGATCGACAGCGCCGGGGTGCTCGCGTGCATGCGTACCCACCACTCCTGGAAGTGGATCGCCCTGCGGCCCTGCTCGTCCTCGATGATCACGTGCGACTCGACCTGGTCGTCGGTCATAGGGAGCAGCCGCACCCCGGGCTGCCAGCGGGCGCAGAGGGCCGCGGTGACCTGGCTCAGCGGGTAGCCGGCCGCGAGCATCTGCGAGCGGACGATGTGGGTGGCGAAGTCACGGTCGCCCAGCCCGAACCACTGCGGCTCCATGCCGTACGCGGCCAGCTCCTGCTTGACGGTGAAGGTCTCGTCGGACCGGCCCCAGCCCTGCTCCTCGTGGATGCCCCCGCCGAGGGTGTACATCACGGTGTCCAGGTCGGGGCAGACCCGCAGCCCGAAGAGCGTGATGTCGTCGGCGGTGTTGCCGATGACGGTCACCTGCGACGAGCCGCCCGGGTCGCGCGCAGTCAGCTCGGCCAGGAGCCCGCGCAGGAATCGCGCGCCGCCGATTCCACCTGCGAGGGCCGTGATGAGCACGCGCTCATCCTGGCAGGCAGCCTCCCCGGTGGCCGACCGTGGGGCCGCTACGCTCGGCGCGTGACCGGTTCCGCAGCCAGTCGGTGGGGCGACGCGCTCGCCACCTGGTCCGTGCCGGACGAGATCCTGGCAGCCGCCGGGCGCAGCCCGTGGGGGCACCCCGTGAGCCGGTTCGCCGCCCGCGCGGACGCCGAGGTGCTCGCCCCGTCGGGTGCCTCGTTCGAGCGCGCGGTCGAGGCGCTCGAGGACGCCGAGGCGATCAGCGGCACGGCGGGAACCGTCCTCGACGTCGGCGCCGGCGCAGGCGCCGCGAGCCTCCCGCTGATGCCGTGGGCCAGCGCCATCACCGCACTGGACCCGAGCGCCGAGATGCTCGCGGCGTTCTCCGACCGCGCCACGGCCCTGGCCGGCGAAGGCGACGGACCGCCGGTACGCATCCGTACCCTGCAAGGGTCCTGGCCCGACCTGGCCGTCGAGGCAGGTGTGCACGACGTGGTCGTCTGCCACCACGTCGCGTTCAACGTCGCCGAGATCGGGCCGTTCGTCGCCGCACTCACCGCAGCCGCCACCCACCGAGTCGTCGTGGAGATCCCGCCGCTGCACCCGCTGACCTGGCTGAACCCGTTGTGGGAGAAGTTCCACGGGCTGCGGCGACCGGACGTCCCCTCCGCCGACGACCTGGTCGCGGTGCTGCACGAGCAGGACGTCCGCGCGCTGACAGTCGATCGCTGGGTCCGGGCCGAGGCCGAGACGATGACGCCGCAGGAACGGGTCGCCCTCGTCACGCGCCGGCTCTGCCTGCCCGCGGACCGCGAGCCCGAGGTTGCGGTGCAGCTCGCCGACCAGCCCCCGGTCGAGCTGCGCCGGATCGTCACGCTGACGTGGAGGGGCTCCGGCATCCGACCGGCCTGACCCCGAACGTACGCTTCGACCATGGTGGCCAACTCGATGCGGCGAGTGCTCGCGCGGGCACGGGACGGCAAGGTGCTAGACGCGCTGGAGGCCGCCGAGCTGCTCCAGGCGCGCGGTGCCGCACTGGAGGACCTGCTCGCAGTGGCGTCGCGGGTCCGTGACCAGGGCCTCGCGGCAGCCGGACGGCCCGGTGTCGTCACGTACAGCCCCAAGGTGTTCGTCCCGCTCACCCGGCTGTGCCGCGACCGTTGCCACTACTGCACGTTCGTCACGGTGCCGGGACGGCTGGCCGCCGAGGGGCTGGAGCCGTACCTCTCGCCGGACGAGGTGCTGGCGATCGCCCGGGCAGGCGCCGCGGCCGGCTGCCTGGAGGCGTTGTTCACCCTCGGCGACCGACCCGAGGACCGCTGGCCGGTGGCCAGGGAATGGCTGGCCGCAAGGGGTTATGACGACACGCTCGCCTATGTTCGCGCGATGTCCGTGCTCGTGCTCGAGGAGACCGGGCTGCTCCCGCACCTGAACCCCGGAGTGATGTCCTGGGCCGAGATGGCCCGGCTGAAGGCGGTCGCGCCGTCGATGGGGATGATGCTCGAGACCACCTCGACGCGGCTGTTCACCGAGCCGGGCCAGCCGCACTTCGGCTCGCCGGACAAGGACCCTGCGGTCCGGCTCCGCGTGCTGGAGGACGCCGGCCGGCTATCGATCCCGTTCACGACCGGGGTGCTCGTCGGCATCGGCGAGACGATGCTCGAGCGGGCCGAGTCCCTCTTCGCCATCCGGGCGTCCGCGCGACGCCACGGGCACGTGCAGGAGGTGATCGTCCAGAACTTCCGTGCCAAGGACGACACCGCCATGCGCGGCGTCCCCGACCTCGGCGCGCAGGAGTACCTCGCGGCGGTCGCCGTCGCCCGGGTGGTGCTGGGGCCGCGGCTGCGGCTCCAGGTGCCGCCGAACCTGTCCGAGCCGGACGAGCTCGGCCCCCTGCTGCGCGCCGGGGTCGACGACTGGGGCGGCGTCTCGCCGGTGACGGCCGACCACGTCAACCCCGAGCGGCCGTGGCCTGCCGTCGAGCAGCTTGCCGCTCTCACCGCCGACGCCGGGTTCACCCTGGCGCCGAGGCTGACCGTCCACCCGGGCTACGTACGCGCCGGGGTGCCGTGGATCGACCCTCGGGTGACGGCTCACGTGACCGCGCTCGCCGACCCTGCCACGGGCCTCGCGCGGGTCGGCGTACGCGCTTCGGGCCTGCCCTGGCAGGAGCCAGACCCGTTGTGGGGTCAGGCTTCTTCGGGTCGTACCGACCTTCACGTCGAGGTCGACACGATCGGGCGTACCGGCGACCGTCGCACCGACTTCGACGAGGTGTACGGGGACTGGGCCGCGGTCGGCGACGACGCCCGTACCGTCGCAGCGACGACGGTCGGTACGGCTGGATCAAACGGGAATTCGTCGCTGAGCGGGGACCTGGCTGCAGCGATGCGGGTCGCACGCGACCGGCCGGCCGCCCTGCTCGACCCGGCGAACGAGTCGCTGGCGCTGGCGCTGTTCGCGGCCGACGGCGCCGACCTCGACGAGGTCTGTGCGATCGCCGACGACGTACGCCGCGACACGGTCGGCGACGACGTCACCTACGTCGTCAACAGGAACATCAACTTCACGAACGTCTGCTATGTCGGCTGCCGGTTCTGCGCGTTCGCCCAGCGGCGTACCGACGCGGACGCCTACTCGCTGTCGCTCGACGAGGTCGCGGAACGGGTGGCCGAGGCGTGGGACCTGGGCGCGACCGAGATCTGCATGCAGGGCGGCATCGACCCGGACCTGCCGGGCACGGCGTACTTCGACCTCGCGAGGGCGGTCAAGAAGGCGGCGCCGGAGATCCACCTGCACGCGTTCAGCCCGATGGAGGTCATGAACGGCGTTGCCCGCACGGGCCTGTCGGTGGCCGAGTTCTTGAGCGAGGCCAAGGCTTCTGGGCTCGACACCATCCCGGGTACGGCCGCCGAGATCCTCGACGACGAGGTCCGCTGGGTGCTGACCAAGGGCAAGCTCCCGACCTCGGCCTGGGTCGACGTCGTCTCGACCGCCCACCGCCTCGGGATCCGGTCGAGCTCGACGATGATGTACGGCCACGTCGACCATCCGAGGCACTGGCTGGTCCACCTGCGCAGGCTCGCCGCGATCCAGGACGAGACCGGCGGGTTCACCGAGTTCGTGCCGCTGCCCTTCGTCCATACCAACGCGCCGGTCTACCTCGCGGGCGTGGCCAGGCCGGGCCCGACCAAGCAGGAGAACCGAGCCGTGCACGCCCTCGCTCGGCTGCTGCTGCACGGGCGGATCGACCACGTGCAGACCTCCTGGGTCAAGCTCGGCACCCAGGGAACCCAGCTCATGCTGCAGGGTGGTTGCGACGACCTCGGCGGCACCTTGATGGAGGAGACCATCAGCCGGATGGCGGGCTCGCAGCACGGTTCGCAGATGACCGCGGACCAGCTCAAGGACGTCATCAGAGGCATCGGACGAGTGCCACGGGAGCGTACGACGACGTACGGGATCGTGATCCGGGCCAATAAATAGCACTCTGCCGCTTGACTTCCTGGTAGCGACGCGCGTGTAATTCCACGCATGTCGTTTCCGGTCGGACTCCAGCCCGTGCTCGATGCCACCGATGCCACCGATGTCACCGAGCCCGCCGGAACCAGGGTCGAGGAGGGCACGCCGATGAGCGTGGTATTTCCGCTGCACGGTGGCGAGGACGAGATGTCCTGGCAGGAACGTGCGCTGTGCGCCCAGACGGACCCGGAGTCCTTCTTCCCCGAGAAGGGCGGTTCCACCCGCGAGGCCAAGAAGGTCTGCACCGGGTGCGACGTCAAGGGTGACTGTCTGGAGTACGCCCTCGCTCACGACGAGCGCTTCGGGATCTGGGGCGGACTGTCGGAGCGCGAGCGTCGGCGGCTGAAGAAGCAAGCGGTCTGACCGCCCGCTCCTTCGCCGTCCCTTAGGGTTGGGCCAACGGTCGGGTCAGCTGACCGGGCCCCACCACCTGCACCACCCCTCGCGTATGCCGACACCCCGGACCGAAAACTCCAGCCCCGGGTCCGGCCTGCCCGCAGACCCCCCGGCGGTGTCGGCTGCGTCGGACCTGCCGGTCGCTCCTGTCGCTGACTTCTTCGAGGGCATCGACGACTACACCGGTCCGGCCGAACCCGACACGCGTACGTTCCCGCGGCACCTGGTCACCGCCGTCCTCGTGGCGCACAACGGCGCCCGGTGGCTGCCCAAGACCCTGACGGCGTTGCGACGGCTGACCCGGCAGCCACAGCTGGTGATCGCTGTGGACACCGGCTCGCACGATGCGACCTCGTTGCTGCTGGCCAAGGCACTCGGCGCCTCCGCGGTCGTGACGATGCCCCGCGACACCGGCTTCGGTGCCGCCGTCCACCACGTCGTCGATGCCGGGAAGAACGCACCGGGCCTGCCCTCGGAGACCGGCGCCGACGGGCCGGCCGTCGAGTGGCTCTGGTTGCTGCACGACGACTCCGCCCCGGACCCCGAGGCGCTACGTCAGCTGCTCGTGGCCGTCGACGCGAGTCCGTCCATCGCCATCGCCGGGCCCAAGGTCCGTGGCTGGGCCGACCCGTCCCAGCTGGTCGAGGTCGGCGTGACGATCGGTGCGGGCGGCCGGCGCGAGACCGGGCTCGAGCGGCACGAGCTCGACCAGGGCCAGCACGACGGGCGCAGCGA
>JANMWN010000244.1:0-3657 GCA_031394045.1 Sporichthyaceae bacterium
GCCGGCGCGTTCGTGGAGGACGACGGCGGGGGAGGAGTGCCGGCCTTCTTGGCCCAGCCGGCGGCCATCGGCCCGTTCCAGGCCCACACGACGACCAGGAGCGAGGCGACGGGCAGTGCGGCCAGGCCGACCAACCGGCCCCGGGTCAGTGCCGCCGGCCAGGCCATCAGCCGCCAGGCGACCGCTGCGAGCACGACGAGGGTGCAGACACCGGTCAGCACGAGAGCGGGCGCCCGACGCGAGTCCGACCCGGTGCCGAGCCCGTGCAGCACCACGGCCGGCCAGGCCGCGTACACGCTGATGTGCACCGCGCGCCAGGCCGTCGGGTTCATCCGGTGCCGCAGCAGGCTGGTCACGGTGACCGCGATCATCAGGTCGAAGGCCAGGGTCCCGAGGCCCATCCAGATCGGACGGTAGGTGCCGACGAAGGGGACCACCGCGTCGAGCCAGGTGATGGTGACGTAGCTGTCGGCCACGGACACCACGATGTGCGCCACGAGCAGGACCATGGCCAGCAGGCTGATCCGGCGGTGCAGGTCGGTCGCGACGAAGCGCGGTACCCGGCCGCCGGCCTGGACGGTGCTGCTGAGGATGCCGAGCGCGGTCGACGCGGTGAACACGGCCAGCAGCACCAGCCCGAGGGCACGCGCGAGGTACCAGGTCACGACGCGACCTCCGCTGCCTCCACCGGCCAGTCGTTCAGCCCGCGTACATCCCCCTCGGCACTGACCAGCCGGGCCGGCAGACCGGTCGCGTCCAGCCAGGTGGCCCCGTCTGCGCCCTTGACCACCGTGGCGGTGGAGGCGATGTTGGCGTCCAGGCACGAGCCGGCGGCGACGGTGACAGTGCGCCAGACCTCGCGTACCGGAAGCCCAGTGGCCGGGTCGAGCAGGTGGTGCATCGGACGGCCCGCCTGGACCCAGCGGCGGGCCCGGGTGGTCGACGTGGCCAGCCCACCGTCGTGGATCTGCACGAGCGGTCCGTCGACGTCGTCAGGGCGTTCGACGACGCGGACCACCCAGGGCTCGTCGGCCTGCGTACCCGCCACCGCGATATCGCCGCACAGTGAGACGAGGACCGGCACACCGGTGGCTGCGTACGCGGCCTGGGCTGCCAGGTCGGCGGCCAGCGCCTTCGCGGTCGCGCCCAGGTCGAGCAGCACCCCGGGCGGCGTACGCACGGTGCCAGCCTCCTGGTCGAGCTCGATGTCGTGCCAGGAAGCCGTGCGCCGCAAAGAGACTTGCACGGTCGGGCTCGGCGTCGCGGGGCCGTCGTCGAATGCGGCAAGCTCGGCGAGATCACGGTCGTAGCCGGCCGCGACCAGCGCGGTGCCGAGCGTGGGGTCGACGGCGCCTTCGGTGAGCGCGGCCGCCCGAAGTGCCGCGGCGATCGCCTGGGCGAGCAGCGGCGAGACCGGGTGCGGCCCGCCGTCCGCAGCAGCCAGGATCGAGACCTCGGAATCAGGCCGGAACCGGCTGCACGCCCTGTCGACCGCCATGACCGATGAGTCGACGGCTACGCGGGCGGCCTTGAGTTCAGCGAGCCCGGTGCCCCGTACGACCAGCCGAGCGGTGCCGCCCCAGAGCGGCCACTCCTGCGCCAGCTCGGCAGCCTCGCCGGCCACCTCACGACCCGCCGGACGTGGCGCTCGGCGAGGGCTGAGGAGTCGGTGGAGTCGGTGGAGGCGGCTGGGTCGGTGTCGGTGTCGGAGTCGGCGTCGGCGTCTTCGTCGCTGACGCCGTCGGCTTCGCCTTCGTCGGAGTCGGCTTGGGCGGCACGGCCTTCTTGGTCGGCGGCTGGGTCGGCCGCGCCTGGGTCGTCGCGCGGGTCTTGGCGGTCGAAGCCGCACTAGGTGACTGCGTCGGCTTCTGCAGCGGTCGTACCGTGCTGGGTGGTCCGGCCGTGCCGTCCGGGCTCCTGCTCGGCGCCGGCAGCCCGCTCGTGGTGGGCTGCGTTGGCTCCGGGGACGCCGAGGAGGGCTCAGGTGAGGCCGACGTCGGGGACGCAACGGCGGCGGCCGACGCGGCGGCCGTACCCGATCCCATCGCCGCGGCGACCACTCCGGTGGCAAGCACGGCGACGGCGGTGGTGCCGGCTGTCAGGGCATCGACGAGTCGGACGGCGCGATCACGGCGCCGTCCTGAAGGGTGAGGGGAGGTACCCATGTCTGGAGCGCGCCGAAGCGGCCGCTAGGTCCTCCCCGGACCGTTGCTGACCATGAGTCAAGGTGTATCACTGTGCGTAGTCGGATTGCTACGCCCGTGCGGGTGAACCGGTTCGGGAGCGACACGGACCGACACGATGCAACCGCAGGCCCTCACCGGGCGCACCCGGCCTGCCGACTTGTAAGGTCAGAGTCAGCCCATCGTCTGATCGGGAGGGGCACCATGAGCAGCAAGGACACCGGCAGCGGCGGTCAGGAGCATGCGTCCAGGCGCAGCGAGGACACCGAGACCGAGCCGGATGCGGCTGACCCCGGCTCGGCTGCCGTGGGAGAGCGCAAGGCCGCCATCGACGAGGACGTCGACGCGATGCTCGACGAGATCGACGAGGTCCTCGAGACCAACGCCGAGGAGTTCGTCCGCGGGTTCGTGCAGAAGGGCGGGGAGTAGCCGGTGGAGCCTCGTGCCCAGAGCTCTGGTGGGGGCGGTGCCGGTGGTGGGCTGCCGAACGCGTACATGACCCCGGGCAGCTCCTCGTTCAGCGACTTCCTGTCCGAGCAGGCGCCGCAGCTGCTGCCCGGCTCGCGCACCCTGCCCGCCGGGCACGTGGACGCGCCGCACGGCACCACGATCGTGTCGGCGACCTTCCCCGGCGGCGTCGTCATGGCCGGCGACCGGCGCGCCACCATGGGCAACGTCATCGCCCAGCGCGACATCGAGAAGGTCTTCCCGGCGGATGAGTTCTCGGCCGTGGGCATTGCCGGCACAGCCGGGCTGGCCATCGAGCTGGTCCGGCTGTTCCAGGTGGAGCTCGAGCACTACGAGAAGATCGAGGGCACCCAGCTCTCGCTCGACGGCAAGGCCAACCGCCTGGCCACTCTGATCCGCGGCAACCTCGGGATGGCCATGCAGGGGCTGGCCGTCGTCCCCCTCTTCGCCGGCTTCGATCTCGAGACCCAGGCCGGCCGGATCTTCTCGTACGACGTGACGGGTGGCCGGTACGAGGAGCACGCGTTCCACTCGGTCGGCTCGGGCTCGATGTTCGCGCGGGGCTCGTTGAAGAAGCTCTACGGCCCCGAGCTCAACGAGGCCGAGACGGTGGCGGTGTGCGTCGAGTCGCTGTACGACGCGGCCGACGACGACTCCGCGACCGGTGGGCCGGACCTGGCCCGCAAGATCTTCCCGGTGGTGGTGGTCGTCACCGCGAACGGGTTCCGCCGCGTCCCCCAGGACGAGATCGGTGCCGTCGTGCAGACCGTCGTCGAGGCCAGGCTGGCCCGGCCGGACGGACCCACAGGCCTGCGCAGCACGTAGCCAGCTACTGCCTCCAACCAGCGACTCCTAGCCAGCCCGACCGAACTGCAGAGGACCCCCCGGTGTCGATGCCCTTCTACGTCTCGCCCGAGCAGATCATCAAGGACAAGGCGGACTATGCCCGCAAGGGCATCGCGCGCGGCCGCAGCGTCGTGGTGGTGCAGTACGCCGACGGCATCGC
>JANMWN010000254.1:0-5532 GCA_031394045.1 Sporichthyaceae bacterium
CCTCACGCGAACACATTCCGGCAACCTGGGCCGCAAGATGCTCCTCGGAGACGCCGTAGTGGTGGCCGTAGCCGTGCTCAAGGACGATCCGTGCCCGCAGGTCCTCATCGATCCGGTCGAAGTGCTGCGGATGGATCGGCAGCCGGAACTCGTTCTCCTTGCTCGAGGTAGCCAGAATTCCAAGCCGCAACTGATCCGGGGGCACACTCATGGGGGTGTCGACAATGCCACCTCTGCCCGCCCTCGCGTTATCGCGTTGCTCCTGCGCCCCTTTGCATGAGACGTCGTGACCCGCAGGGCGACGTGGGCTGTCGGCTACGCCCAATCCCGGGCCCGGACCTGGACCCCACCGGGAGGTCAACGAGATCGACGACCTCGATCCGGCGCCGACGTGGCGGCAGCGCCGAGGCCTCGTCATCGCGTCGATCTGGTCGAGGACCTACGTCCCTGGCCGGCGATGCTTTCGGTGGCAATGATGAGAGCGTGTTGCTCACGGGCTTGTCGACTGCCGAGGTGGTGGAGCGCCTAGTTCAGTCTGGCCCGAACGAGGTGCGGCAACGACGGCGTGTCTCGGTCTGGTCCAGCGTCGGGGTGCAACTGCGTGACCCGATGATCGTGGTGCTGCTCGCGGCGGCCGGACTAACAATATTCACCGGTGATCTGGCCGACGCTGCGGTGATCGCACTGGTGGTCGTCGTCAACACCACGGTCGGGGTGGCCCAAGAGTTGCGTGCGGACCGGGCCGTGACGGCGCTGGCCCAGTTGAGCGTCCGTTTGGTCCGGGTCCGGCGGGACGGCCTCGAGGCGTCGGTGTCCGCAGCGGGCCTGGTCCCCGGGGATTGTGTTCTGCTGGGAGAGGGGGACATCGTCCCCGCCGACGGCGAGTTGCTCGAAGCATCGTCACTGATCGTCGACGAGTCAGCCCTGACAGGTGAGTCGGTCCCCATCGGTAAACGAGGGCCGCGTGGCCAGGAGGTCGTCGAGGGCTTGTCATCGGGCACGATGGTGGTCAGGGGCCGGGCAGTCCTTCTGGTGATGAGCACCGGCGCTTCCAGCGCGCTGGGCCAGATTGCGGCACTGATGGATACCCGGGTCCAGCCGACACCGCTCCAGCGCCGACTGTCGGGCTTGGGTCGCACGCTCGCTTTGGTCGCGGTCGCGTTGTGCACCGTGGTCTTGATATCAGGTCTGGTGCGTGGCCAGCCGGTCGAGCTGATGGTGGTCACGGCCATCAGTCTCGCCGTGGCGGCCGTGCCTGAGTCGCTTCCTGCCGTCGTCACGTTCAGCCTTGCTACGGGGGCTCGCCGGATGGCGGCGCGTAGTGCCATCGTTCGGCGCCTACCGGCGGTCGAGACGCTCGGGTCGGTGACGGTTCTTGCAACCGACAAGACCGGCACCCTGACGCTGGCCCAGATGATTGTGGAGCGCCTTTGGACTCCTGAGCGCACCGTGAGTCTTTCCGGGGAGGGCTTCGAGCCTCGCGGAGAGCTGTTCTCGGAAGGCCGGGTGCTTGATCCCACGCTGGCGCCAGACGTGGTTGCGTTGTTGCGCGCGGGAGCGCTGTGCAACGACGCGACTCTCGTCGCGCCGGCTGGCGCGAGTGGGATTTGGAGTGGCCTGGGGGATCCGACCGAGGTCGCGATATTGGTAGCTGCCGGGAAAATCGGGCTGTCCCGGACGGAGTTGGCCCGTGAGTACACAAGGGTCGGCGAGGTGCCGTTCGACAGCGGTAGCCAGCGCATGACAACGACTCACGAGCGGGCTGGAGCCGCGCCGCGCCGCCTGGTGATCACCAAAGGTTCGGTGGAGGCATTATATGCAAGCTACGGCGCTGGCCGGCACGCCTTGGTTTGGGACGAGGCCAAGCGCCAAGCCTCTAAGTTGGCGGACCTGGGATTTCGTGTCCTAGCGGTCGCGGCCGGTGAGGTCGCGAAAGGAGCCAACGAGGCGGCCGCGGACCTGCTCTTGCTGGGTCTGGTAGCGATGAACGACCCGGTGAAGCCGGCCGCTCGGTCCACGATCCTCGCGTGCGTAGATGCGGGGATCGTGCCGGTTCTCATTACGGGCGACCACCCGGCCACGGCTAAGGCGGTTGCCGTACGGGTGGGCCTGCTGGACGCTGAGGACGACGGGCTCCAAGGCTCCGTCGCGACCGGTGACCAGATCGCCGCCGGCCAAGTCCTCGACCTGACTGTGCCCAGAGTCTTCGCCCGGACAAACCCGGAGCAGAAGCTCGACGTCATCCAAGCCTGGAAAGACCGTGGCGCGGTCGTCGCGATGACGGGGGACGGCGTCAACGACGGTCCCGCCCTGCGCCGCGCGGACATCGGCGTCGCCATGGGGCACAACGGAACAGAGGTCGCGCGCCAAGCTGCCGACCTGGTGCTCGCGGACGACGACCTGGCAACCCTTGTTTCAGCAGTGGAAGAGGGTCGCCGCGTATACGCCAACATCCGGCGGTTCCTGGTGTTCGGCCTGTCCGGAGGAGCCGCTGAGATCCTGGTGATGTTAGTCGGACCCTTCAGGGGGCTAGCTGTGCCTTTGCTCGCGGCTCAGATCCTGTGGATCAACCTGCTCACGCACGGCCTTACCGGGATCGCCCTGGGGGCAGAGCCAGCCGAGCAGGGCCTCATGCATCGACCGCCGCGCCCGCCGGAGCAGAGCGTGCTCGGTGACGGGCTGTGGCAGCGTGTCTTAGTTCTTGCTGTAGTGCTGTCGGTGGTCACCCTTGGGCTCGGCCTGTGGGCACAAGACACCGGGCGGGCGTGGCAGAGCATGATCTTTGTCGCCTTGACCAGCCTCCAGCTGGGGGTGGCACTAGGTCTACGGCCACACCTGTTGACCCGGCAGAACGTGTTCTTGCCTGTTGCGGTCTCCGCTTCGCTGCTGTTGGCCCTAGCAGGTGTATACTTTCCTGCCCTTCAGGACCTGCTTGGCACAGTCGCCCTCCCCGCCGGCGATGCGGCAATCGCCGTGGCAGCGGGTGTGCTGGGCTGGTCGGCGATAAGAGTCGAACGATGGGCCCGCCGCTCAACCAGCGCGATCCCCGGCTGACCGCCCAATGAAGGAAGCGCCAGGTGGTCCCGGGACGATCGTTGCCTGCCCCACCCGCTGTGGCGCCAGCCCTAAGACCGCTGCTCTTCGAGCGAGATACGGACGCGCCGCCCCGAGTGCCAGCTCAATCGATGTGGAGTACCTCTTCGAGCGGCCGCCGGGGGGTCGGTGGCATGGGGTCGCCGCGGCCGAACCGGAGGACCAGTTGCGGATTCCTCCATCTGCTGCTCGTGTCGCGCACCAGCGAGCGCAGCTGCGCGACCTCGGTGGCGTGCGAGAGGACCCCGACCGACAGGCCGCGAACCGTAGCCGTGAGTAGCACCCGTTCGAGCGCCATGCCGCCCCGGAGCCAGTCGATCGGGTGGTCTCCGGTGGTCAACAAGACCGCAAGCAGGGCGCCGGTCTCGAAGTCAGCGACGGGACGGTCACCGAGCCCGCTGCCCAAGGTCATGTCACGGACCATCGCCGACGGATTGTGCGGACGGGGGCCCAGCGACTGCGGCGGGATCCCCAGGTCATGTCGTCGTAGGTCCACGGTCCATCGGGCCACCTCGGCGACCAGCGTGGCATCGTCGCGCTGCATTTGGTCGGCCTCGTGTAGGAGCTCGACGACGCTGCTCCGGTGGATGCCCGTGGCCGCATCGAGGTGACCGCCCTCGGCTGCGGCCGCCTCCTGCAGGTGCATGAAGTCCTCGAGGGGGACCCGCTCGCCGGTGAACGGGACGCGACTGCTTCTGCGACGAGCGACGGCCTCAAAGAGCGGCCATTCAAGCCTCGACAACTCGCCCGGCCCACCCACGCTCATGCGAGCGACGAGGAGGGGATCCGACGGCTCCGGGAGCAACTGGAGGTGCGGTAGCCGCCCAAGTGCACTCACCGCGAGTCTGAGGTTCAGCACGGCGGCACCCAACGACAGATAAACTTCCCGCCCGTCGGGGTCCAGCACCGCTGGTGCCTGATCCGGCGCCGCGCGCACGTCGATCAGGCCGTCGTACGCGTGGAACCGCCAGGGCTGACAGTTCAGGATCGAGGGCGCTGCGACCGCGGCTCGGATCGCGAACTCGATCTGAAGCGGCTCAAGCCTTCCGCTGCGTTTGATGCTCATGCGCTCCTCCTGCTTTGCTTACAAGGGAGTACGGGGTGCGCACTCGTCCACGAAGGCGTGCGCCGAGCCCATTTTGGGCCTCCCTCGGTGGGGCCGTTGGCGACCCAGCCTGGGTAGTCCCCGACCCTTCGGCCCAAACGTGAGGGCATGATGAATGATCCCGGCGAATGGTGTACCCCCCCTTGAACCCCGGCCGTGTTCCCACCGTTTTGGGTAGAAGACTCCGGCTCCTTCCAGCGAAGGATCCTGCGCCAGGAAGAGTCGACCAGTGGTGATGATCGGCTCAGCGGAGGTGAGGCCTCACAGTGACCTCATCCTCGACGTCCCCGCCACCGACGGCAGTTTCGACGCCTGTTCGGGGCCTCAACCACCCCGTCCACGTGCCCTGATTTCGGCAACCGGACTCCCAGGGAACCCGGGTTTTCCTGGCTGCCCGACGCGCTCCGGCCCACGCTGGGGGCTCAGTTGGCGACGTGGATATGGTTGGTGACTGCGGTGACCCCTGGCGCCGACCAGGCGAGACGACTAGCCTGGCGATGTTCAGACCACGAATGCACTGTTCCCTCGAGTGTCACCCCGCCGTGGGCATCGGCTGTCACCTTGGTGTGTTTTCCTTCAAGCTGCGCGTTGCGCACCAGCGCGGCGTTGATCGAGTTCTTGATACCGTCCGGCGAGACGAGGGGTTTGACGGGTTTGACCGTAACGAGGTTGGAGACGTCTCTCACCCCTCTGAGGTACAGCACCGCCCGCCCAGCAGCTTCGCGCTGGTACTGCCATGCGACGTTACCTGACAGGCTGATGACGTGTTCATGGACGACTGCCTTTACCGAGCCGTCTGGCACATCGACTGCACGCTCAAGCGCCTCGCCAGCCTCTCGGGCGATGTCGGTGTCGTTCACCCGTCCCCAGGCGGGTCGCACCGTGACCTCATCAGCTATCGCGGTGACTCCGTGGACGCGCTGCGCGGCCTTCTCGGCGTTGCGCTTCTCGGGATAGCTTTCGACCTCGCCGGACAGTGTCACCACGCCGTGGATGACCGCGACACCGATGTGCGTGGCGTTCACGCTCGGAGTCCACGCCAGCTCATCGGCGACGGCGGTCTTCAGTTGGGCATCGGTCTTGTGCGGTATTAGTGTCATGGTTCACCGTGTTCTTCCCGAGCGACCGAGTAAAGGGCCAAAAGTCCCACCACGGGAGCAGCTATCAAGGTGGAGGACCAAAGTGGCTCTTCAACTCTGATGGGGCACGCCGCGTTGGTGGCGTTGCCGGGCTGAGGCTCGTGGCCCCCCGACACTGGCTGTGTTGAGGCAGTCAGACGAAGGGCCACGAGCTTATGGAGCACGGTACGACGATTCTGTTTGGTGTGCCCGGGT
>JANMWN010000258.1:0-3319 GCA_031394045.1 Sporichthyaceae bacterium
CTGCGTTCGGCACGCCGGCGCAGCTTCACGTCCTTGAAATGCTTGGCAGTCGCCAGCCGCACGGCCACCGCGTCGGGGTGCTCGACGGGGAGCTCCTCGAGCTGCGCGAACACCTGCAGTGCGACGGCGAGCTGCGCGGGATCGATGCCCTCGGGGTCGGGCGCTGTCATTCCCCGAACTCTACCGATCGTGCCCTCCTGCGCGGGCCGGAGTGCCCAGGTGCCAGAGTGGGCGGATGCTACGGGTCGCTGTCATCGGTTCCGGACCGGCCGGGGTGTACTCCGCCGGTGCCCTCGTCCAGCACGGCGACGTGGCCGTCGACGTCTTCGACCGGTTGCCGTGCCCGTTCGGGCTCGTGCGCTACGGCGTCGCCCCGGACCACCCCAAGATCAAGTCGATCGCCTCTGCGCTGCGCAAGGTGTTCGACGAGCCGTCGGTACGGTTCCTGGGCAACGTCGAGCTCGGCAGCCAGCTCACGCTGGAGGACCTGCACCGGCACTACGACGCCGTCATCTTCGCAAGCGGCGCCTCGGTCGACCGGCGGCTCGGGATCCCGGGGGAGGACCTGCCTGGGAGCTTCTCGGCCACCGAGTTCGTGGCCTGGTACTGCGGCCACCCCGATGCGCCGCTCGACCAGTTCGCCCTCGATGCCCGCGCAGTGGCCGTGATCGGCGTCGGCAACGTAGCCCTCGACGTGACCCGGATCCTGGCCAAGACCGCCGACGAGCTGCGGGGGACCGACCTGCCCGAGCACGCATTGCGGGTCCTCGACGCGAGCGCGGTCCAGGACATCCACCTGATCGGCCGGCGCGGTCCGGCGCAGGCGAAGTTCAGCACCAAGGAGCTGCGCGAGATCGGCGAGCTGGCCGGTGCCGACGTCCTCGTCGACCCAGCCGACCTCGTCCTCGACGAGGCCAGCCAGGAGCTGGTGGCGACCGAGCCGACGGTGCGACGCAACCTGGAGACCCTGCAGGAGTGGGCCGGGCGCACACCGCAGGGCCGGCCTCGGCGGGTCCACATCAGGTTCCGGCTCCGGCCGGTCGAGGTGCTCGGCGACGCGGGGGTCTCCGGGCTGCGGCTCGAGAGCACTGCCCCGGGAGCGGCAGCGGGCTCCGATGGCCTGACGCTCGGCGTGCAGATGGTGCTCCGCGCAGTCGGCTACCGCGGCGTACCCACGGTGGGGCTGCCGTTCGACGACGATCGCGGCGTGATCCCGACCGATGCCGGCCGGGTCGTACGGGACGGCGTACGCGTGCCCGGCGAGTACGCGGCCGGCTGGATCAAACGTGGTCCGACGGGGGTCATCGGCACCAACAAGCACGACGCCAACGAGACCGTGGCCTCGCTGATCGAGGACCTGGCCACGCTGCCGCAGGCTCCGGTACGGGAGGCGGACGCCATCCCGGCACTTCTCGCCGGACGCGGCGTCCAGGTCGTGACCTGGCAGGGCTGGTGCGCGATCGAGGCCGCGGAGGCAGCGCTCGGTGCGTCGCTCGGGCGTACCCAGGTCAAGATCGCCGACCGCACGCAGCTGCTCCGGGCCGCCCGCGTCGACGTCTGACGCGATGCTGGCGACATGACTGTGGGCGCGGCCGTCGGGCTGCGGTCGGAGCGCGGGCCGGTGCTCGGGGCGCTGATGCTGGCGATGGGCCTGGTCGCCATCGACAGCACGATCCTCGCGACGGCCGTCCCCTCGATCGTGCGCGACATCGGCGGGTTCTCGCACTTCCCTTGGCTGTTCTCGATCTACCTGCTGACCCAAGCGGTGACCACTCCGCTGTACGGCAAGTTCTCGGACATGATCGGCCGCCGTCCAGTGATCTTCCTCGGGATCGGGCTGTTCCTCGCAGGGTCGCTGCTGTGCGGCTTCGCCTGGAACATGGCCTCGCTGATCGTGTTCCGCGGCCTCCAGGGAGTCGGGGCCGGTGCGGTCCAGCCGACGGTGATGACGATCGCTGGGGACCTCTACACGGTCGAGGAGCGGGCCCGGGTGCAGGGCTACCTGGCCAGCGTCTGGGCGATCGCGTCGGTGGTCGGGCCGACGCTCGGCGGCATCTTCTCCGACTACCTGTCCTGGCGCTGGATCTTCTTCGTCAACCTGCCGCTCGGCGCGGTGGCGGTGGTGATCCTGGCCCGTACGTTCAAGGAGCAGGTGACGCGCAAGGAGCACGACGTGGACTACGTCGGCGCGGTGCTGCTGACAGTCGGGTGCTCGCTGGCGATCGTGGGCCTGCTCGAGGGCGGGGTCGCCTGGCATTGGGGCTCAGCGACCGGGCTGCTCGTCTTCGCGGGGGCTGCGGTCTCGCTGGTCGCGTTCATCTTCGTCGAGCGGGTAGTCGCGGAACCGGTGCTGCCGCTGTGGGTGTTCGGGCGGCGGACCCTGGTGGCGGGCAACCTCGTGGCGCTCTGCGTCGGTGCGATCACCCTCGGGATGAGCTCGTACGTGCCGACGTACGTGCAGGGAGTGCTCGGGACCGGCGCACTGGTGGCTGGGCTGACCCTGGCGGTGCTCACGATCGGCTGGCCGCTGGGGGCGACCTTGGTCGGGCGGATCTACCTGCGGCTGGGTTTCCGCGACGCGGCGCTGATCGGGAGCGTGGTCGTGGTCATCGGTGCTTGGCTGTTCACGCCGCTCGGCCAGGCTTCGTTGCTCCGGCACGTTGCGGTGGCCTGCTTCGTGCTGGGTGTGGGTATGGGGCTGGCCTCCAACCCGACCGTCGTGGCCGTGCAGTCGGTCGTCGGGTGGGAACGCCGTGGGGTAGTGACGGCGACCAACATGTTCTGCCGCTCGATCGGCAGCGCAGTCGGTGTCGCGGTCTTCGGTGCGATCGCCAACTCGGTCCTGTCGGACAGGTTTGCGTCGCGGCTGGTCGCGATCGCCGGCGAGCTGCCGGACAGCGTCGACGGTACGCGGCTGGTGCTGGGTGGGCACACTGACGGCGTA
Source organism: Sporichthyaceae bacterium (assembly GCA_031394045.1). Classification (GTDB taxonomy): domain Bacteria; phylum Actinomycetota; class Actinomycetes; order Prado026; family Prado026; genus JANYIP01. The sequence goes on from JANMWN010000258.1 coordinate 2,945, forward strand.
CCGGCGGCTGTGGTGTCGTTCCTTCGCGCGGCGCTCGCGGATGCGACTCACCAGGTTTTCGTGGCGCTGTTCGTCGTGGCTGTCGTGATGGGAGTGTTCGTGCTGCTGCTGCCAAGGCGCACCAAGGAGCTCAAGTTCGACTGAGCCGAATTGGCGTACTTCGGCCATGGCGTAGGTCGGCCAAAAGTTGTTTGTGGGAAACGACTCCGGGGTCCGATCTTGGCCTCGGACTGGCGGTGCCTCGTCGTTGGGTCGGGTCATGTCGATCACTACCGGGCCTGGCGAGGACGCGTTGGCGTTGCTCGCCCAGGTCGACGGGTTGCTCGACAAGCTGCACACCGCACCGTTGTGGCGGTTGGGGAACGCCCAGACCCT
>JANMWN010000292.1:0-1955 GCA_031394045.1 Sporichthyaceae bacterium
AACGGTCCGCGAGGGCCGCGGTGAGCCGATCGAGGGTCGCGTTCATCGCTTCAGCCCATCCACTGTCGCCACCCAGATGTCGCTCTGGAAGTCGCTGAGCGTGAAATAGATCCAGCCGCCGTGCTCGGCGATGCCATTCGAGGCAAAACTGTGCGGTCGCGCCGGTTCATCAAAACGGAGGACTTCGCGCAATTCCCCATCAGCGAGGCGCAAGGCAACGATCCCATCGTTGCGTCGGTCCACATTGGCGTCCCGAGAGATGAAGTAGGCCACTTGACCGTCGCTCGAGAGCGCTGCCGTCGTCTCTCCCAAGCGCCGGCTCGTCACGGTGTCAGTGGCGTTCAAGAGCCGGAAGGCGCCACCATCGACAGGTTGAAGCGTGAAGTGCCCGGCAGAATCGATGCCGATGAGTCCGGCGCCCTGATCGGCCCAACTCGGGAATAACAGACGTCCCTTAAAAGCGACCGTGACGGTCGGACCCCACTTTCCCTGATCATCGCGGGTGGCCAGCTGCACCTGCGGCGGCGAGTTCGTGTTGCTGTACCATGCGAGATGGCGACCGTCAGGAGACCAGCTGCTGGCTCGCTCATCCGGAGCGGCCCGGGGAGAAATCTGGGTCGAGTTCCCGCCGTCCATTGGTGCAATGAAGACACGCCGAAGGCCCTGAAGGACGGTGTGGAATGCTAGCTCCTTGCCATCGGGGGAAATCCGGGGCCTGAACGAGGGACTCGAACCGTGTGTGAGCCGCTGCACCACACCACCGCCGAGGGGCATCCGGAAGATCTGCTGCGCGCCCTCACGGTCGGAATCGAAGGCGAGCCACTTTCCGTCCTGCGAAATGTCGAGGGCTTCGATCGTCTGCAGGTCGTTGGTGACCGGCAACGCCCCCACCGTCGAGATCGACCCGCTCGTTGGGATTGGGAGCTTCCAGATGTTGGCGTGGTAACTCGCGACCGAGTACGCCAACTGGCTGCCATCGGCGGAGAGCGAGATCAGCGACGGATTGAGCCCGGTGCTGATACGCACGGGTGCCCCGCGTGGCCGGCCCGCGCTCGTGAGGGTGAGCTGGTAGACATCCCGCACACCGGCCAGGGTCGAGACGAAGAGCAGTCGGCGACTGTCCGGTGCCCAGGTCGGACTGATGTTCATGCCACCGGTCGCGGTCAATTGGACTGGCGTGCCGCCGGCGGCCGGGACGAGCCAGATGCTACTCGGCGCGATGTTGTAGGTGGTCAGGTAGGCAGGATTGCCCGAGACAAACGCAATCCACTTCCCGTCGGGTGACCAGACGGGAGAATGCGGGTCCAGCGCCTTGGTGATGAAGCGAGGCTGCGCCTCGTCGAGGCCGCCGACCATCAGCGAATCCCTGAGGACATACGCGACCTGCTTGCCGTCGGGTGACCAGCCCCCGGTGAACGCGCGCGGGTCGATGACCGTCCCCTGCCCGCCGAGGGCCGGTCGGCTCTGGAGGCCATCCGGTCCGGACACCAGCAGCCGGTCTCCGGTTGGCGACCATCCCATCGGTACCTTGCCACCCGCGATCTGCACTGCATCGCCCCCATCGGTGCGGCGATACTCCACATGCGGCACGCTGTCGGCAGGACCGAAGGCGCGGTAGGCCACCGACTTCCCGTCCGGCGAGATGGCCGGAAATTCTTCCATGCCAGCGGCGCGCGTCAACTGCGTGTTGGAAATCAGCTTGGCCTTTGCGGGTGCACGGTTCAGCAGGATCCACGCGATCGCGGCGATCATGACGGCGCCCGCGGCGCCCGCCGTGACCCGGCTGATGGTGCTGAACCGACGGGTGCAGTCATCGCCGCAACCGGCCGAGTCTCCGTCGGGGTCAGCCCGCCACTCGGCGTGGCCAGGGGCTCCAGCGCGGCGAGCAGTTCGGCGGCGGTCTGGAAGCGATCGGCTGGTCGCTTGGCGAGGCAGCGCATCACCACCGACTCGAT
>JANMWN010000309.1:0-10834 GCA_031394045.1 Sporichthyaceae bacterium
CAGCCGGTCGGCCCGTGCCTGTTCATCACGCCGTGGAACTTCCCGCTGGCCATGGGTACGCGCAAGATCGGCCCGGCCGTCGCGGCCGGCTGCACGATGATCGTCAAGCCGGCGAAGCAGACGCCGCTGTCGATGCTCGCGCTCGCGCAGATCTTCGAGGAGGCCGGGCTGCCCAAGGGTGTGCTCTCGGTGCTCACCACCAACAGCGCCAGCGCGCTCACCGGCCCGATCATCAAGGACGCCCGGCTGCGCAAGGTCTCGTTCACCGGCTCGACCGAGGTCGGCCGCGGGCTGGTCAAGGACGCCGCGGACCAGCTGCTGCGTACGTCGATGGAGCTCGGCGGGAACGCACCGTTCCTGGTCTTCGAGGACGCCGACCTCGACAAGGCCGTCGACGGCGCGATGCTGGCCAAGATGCGCAACATGGGCGAGGCCTGCACGGCGGCCAACCGCTTCCACGTCCACGCGTCCGTGGCCGAGGAGTTCAGCCGCCGGCTCGCCGAGCGCATGGGCGCCCTGACCGTGGGCCGCGGGACCGAGGCCGGCAGCCAGGTCGGGCCGCTGATCGACGAGGCCGGCCGCGAGAAGGTCGAGGAGCTGGTCGCAGATGCGGTCGACCGCGGCGCCAAGCCGGTCACGGGCGGCGTGCGGCACGACGGCGCCGGCTACTTCTACGCGCCGACCGTGCTGTCCGGAGTCGAGGCGGGGTCCCGGATCCTGGCCGAGGAGGTCTTCGGGCCGGTGGCCCCGATCGCAACGTTCGAGACCGACGACGAGGCCATCGCCGCGGCCAACGACACCGAGTTCGGCCTGGTGTCGTACGCCTTCACCGAGTCCTGGAGCCGTGGGCTCAAGCTCATCGAGGCGCTGGAGGCGGGCATGATCGGGCTCAACCGCGGGCTGGTCTCCAACCCGGCAGCGCCGTTCGGCGGCATCAAGCAGTCCGGCTTCGGCCGCGAGGGCGGGCCCGAGGGCATCCAGGAGTACCTCGACGTGAAGTACGTGAGCACGCCGCGTTGAGTGGGCTAGGCCGGCGGATCCTGGCGCTGTTCCGGCCCTATCGCGGCCGGGTCATCGGCATCGCCCTGCTCGTGATCGCCGGCTCGGTGCTCGGTGTGGTGAACCCCCTGCTCACCAAGCAGGTCTTCGACCACGCCCTGTTCGTCCCCGGTGGGCCGGACCTGCACAAGCTGTACGAGCTGGTCGCCATCATGATCGCCGTCGCCATCGTCGGCGGCGTGGCGTCGCTGGTGCAGACCTGGCTGGCCAACGTCCTGGGTCAGCAGGTCATGCGCGACCTGCGGTCCCGGCTGTTCGGCCACCTCCAGCAGATGTCGATGCGATTCTTCACCGCGACGCGTACGGGCGAGATCCAGAGCCGGCTGACCAACGACGTCGCGGGCGTGCAGTCGGTCGTCACATCGACGGCGACCTCGATCCTCGGCAACGTCGTGTCCTTCGCCTCGGCTCTGGTCGCGATGCTGGTCCTGTCGTGGCAGCTGACCATCGTGGCGCTGGTCCTCGTACCCGTGTTCTTCTGGCTCACCAAGCTGGTCGGCGAGCGCCGACGGCGAGTGACCTCGGCGACCCAGCGCACCGTCGCGGACCTGACCGCACTGACCGAGGAGTCCCTGTCGGTGTCGGGGGTGCTGCTTGCCAAGGTGTTCCATCGCCAGGACGCCGACCTCGCCTCCTTCGACGCCGACAACGCGCGGATGGCCCGGCTCCAGGTACGCCAGCAGATGATCGGCCAGAGCTTCTTCACGGTGATCCAGACGTTCCTGTCGATCACCCCGGCCTTCGTCTACCTGGTCGCGGGCTGGCAGCTCGGCGGCGCCGGCGGCATCACCGCGGGCACGGTGGTCGCGTTCACCACCTTGCAGACCCGGATGTACTTCCCGATCGGTCAGCTGCTTCAGGTGATCGTCGAGCTGCGCTCGTCGGTCGCATACTTCGAGCGGATCTTCGAGTACCTCGACCTCGAGCCGGACATCACGCAGGACCCCGCGCCGGTGACGCTGGCACCGGCGCAGACCAAGGGGCTCGTACGGTACGAGGCGGTGCGGTTCCGCTACGACGCGGCCGGACCGTGGACCCTTGACGGCATCGACCTCGAGGTCCGTCCGGGACAGCTCGCCGCCCTGGTCGGCCCCAGCGGCGCGGGCAAGACGACCCTCGGCTACCTGCTGCCGAGGCTTTACGACGTCGACGAGGGCTCCGTGTCGATCGACGGCATCGACGTACGCAGGCTCTCCTTCGCCTCCCTCGCCGGCACCGTGGGTTTCGTCACCCAGGAGAGCTACCTGTTCCACTCGACCATCCGCGAGAACCTCCGGTACGGGCGACCGGACGGGACCGACGCCGAGGTCGAGGAGGCGGCGCGAGCGGCGGCCATCCACGACCGGATCATGTCGTTCCCGGACGGCTACGACACGACCGTCGGCGAGCGCGGCTACCGGCTCTCGGGCGGTGAGAAGCAGCGGGTCGCGATCGCGCGCATCCTGCTGCACGACCCCAAGGTGCTCCTGCTCGACGAGGCGACGTCGGCCCTCGACACCGCCAGTGAGCGGCTGATCCAGAGCGCGCTGGCGCTGGCGATGGCGGGACGTACCACGCTGGCCATCGCGCACCGGCTCTCGACCATCGTGGCGGCTGACGTCATCTACGTCGTCGACGGTGGCAAGGTCGTCGAGCGTGGCAACCACCGTGAGCTGCTTCGGGTCGGCGGCCTCTACGCCTCGCTGTACCAGGAGCAGTTCGGCAGCGGGCGGATCGAGGCGCGCTGCTCGGATGGTGTCCTCCTGGCCGACGGCACGGTGGTCCCGATCGACGTCGACGGCAGCTATAGCGTCAACCCACCCGTGCCGGCCTGAGGAGCTGCCCGTGGACTTCCGCGACACCCCCGACGAGGCGGCCTTCCGCCAGCAGCTGCGCGCCTGGTTCGCCGCCAACCTGCCCCAGGGCTGGGCCGACCGTGAGCCGACCCCTGGCCTGGAGGACGTCGAGTTCATGAAGGCCTGGAGCCGCAAGCTCTACGGCGCCGGGTACGCCGGGATCACCTGGCCCAAGGAGGTGGGCGGGCTCGGGCTTCCGCCGACGTACCAGGGGATCTTCCTCGAGGAGGTCGCGCGGCACGACGCCCCCGGCCACATCGGTGTGATCGGCCTCGGCATGGCCGGCCCGACCATCCTGGCGTGGGGCAGCGACGAGCAGAAGGCGCGCTTTCTGCCTCCGTTGCTGTCGGGCGAAGAGGTGTGGTGCCAAGGATTCTCCGAGCCCGGGGCGGGTTCCGACCTCGCCGGGGCGCGCACCCGTGCCGAGCTCGACGGCGACGAGTGGGTGGTCAACGGGCAGAAGGTCTGGTCGTCCTACGCCCACATCGCCGACTGGTGCATCCTGGTCGTGCGCACCGATCCCGAGGCCGAACGGCACCGCGGCCTGTCGTACCTCCTGGTCGACATGCACGCGCCCGGGGTCGAGGTACGCCCCCTGCGGCAGATCACCGGGGACCCGGAGTTCAACGAGATCTACTTCACCGACGTACGTGTCCCGCGCGAGTCGATGCTGGGCCGGCCCGGCGAGGGCTGGAGCGTCGCGATGACGACCCTGCTGCACGAGCGGGGGACCCTCGGCTTCGTCCTGACGGCTCGCTACGAGTCGCTGCTCGGGCGGCTGGTCGAGGCGGTGCGCGCCGAACGTCCCGATGGCAGCCGAGCGGCCGACGACCCGCTCGTACGCGACCAGGTCGGGCAGCTCGCGATCGACCTCGAGGCGTTGCGGTTCACCAACTATCGCGCGCTGACGGCACTGGTCAAGACCGGCGTCCCAGGGCCGGAGGGGTCGGTGGCCAAGCTGCACTGGTCGGAGGCCAACCAGCGGCTCAGCCACCTCGCCCAAGAGGTGCTCGGGTCCGAGGCGCGGCTGGCCGGCGGCTTCTGGGGCTACCAGCAGCTTCGCTCACGCGGCAACACCATCGAGGCCGGCACGTCCGAGATCCTGCGCAACATCATCGCCGAGCGCGTCGTCGGCCTCCCCCGCTCCCGCTAGCAGGCAAGAGAAGGACCACCGTGGACTTCGCGTTCTCAGACGACCAGGACGAGCTGCGTACGTCCGTCCGCCGCCTGCTCGCCGAGCGGCTCCCGGCCGAGCGCCTGCACGAGCTCGCCGACCAGCCCGACCCGGCAGGGGCGTACGGCGGCTACGACCAGGGGCTGTGGTCCGACCTCGTCGGCCTCGGCTGGGTCGGGGTCTCGGGCCCGGACGGCGGGGGCACGTTCCTCGACGAGGCCGTCCTGCTCGAGGAGACTGGGCTCGCGCTGCTGCCCGCCCCGCTGCTCAGCGGCGTCATCGCGACCCCAGCCCTCGTGGCGGGCGGAGCGGACCCGACCAGGCGTACGGCGGTGGCGTGGGCCGAGCTCCGCGGGCCGGCCGCGTTCGGGCCGCCCGGCGAGATCGCCTGCCGGGCTGATGCTCGCGACGGCTCAGCGGGCTGGCTGCTGACGGGGACCAAGTCCGACGTCGTCGACCTCGGCGCGGCCGAGCAGGTCGTCGTCCTCGCGCGCACCCCTGAGGGCCCGGGCCTGTTCCTCGTCGAGCTCGCCGACCGCCCCGACCCGGGTCCGGTGATCGGCATGCTCGACACCACCGACGGTACGAGGCGGATCGGCCAGCTGGTGCTCGACGGCGTACCCGCCCAGGCACTGGCCGCCGACTCGCCCGGGGTGACCACCATCCTTGGTGCGATGCGCCGCCGAGCCCTAGCCGGCCTGGCCCTTGAGTCGGTCGGCGTCGCGCAGTGGGCGCTGGCTAACGCGACCGCGCACGCGAGCCAGCGCGAGCAGTTCGGCCGCATCATCGGCACCTACCAGGCGGTCTCGCACCGGATCGCCGACGTGTTCGTACGCACCGAGCTGGCCCGGTCGCTCGCGTACCGGGCCGCCTGGTTCGTCGCCACCTCCGAGACCGAGCCCGACGCCGTCGACCCGGGCGTCGTCGACAGCGCGTGCGCGGCGGCCAAGGCTGCAGGCACCGAGGCGGCGGTCGTCGCCACGGAGGCCGCGATCCAGGTGCTCGGGGGGATCGGCATGACGTGGGAGCACCTCGCCCATCGCTACTACAAGCGGGCCCTGGCCAGCCGCACGTACGCGGGGACGCCGGCCGAGCACCGGTCCACCGTGGCGGCGGCCCTCCTCGACGGCTGAGCGGGTCAGGGGTCTGGCCTACAGTGGTCCGTCCCCCGGGAGGAGATCAACATGAAGGCACTGGTCAAGGCTGAGGCGGCACCTGGGCTCTGGTTGCGCGACGTCCCCGAGCCCGCTGCCGGCCCGGGTGAGGTACTCATCAGGGTGCTGCGTACGGGCATCTGCGGCACCGACCTGCACATCCGCGCCTGGGACGCCTGGGCGCAGGGCGCGCTGAAGACACCGGTGGTCATCGGGCACGAGATCGCCGGCCGGGTCGAGGCCCTGGGCAGAGGCGTCGACACCGTCGACGTCGGAGACCTCGTGAGCGTCGAGGGTCACCTGGTCTGCGGGCGGTGCCGCAGCTGTCTCGGCGGCGCCCGCCAGCTCTGCCCCAACACGGTCAGCGTGGGCGTGGACCGCGACGGCGGCTTCGCCGAGTACGTCGCCGTACCCGCCACCAACGTCTGGCGGCACCCGCGGCCGATCGACCCGGACGTCGCCGCCATCTTCGACCCGTTCGGCAACGCCGTGCACTCAGCGCTGAGCTTCCGGGTGCTCGGCGAGGACGTGCTCATCACCGGCGCGGGCCCCATCGGCATCATGGCCGCGTCGGTGGTACGGCACGCGGGCGCCCGGCACGTGGTCATCACCGACATCAGCGCCGAGCGGCTCGAGCTGGCCCGCTCGATGGGCGCCGTCACCCGCGCCGTCGACGTCTCGGCCACCTCGATCACGGACGTGATGGCCGAGCTCGGCATGGTCGAGGGCTTCGACGTCGGCCTGGAGATGTCCGGTGCTCCGGCCGCGCTGCACTCGATGATCGAGTCCATGGCGCACGGCGGCGAGATGGCCCTGCTGGGGCTGCCGTCCGGCGACATCCGGTTCGACTGGGACCGCGTCATCCACTCGATGCTCACCATCAAGGGGATCTTCGGCCGCGAGATGTTCGAGACCTGGTACGCGATGTCGGTGCTGGTCAGCGCGGGCCTCGACATCGCCCCGGTGATCACGCACCGGTTCCCGTACACCGACTTCGACGAGGCCTTCGATGTCGCCGCCAGCGGCAAGTGCGGCAAAGTGATCCTCGACTGGTCGGAGGCCTGATGTCCCGCGTCACCGACGCCCTGCGCGAGGAGCTCACCGGGCGGCTCGACGAGATGCGCAGCACCGGCGTCTTCAAGCCTGAACGCGTCATGTCGTCGCCGCAGTCGACCCACGTGACCGACGAAGCCGGGCGGCCGATCCTCAACCTGTGCGCCAACAACTACCTCGGCCTGGCCGACGACCCGCGGGTGGTCGAGGCCGCGCGCGAGGCCCTGGTCACCTGGGGCTTCGGGATGGCGTCGGTCCGGTTCATCTGCGGGACCCAGACCATCCACCGCACCCTCGAGGAGCGGCTGTCGCAGTTCCTCGGCGCCGAGGACACCATCTTGTTCGGGTCGTGCTTCGACGCCAACGGTGGTGTCTTCGAGGCCCTGCTCGACGAGCGCGACGCGGTGATCTCGGACGCCCTCAACCACGCCTCGATCATCGACGGCGTACGCCTGTGCAAGGCCGACCGGCTGCGCTACGCCAACCGCGACCTGGCCGAGCTGGAGCAGCGGCTCAAGGAGTCGGCCGACAAGCGCTACCGCCTGATCGTCACCGACGGCGTGTTCTCGATGGACGGCTACCTCGCGCCGCTCGACGAGATCTGCGCGCTGGCTGACGCGTACGACGCCCTGGTCATGGTCGACGACTCGCACGCGGTCGGCTTCATGGGCCCGAACGGTGGTGGTACGCCTGAGCTCTTCGGGGTCAGCGACCGGATCGACATCCTCACGGGAACGCTGGGCAAGGCCCTCGGCGGCGCGTCCGGAGGGTACGTCGCCGGCCGCCGCGAGATCGTGCAGGTGCTGCGGCAGCGGGCCCGCCCGTACCTGTTCTCGAACTCGGTGGCGCCCTCGATCGTGGCCGCGACGCTACGGGTACTTGACCTGCTGGCCGAGTCCGGCGAGCTGCGCGAACGCGTACGCGCCAACGCCGCGCGCTTCCGCGAGGGGATGACCGAAGCCGGGTTCGACCTGCTGCCGGGGCAGCACGCGATCGTCCCGGTGATGTTCGGCGACGCGGTGCTCGCCGGGCAGATGGCCGAGCAGCTGTTCGAGCGCGGGGTCTACGCGGTGGCCTTCTCGTTCCCCGTCGTGCCCAAGGGGCTCGCCCGCATCCGGGTCCAGCTGTCGGCGGCGCACACCCTCGACGACGTCGACACCGCAGTGGCCGCCTTCGTCGCGGCGCGTACGGCCCTCGGCTCCGGCGGCTAGGTCCCGTGCCGCACTTCGAGCTGCGGCAGCAGCAGGCCATGGCGCTCGCGGTGATCTTCGCCGTCATCGGCCTGCTGGGCCCGCTGGTCCTGCGTCGTCGGCGGGTCGCCCCGCGGCGCTGGCTCGAGGTCGTCCTGGCCGGCGCCCGCGAGGGCGCAGTCGTGATGGCGCTGTTCGCGCTGTGGCAGATCGCGGGCGGCCTGGCGCTCACCCGGGTTGCCGGCGCGTTCGAGCGGGCGTACCACATCCTGGCCATCCAGCGGTGGCTGCCGCTGCCGACCGAGCTGTGGGTGCAGAGCGTCGTGCTGCCGCACCCCGACCTCGTGCGACTGATGAACACCTTCTACCTCTACGTCCACATCAACAGCATCCTGGTCTTCCTGATCTGGCTCTTCCTGCGGCACCGCGACCGCTACCCGTGGGCCCGCAACATCCTGGTGCTGCTCACGGGGACCTGCCTGCTGGTGCAGATGATCCCGGTTGCACCGCCGCGGATGCTGACCGACCTCGGGTTCGTCGACACCGCCACGCAGTACGGGCAGTCGGTCTACGGCCCGTTCGGCAGCGGGATCGCCGACCAGCTGTCGGCCATGCCGTCGGTGCACGTCGGCTGGGCGCTGTTCATCGCTTTCGTCGTCATCAAGGTCAGCACGAGTCGGTGGCGCTGGTTGATCCTGCTGCACCCCCTGGTCACCAGCATCGTCGTGGTCGCGACGGCCAACCACTTCTGGCTGGACGGGATCGTGGCCGGCGGGATCCTCGCGCTGGCCGTACCCGTCGCGAGCCTGCCTGAGCCGTGGCTCGCGGCGCGCCGCGCTCGGCTGAGGCCGACGGGCGAGCTGGCCGACTCCCCGGTGCCGGCCGACTCTGCCAAGGTGTCGGGATGACGATCCCGCTGCTGGGCCTGCGCACGGTCATCTACCCCGCGGTCGACCTGGCTGCGGCCAGGGCCTGGTGGGTGGACTTCCTGCGTCAGGAGCCGTACTTCGACCAGCCGTTCTACATCGGCTTCGAGGTCGAGGGGTACGAGCTCGGCCTGCTCCCTGACGCCGACCCGGCCGACGGTGTGCTCACCTACTGGGGGGTCGACGACGCCGAGGCAGCTGTCGCGGCTGCCGTCGCCGCAGGAGCCACCGTCCACACCCCGGCGACCGAGGTGGGCGACGGCATCGTCACCGCGACCGTGCGTACGCCCGACGGCGCCATCCTCGGTCTGATCAAGAACCCGAACTTCGCTTCGCCGTAACCTCTGCCGTCGCCCCTGCCGTCGCCCCTGCCGCAAACTCTGCCGCCACCTTGCCGCAACCTCAGGGGTGACACCGGCGGTCGCAGATGTGCGATTCTGCTCTTGCGCTCGGAGAACCCGGAGGCGTTGCCCATGTTCGAGGAAGGCCAGCTGTACGCCCCCATCACCCAGGGAGCGGACGGTGCGGTCGAGGTCCAGCTCGCCGACGACCACCCAGGGGTCGGCGACCCGGTCTACCGCGCCCGGCGCAACTCCATCGCCGCGCTCGCGCTCGCGTGGACGCCCGGGGATCCGGTCCCGCACGCGCAGTACACCGCCGAGGAGCACGACGTCTGGCAGCAGGTCAGCCGTGAGCTAGCCGTGCTGCACGAGCGGCTGGCCTGCCGGGAGTACCGCGACGGTGCCGCGCGGATCCACCTGCCCGCCGACCGGATCCCGCAGCTCGACGAGGTCACCGCAGCCGTCGAACCCCTGACCGGCTTCCGGTACGTACCCGCCGCAGGTCTGGTCCCGCTGCGCGACTTCTACGGCTCGCTGGCCGACGGCCGCTTCCACTCCACCCAGTACATCCGGCACCACTCCGTGCCGCTCTACACGCCTGAGCCGGACGTCATCCACGAGGTGGTCGGACACGGCAACTGCCTGGCCAGCGACCGCTTCGCGCGGCTCTACCGGGCGGCCGGCGGTGCCGCGCGCAGAGTCACCACTCCGCAGGCGCTGGAGTTCGTGTCCAAGGTGTTCTGGTTCTCGCTGGAGTTCGGCGTGGTGCGTGAGGAGGGCGAGGTACGCACCTACGGCGCCGGTCTGCTGTCGTCGTACGGTGAGATCCAGCAGATCACCCGCGCCGACCTGCGCCCGCTCGACATCGCGCGGATGGGTGTGCAGACCTACGACATCACGCACTACCAGCCGCTGCTCTTCTGTGCCGAGTCGTTCGACGAGATCGAGGACGTCGTCGGCGGCTTCTTCGACACCGTCGACGACGACTCCTCGTTCATTCCGTGACGCGGGGGATCGCGCGGGTGTGGTCGAGCTCGGACTCCGCGTGCCGGGGTACGACCAGCACCGGCACCGTCGCCACGCGCAGGATCTTCTGAGCGGTGTCGCCGAGGAAGACCCGCCGGAACGGGCCGGCCGTGCCCGAGCCGCAGACCAGAATCTCGTCGGGGCTGAAGTCGACCGCCGCCATCGCGTGCTCGAAGTCCTCGCCCTCGGCGATCTCGGCGGTCAGCCTGGTCGAGAACGGAGCCTCCACCAGGGCCTGGTCCAGCCAGCCCCGGGCGTCCGAGCGCAGCTCGTCCAGCGCGTGCTGGAAGCTGGGCAGCATCCGCGGCGGCTGGACGACGAGGGTCACCAGCCGCAGCGGCGCGCCCGTACGCCGGCAGAGCTGGATGGCCGCGTGCAGGGCCTCGGTCGAGTCGAGGCTGCGCTGGTAGGCCACGGTCACCCGGCTGGGCATCGCCGGAACCTTGCGGAAGACGTACCCCGTCGGGGTCAGCAGTACCGGCACCGAGGCGCCGTGCAGCAGCTGTCCTGACGTCGAGCCGCCCTCCAGGTGCTCGTGCGTGCCCCCCGGTGCCGAGCCGATGACGATGATCGAGGCATTGACCTCTTCGGCGACCTCGATCAGTCCACGCCCGCTCGAGGTGTGGGGGTGCACCCGCAGCTCGTGCGTGACGTCGCGGGCCAGCCGGTTGACCGAGCGGCCGAGGGTTGCCTTGGCCTGCTCGACGAGGTAGGCACGCCACTCGGCGTCGACCGCGGTCTCGCCCTCCGCCTCGCTGTGCGTCTGCCACGGCGTCGGGTGCACATGCGCGAGCACGAGGTCGGCCCGCATCGCCCGGGCGAGCGCCTCCCCGCAGGCGATCGCGTCGTCGCCCTGGGCGTCCGGCTGGACACCGACCAGGATCTTCATGGAGTACCTCTGCTCTCTGTCGCCCGGAGGTCCCAGGCACGTACGCCGCCGACGAGGCCGGCCAGGTTCGGGACGAGGATCACGTCGTCGCCCAGGTCGCCCGGCTCGGCCGGGAGGTAGCGGGCGTTGCCGCCGCCGAGGTAGAGCCGGTCGAACCACACCACCGGCCTCAGCACCTCGATCGCGC
>JANMWN010000322.1:0-8512 GCA_031394045.1 Sporichthyaceae bacterium
GCGTTGGCGAGCAGGACACCGGACATGAGCATGAAGGCCACCTCGGTGACCAGGACCATGCGTCGTCGGTCGACAGCGTCTGCGAGTGCGCCGCCGTACAGCCCGAAAACGATCAACGGCAGCAGCTCCACGAGCCCGAGCACGCCGACCAGGACGAAGGACCCGGTGAGCTGCTTGACCTGGAACGGGAGGCAGACGTACGTGATCATCGAGCCGACGCGACTGATCGAGCCGCCGACGAAGAGCAGCCGGAACTCGCGCGAGGTGTGCAGCGGGGTGGTGTCGATCCTGGTGCGCCTCAGCGCATCAACAAGTCCTCCGGCCACAGGAAGTCATCATGGGCGCTCGTGCAGCGTCAGCGCCAACCGGTTTCTAGCGACCCGACGGCGCCGGCCCGCTGATGACGTCGAGGGCGCGCGCGAGCCGGTCGCGGAAGCCCTTGCGCGCCATGCGGTCGGTCTCGCCAGCGGCGACACTGACAAGGTGCTGGACCGTGTCGAACGTCAGCTCCGGCACCACGAGGTCGTGCTGCACGATCGTCAGTGACTCATGGGCGAGGCCCTGGAGCTCGGCATCGCCGCCGTCGAGGGAGAGCACGGTGGCGCCGTGCTTGCGCGCGTCCGACACCCGCTCGAGCAGGTTCTCCGGGGCGGCGTCCTCGGCCACGACGAACACGGTCTCGCCGCGCCGGGCGGCCTCGAGCCGCTCGAGGGTGAAGGCCAGGTGTGGGGGAGCGTCGACCGGGGCGCTCCAGCGGACCAGTGTGGGGGACAGCTCGGCGATCCCCGACAGACGTGACTCGTCGTCGAGGTGGGCGGCCAGGTGCCAGGGCTCGACCTCCGGAGTTCCCACCAGGAGCAGCCCGCCTGGAGTCGTGGTGGACCGCCTCATGACCCTGGCGAAGGAGCGCGTACGGTCGACCCATCCGGTGGAGCCCAGCAGATCGCGCAGCATCGCGACCCGGGCTGCATCCATGACGCCCCATCGTGCCGCAAGCGCGCCAGGTTGAGAGGATTCGACACGTGAGCGAGCCGACCCCCGTGGACCCCCGCGACCTGCCTGACGTCTCCGGCCTCACCATCGGTGTGCTCGGCGGCACCGGCGAGCAAGGTCGCGGGCTGGCGCTCCGACTTGCGATCGCCGGCCAGCGGGTCGTGGTCGGCTCCCGCGACGCCGCGCGTGCCGCCGGGATCGCCGCCGAGATCGGCCACGGCGTGACCGGCACGGACAACGAGAGCTGCGCACGCGCCGCCCACGTGGTGATCGTCGCAGTGCCGTGGGCCGGCCATGGCGAGCTGCTGGCCGGCCTCACCGAAGCGCTCGCGGGCAAGATCGTCGTGGACTGCGTCAACCCGTTGGGCTTCGACAAGCAGGGCGCCTACGCCCTCGCCGTCGACGAAGGCTCGGCGACCGAGCAGGCCGCGGAGCTGCTCCCCGGGTCACGGGTGGTCGGCGCGTTCCACCACCTCAGTGCGGTGCTGCTGCTCGACACCAGCGTCCCCACCATCGAGACCGACGTGATGGTCGTCGGTGACGACAGGGCAGCGACCGACACGGTGCAGGCCCTCGCGCAGCGGGTCCCCGGGCTGCGCGGCGTCTATGCCGGTCGGCTCCGGAACGCCCACCAGGTCGAGGCGCTCACCGCCAACATCATCTCGGTCAACCGTCGCTACAAGGGCCACGCCGGCCTTCGCGTCACGGATGTCTGAGGCGCGGATGTCTGAGGCGCGGATGTCTGAGCCGACCGCCGTCGACGACCTCGGTACGGCGCCGGGGGTCGCGCCCAAGGACGTACGCCGCGTCGTGTCCTTGGTGCCGTCGCTGACCGAGTCGGTCGCGGTCACTGCGCCCGGCCTGCTGGTCGGGGCCACGGACTGGTGCACCCACCCCGGCGACCTCGACGTCGCCCGGATCGGGGGTACCAAGAACCCGCGCGTGGACGCCATCGTCGCGCTGGCCCCCGACCTGGTGCTGGCCAACGACGAGGAGAACCGCCCGCCCGACATCGAGGCGTTGCGCGCTGCTGGCCTCGACGTGTGGGTGACCTCGCCGCAGACGCTGGCCGAGGCGTTCGGCTCGCTGGGCCGGATGCTTGCTGCCTGTGGCCTGGACCGGCCCATGTGGCTCGACGACGCGCGTCGCGTGTGGTCCAACACGTATGACGACAGCGCACCCGTGCATCTGGCGGCGGTGCCGATCTGGCGTCGGCCGTGGATGGTCCTCGGCTCGCAGACCTTCGCCGGCGACCTGCTGCGTCAGCTCGGCATCGGCAACATCTTCGGCTCCCACCCCGAGCGCTACCCGAAGATCGGCATCGACGAGATCCGCAGCAGCGGCGCCGACCTGGTCGTGCTTCCGGACGAGCCGTACGCGTTCTCGGCCGACGACGGTCCCGAGGAGTTCCGCGGGCTGGCCACCCGGCTCGTCTCAGGGCGACACCTGATGTGGTACGGCCCGTCGCTGGTCGAGGCCCGCGACGTCCTGGAGGGCCAGCTCGCCGGTCAGGTGTAGGAGTGCTCAGCGTCCGGGAAGGCGCCGGACCGGACATCTGCTGACCATGCCGCGACGGCGTCGGTCATGACCGAGCGCAGGTCGGCGTACGGACGGACGAACTTCGCTGGCCGAGGGTTGAGACCGAGCAGGTCCTGCCACACGAGCACCTGCGCGTCCGTGCCGTTCCCGGCACCGATGCCGATCGTCGGGATCGACAGCGAGGCGGTGACCCGCTGGGCGAGCTCGACGGGTACCGCTTCGAGGACCACGGCGAACGCGCCCGCATGCTCGAGCTCCTTGGCGTCCCGGAGCAGCTGGTCGCCGGCCTCGCCTCGACCCTGAACCCGGTAGCCCCCCATCGTGTTGACCGACTGAGGCGTCAGGCCGAGGTGGCCCATGACCGGGATGCCCGAGGAGACCAGCGCCTCGACCTGGTGGACCACGCGCCGGCCGCCCTCGAGCTTGACCGCCTGGGCGCCGCCCTCCTTGAGGAAGCGGACGCCCGTCTCGAGGGCCTGCTGGGGCGACGCCTCGTACGACCCGAACGGGAAGTCGGCCACGACCAGTGCGTGCTGCGTGCTCGACACCACCGCGCGGACGAACGGGATCAGCTCGTCGACCGTCACCGGGACGGTGCTCTCGTAGCCCAGGACGTTGTTGGCCGCGGAGTCGCCGACCAGCAGGACGGGGATCCCGGCCGCGTCGAAGATCTGGGCGGTGTACTGGTCGTAGGCCGTCAGCATCGGCCACTTCTCGCCGCGCGCCTTGGCGGCGGCGAGGTCCCGGATCGTCAGCCGCTTGCCAGAGGCGCGGTCGGCCAGGGTGTCGGGCATGGGTGCACTCCCATCTCGAGGCCCCGGGATGGGGTCCCCGTACGGATGTGAGCAGCATGGCACGGCGCAGGAGTCCCAGGCGAGAGGCTCCGGCCACGATTTCGGTACGGCTTTGCGGGGGCACCGTAACGGAACGTTTGCGTATCGGAATCATCCCGGCTACGGTTCATATCTACTTTCGATACGGAACAGTGCCGGATCTGAACGACACCCGGCATCGCGAAGGCACCGACAGACTTGAGGTGGACGGATTGAACGCGGAAGCAACAGCCAAGGCACACGCGGCACAGCGGGCACGAGCCTCGAAGGACTGGGCGCCTACCCCGGACGGCCACCCCCGCAGATGGACGATCCTGTCCGTGCTGGTCGTCAGCCTGCTCGTGGTGGTGCTCGACAACACGGTCCTGAACATCGCCCTGCCGACGATCCAGCGTGACCTCGGCGCCTCGCAGAGCCAGCTTGTGTGGGCCGTCGACGCGTACGTTTTGGTGTTCGCGGCGCTGCTGTTCACCTGGGGAGTCCTCGGTGACAGGTTCGGGCGCAAGAAGATCCTGTCCATCGGGCTCGCCCTGTTCGGCATCGCGTCAGCCGTCTGCGCCTTCGCCCCCACCGCCTCCATGCTGATCGTCTTCCGCGGCGTCATGGGTATCGGTGGCGCGGCCGTGCTTCCGGTCACGCTGGCCATCATCACGATCGTCTTCCCGGCGCACGAGCGCGGCAAGGCGATCGGCCTCTGGGCCGCCGCCGTCGGTGGCGCCGTGGCGCTCGGCCCGGTCCTCGGCGGGCTGCTGCTGCAGAACCCGCACTGGACCCACTGGCTGACCGGCAACGACTGGGGCTCGGTCTTCCTGATCAACGTACCCATCGTGATCGCCGGGCTCGTCGGCATCCAGATGGTGGTGCCCGAGTCGCGCAACCCTAACCACCAGAAGCTCGACCTGATCGGGCTCGTGGTCTCTTTCGTCGGGCTGGTCTCGCTGGTCTACGGCATCATCCGCGCGTCCGAGACGCTCAGCTGGACCGCCGCCTCCGTCCTGCTCCCGATCTTCTTCGGCGTCGTGATCATCGCGGGGTTCGTCGTCTACGAGGCAAGGAGCGACCACAAGTCGTTCGACGTCGGGCTGTTCAAGAACCGCGGCTACGCCGTCAGCCTGACCGCCGTGAGCCTGGCGTTCTTCGCGATGTCCGGAGTCACGTTCTCGCTGCCGTTCTACCTGCAGATCCTGCGCGGGTACGGCACCTTGCAGGCCGGGCTGTTCTTCGTACCGTTCGCGGTGGGGCAGCTCATCTCGGCGCCACGCAGCGCCCGCCTGGTCGGCAAGTTCGGCTACAAGCTGGTCATGACCACCGGGCTGCTCGTCGTCACGGCGGCCCAGCTGGGCCTGGCCAACCTGGCCATCGACTCGCCCGCCTGGTTCGTGATCGTCATCTTCTTCTTCTTCGGCCTGGGCATGGGTGCAGTCATTGCGCCGGCGTCGACCGTGATGCAGAGCGTGCTCCCGATCAACCGGGTCGGAGCCGGCTCGGCCGTCCAGAACACGGTGCGCCAGGTGTTCGGGGCGTTCGGCATCGCGGTGATCGGGACGATCCTTGCCACCCGGTACGCAGCCTCAGCGGCCGCGTCGCTCGCCCCGCTCCCGGCCGGCGCGCGGGAGGCCGCGTCGCAGTCCGTCGTGCTCACCAAGGTCGTGCTCGAGAAGGCCAAGGCCGCCGGCATGCCGGCATCGGTCCACGACCAGATCCAGACGGGTGCGTTCAACGCGTTCCTGTCCGCTTCGCACTTCACGACGTACATCTCGGCCGCCGTGGTCCTGATCGCCGCCGCGGTGGTCGGGTTCATGCTCCCGAAGATCACCCCGCCGCAGAAGGCCCCGGCAGCCGCTGCCCCGGCGCAGGCTCAGGCTTCGGCCGTGGTCGAGGTCTGACGTGAGCAGCCAGTCGGTGACGGCGGCTCGCCGCCCGGGTCGGCCGCGCAGCGCTGCGGCGGACACCTCGATCATGGAGGCGACCCTCGAGCTGATCGTGGAGGAGGGCATCGCGGGCCTGTCGGTCGAGTCGATCGCGGCCAGGGCCGGCGTGGGCAAGGCGACGATCTACCGTCGCTGGGCCGGCAAGGACGAGGTGATCGAGGACGCGCTGTCCTCGCTCAACGACGACCTGCCGGAGATCCCTGACGCCGACAACGTGCGCGACCAGCTCGTGCTGATGGTCGAGCAGATCAGGATGAAGAGCCAGTCGACGTGCAGCGGTCGGCTGATGCCACGGATGCTGTCCTACTCCTCGCAGCACCCGGAGCTGTTCAAGACCTACTTCACGACTGTCGTCGAGCCGAGGCGCGAGCGCTACCGGACCGTGCTCCGGGGTGGCGTGGCCTCGGGCGAGCTGCGCGCCGACCTCGACATCGAGCTGGCCGCCACCCTGGTAGCGGCACCCATGATCTACATGCACATGATGCAGGCCGGGCTCGGGGCACCCAGGCCTGGGACGTCCGAGGCGCTGGTCGACCTCGTCCTCGGGGGGATCGGGGCCTAGCCGAGGTCTGGCCTTGCCGCCCCACGCGCCGCCCTACGCGCCGCCCCACGCGGCTACCCGCGGGGCGCCTGCTCGCGCCACCGGTTGGTGATGGGCAGCCGCCGGTCCCGGCCGAACGCCTTGAAGGAGATCTTCGGGCCGGGTGGGTACTGCCGGCGCTTGTACTCGGCGGTGTCGATCAGGCGGAGCACCCGCTCGACCAATGCCGGGTCGCTGCCCTGGGCGACCAGCTGGGCGGCCCCCCGGTCGTGGCCGACGTAGTGCTCCAGGAGCGCGTCCAGCTCCTCGTACTCGGGCAGCGAGTCGGAGTCGAGCTGGCCCGGCCGGAGCTCGGCCGACGGCGGCTTGTCGATGCTCGACACCGGGATCGGCGCGACCTCGCCCCTGCGCTCGGCGTCGGCGTTGCGCCACCGGGACAGCCGCCACACCAGTGTCTTGGCGACGTCCTTGATCGGCGCGAAGCCACCCACGGCGTCGCCGTAGATCGTCGAGTAGCCGACAGCGAGCTCGCTCTTGTTGCCGGTGGCCAGGACCAGGTGGCCCTCCTGGTTGCTGATCCCCATGAGCGCCGTGCCGCGCACCCGGGCCTGCAGGTTCTCCTCGGCCAGCCCCTCGAGCGCGAGCTGCCGCTGGTAGGCGTCGACCATCGGCGCGATCTCGACCGTGCGGTAGCCGCAACCAGTGCGCTTGGCCAGGTCGGCCGCGTCGTCGCGCGAGTGCTGCGAGGAGTAGTCGCTCGGCATGCTCACGCACTGCACGTTGGCGGCGCCCAGCGCGTCGCAGGCGATCGCCGCGACCAGGGCCGAGTCGATCCCTCCGGAGAGGGCGATGACGACCGAGCCGAAACCGTTCTTGCGTACGTAGTCGCGGGTCGCCAGCGTGATCGCCGCGTACACCTCGCCGTCGTCGTCGAGCCGCGCGGCCGGCCGCCCGGGCTGGGGCTCGTACGCCGCGACCGGTCCCTGACCGATCACGGCGGTGACGTGCTCCGCGGTCGCCGCGGGCAGCTCGAGGTCGACGACGACGAGCTGCTCGGCGAACTGCGCCGCCCGCTCGAGCACCTGCCCGTCGACCGCCACCACGAGGGAGTCACCGTCGAAGACCAGCTCGTCCTGGCCGCCCACCATGTTCAGGTACGCGAGTGTGCAGCTGGCCTCGGCCGCCCGCTGCCGGCACAGGGCCAGCCGCACGTCGTCCTTGTTGAGCTCGTACGGTGAGCCGTTGATGACGAGGAGCAGGCCCGCGCCCGCCGCCCGCGTCGCGGCAACCGGCCCGCCGTCCTGCCAGAGGTCCTCGCAGATCGCCAGGGCCACGTCGACCCCGTGGACGCGTACGACGCACGGCTGGTCGCCGGGGACGAAGTAGCGGAACTCGTCGAACACGCCGTAGTTGGGCAGGTGGTGCTTGGCGTAGCCAGCCACGACCTGACCCCCGTGCAGCACAGCGGCTGCGTTCTGCGGGCTGCCCTGCGGCCGGCCCAGGCGGTCGGGCGCCTGGCTGGTCAGCCGGTCCAGGTAGCCGACCACGACGACGAGCTCACCGAGGCCCTCCGAGACCAGCCGGGGTGCGAGGTCCGCAAGCGCCTGCCGGCTGGCCTCGACGAAGGAGGGCCGCAACGCCAGGTCCTCGACCGGGTACCCGGTGAGGAACATCTCTGGGAAGGCGACCAGGTGCGCGCCCTCGGCCGCGGCCTGCTTCGCGTACCGGACGAGGAGGTCGGTGTTGCCCGTGAGGTCACCGACGAGGGGGTTGGCCTGCGCGAGGGCTAGGCGGAGCTGGGCCACCGGCCGAGCCTAGCGGGGGCGATGAAACATGCTGTTAACACGGCGCAGCCACACTCGGCGCCGTGGACAAGCAGCAGGAGTTCGTGCTCCGTACGCTCGAAGAACGTGACATCCGGTTCGTACGCCTGTGGTTCACCGACGTCCTCGGCTTCCTGAAGTCGGTCGCTGTGGCCCCGGCCGAGCTCGAGGGCGCGTTCGCCGAAGGCATCGGGTTCGACGGGTCGGCGATCGAGGGCTTCGCCCGGGTCTACGAGTCGGACATGCTCGTCAAGCCGGACCCCGCGACCTTCCAGGTGCTGCCGTGGCGGTCGGAGTCGCCGGGTGCCGCGCGGATGTTCTGCGACATCCTGCTGCCGGACGGGACCCCGTCGTACGCCGACCCGCGCTACGTGCTCAAGCGCGCGCTCGACAAGGCGGCCGACCTCGGCTTCACCTTCTACACGCACCCCGAGATCGAGTTCTTCCTGTTCGAGAAGAAGCCGGCGACCGGCGAGCTGCCGGTCCCGATCGACAACAGCGGCTACTTCGACCACACCCCGCACGGGCTCGGCCAGGACTTCCGCCGGCAGGCCATCACGATGCTCGAGTCGATGGGCATCTCGGTGGAGTTCAGCCACCACGAGGGCGCACCCGGTCAGAACGAGATCGACCTGCGGTACGCGGACGCGCTCACCACGGCCGACAACATCATGACGTTCCGGCTGATCATGAAGCAGGTGGCGCTCGAGCAGGGCATCTACGCCTCATTCATGCCCAAGCCGTTCGCCGAGCACCCCGGGTCCGGGATGCATACCCACCTCTCGCTGTTCGAGGGTGACCGCAACGCGTTCTTCGAGGCCGGCGCCGAGTACCAGCTCTCGAAGGTGGGTC
>JANMWN010000345.1:0-2750 GCA_031394045.1 Sporichthyaceae bacterium
CGACGCGCAGCCGCTCAGGCCGCAACCGAGGAACCGGTGCTGCTCGCTGACGCAGGGCCGGCCCGGCCACCCCCATTGCCGCTCAGGCAGGCGGCAGCTGGCCGTAAGCCAGGGTTGGCATGCCCCCCGGGCCGACGACTCCCTTGGGGTTCGGGCCGTACTGGTTGCTGCCGGGCGCGCTGTCAGTCACGGTGAACACCAGCAGAACGATGCCACCGATCAACGGGACCACGCTGATCAGCAGCCACCATCCGGACTTGCCCGTGTCGTGCAGTCGACGGGCACCCACCGCGATCGAGGGCACCAGGATCCCCAGGTAGAAGATGATCGCCAACAACGTGAAGGGCTTGGCGATGGCGGTCAGGATCAGCGCGACCATGTAACCCAGGATGGTCGCCAGGCCCCAGAACCAGTATTCCGATCGGCGCGCCCGCCCGGAGAAGTCGGCATATTTACTCAGCACTGACTTGACCGCTTCAGTGAACCCCACGGATCCCACCCCCATGTCACGCCGCCTGATGCGGCCAGCCCGCACATCATGGAACAGATCCGGTGCGAATGTGGACGTCCTCCACAAGTGGGCTCGACCCGGGGTGACGACCACAACAGCAGGGAAGTGGCCGGCTCGAGTCGTTGGAACGACGACGGCACGCTCGCCCAGGCGGTTGGGCGGTCCAGCTTCCCTGCTGTTGTGGTCGCGGCCGGCGATTGACGGGCTCCGGACGGACCCGCGAAAGGCTAGTAGCGGTAGGCGTCGGCCTTGTAGGGGCCGTTGACGTCGACCCCGATGTATTCGGCTTGGTCCTTGCGCAGCTCGGTGAGCTGGACGTTCAGTGCGGCGAGGTGCAGGCGGGCCACCTTCTCATCCAGGTGCTTGGGCAGCACGTAGACCTGGGTCTCGTACTCGTCGTTCTTGGTCCACAGCTCGATCTGGGCGATCGTCTGGTTGGTGAAGGAGTTGCTCATCACAAAGGACGGGTGACCGGTCGCGTTGCCGAGGTTCAGCAACCGCCCCTCGGACAGCAAGATGATCGAGTGGCCGTCGGGGAACACCCACTCGTCGACCTGCGGCTTGATGTTGTTGCGGGCGATGCCAGGGGTGCGGGTCAAGCCGATGACGTCGATCTCGTTGTCGAAGTGGCCGATGTTGCCGATGATCGCCTGGTGCTTCATCTTGGCCATGTCCGCGGCCATGACGATGTCCTTGTTGCCGGTCGCGGTGATGATGACGTCGGCCTGGCCGATGACGTCGTCGAGGCGGGCGACCTGGAAGCCCTCCATGGCAGCCTGCAGCGCGCAGATCGGGTCGATCTCGGTGATGATGACGCGGGCACCCTGGGCGCGCAGCGACTCGGCCGAGCCCTTGCCGACATCGCCGTAGCCGCAGACGACGGCGGTCTTGCCGGCCAGCATGACGTCGGTGGCGCGGAAGATGCCGTCGACCAGCGAGTGGCGGCAGCCGTAGAGGTTGTCGAACTTGCTCTTGGTCACCGAGTCGTTGACGTTGATCGCCGGGAACAGCAGGGTGCCGGCCTTGGCGAACTCATACAGCCGCATCACGCCGGTGGTCGTCTCCTCGGTGACGCCCTTGATGCCGGCGGCGATCTTGGTGAACCGCTGGGGGTCGTCGGCCAGCGAGCGGCGCAAGGTGTCCAGGATGACGGCGTATTCCTCGGAGTCCTGCTCGCTGGTCGGCGGCACGACGCCGGCCTGCTCGAACTGCACGCCCTTGTGGACCAGCAGCGTCACATCGCCGCCGTCGTCGAGGATCATGTTGGGGCCCGCGCCGTCCGGCCACTCGACGACCTGCTCGGTGCACCACCAGTACTCCGGCAGCGTCTCGCCCTTCCAGGCGAACACGGGGACACCGGCCGGGTTGTCGACCGTCCCGGCCGGGCCGACCGCAACCGCGGCTGCAGCGTGGACCTGGGTCGAGAAGATGTTGCAGCTCACCCAACGAACCTGCGCGCCGAGCTCGACGAGCGTCTCGATCAGCACAGCGGTCTGGATCGTCATGTGCAACGAGCCGGTGATGCGGGCGCCAGTCAGCGGCTTGCTCGACCCGAACTCCTTGCGCATGGCCATCAGGCCCGGCATCTCGTGCTCGGCCAGCCGGATCTCCTTGCGGCCGAACTCGGCCAGGGACAGGTCCTTGACCTTGAAGTCCTGTGTCGTGGTCATGACGCTCCGTTCGTGGGGGACAGGCGGGTGGGGTGGGTCAACAGCGCGGTGTGCTTGTCCTGCTCGAAGGCCAGCCAATCGGAGTCCGGCACACCCTCCGGGGCTCGCGGCGCGGCGCTGAACCATTCGTCGAGCGCGGCGGCGAGGTCGGGTTCACCGCGCAACCGAAGCGCGAAGCCAACGTCACCGAGCTCGACGCCGTGCCGTTCGAGCAGCCCGCGCAGCGTGCGCAGACGCTGCAGCTGCGCCGGGCCGAAGAGCCGGTAACCCGCGGGTGACCGCGGCGCCTCGACCAGCCCGAGCTGCTCGACGTAGCGCAGCATCCGCGCCGACCAGCCGGTGGTCGTCGCTGCCTCGTGAATCGTCAGGGTGGCCATTACGACAACCTTAGCAGGCTCGTGTCAGGGTTGCCCGTCGGGACGCCACAACCCGGACGGAGGCGTGTCAAGGTCATCCAGTCGATCGACCACGACGTCGCCGAGCAGGTGCACGACCCGGCGCTCGCCGGTGGCCAGGTCGTCGATCGCGTACCGCTCGGTCCCCCGCACGTCGGCCACCCGCGCCCACTG
>JANMWN010000113.1:0-9184 GCA_031394045.1 Sporichthyaceae bacterium
GACCACGACCACTCATCACATCATCATCGACCAAGGGTGCAAGAACAGAACTAGCCATCACTGATCATCCCGGTTCTCGCCCTGCGTGGAGCGGACTTGCTACGAGCCGCTGGCCTCAACCCACCCTGACACGCAGGGCCCTGACCCCTCTGCCCCAGTCTTGAAGTCACGATCCACGCAAAGTTGGGAGATCGGATCATGATCCTCACCGCACCTGCGTCCGGGACGGACCGCATGCTTCGAGTTCTCCCGACTTCCACCCCGCTGCGCGCTGCGAGAGCCGACGCTCCGGGATTTCGGTCTTAAGGCAAGACTGAGAGGACGTTCGGCCCTGACAAGAGGTTGGCAGTTTGCATGAGAATGGCGACTAACCCTCATCCACCTGCCAGTCGAGAAGGTCACTATGTCTCTCCATCCGCACGACACCTCTGATCTCTTCCTCGCACCGGTCGCCCTCCAGCTCGATCAGCGCATCGATGAGCTTGGTCGCCTTGGCCCGAGGGCTCTCAGCGATGAGATCGCACTTGAGAGCGACCTCGCGGACTGGACGAGGGACCTCCGTGAGGCAGCGCTTCTCAGAACCGTCGGACACCTCATCGACACGCACAACTGGGTCCTGTCGTGGGACCCCCGAGGATTACGACTCAGCCATGGGGAGCGACACGTGGTGCTGGGCATCCCCGACTCTTTCCAAGCGTTCCTAACGGGGGCGAGCCCGGGGGCCTCTGGCGAGGCCAGCGAAAGCACCCGACACGGCGTTGGGTGAAGCCCGCCAGGTTCAGGGAACTGGAAGTCCGCAGCTGACCCACGTTGATCACCTCGACGTGGGCGAGGGCGCCGAGCGCGGGGAGCTCGCGGGTTACCGTGACGCCGATGGCGACCAGCAGGTGCGCCAGTCGTTGCGTGGGATTCACAGCCGTTATGCCTCCAAGCACCCCTGTCGCTGCGCGGGCCCTGGCTGCGAGTAGGGCGAACAGCGTCATCTCATGCTGGTCGTCCATCTGGCTCAGGTCGGCGAGAAGATGGGTTCCAGGCTCGTCGGTGCAATCGAAGAGCAACTCGCGAAGGACCCGGGTGCTGCCGAAGTCGATGACCCCTCTGAGGTGGAGGGTCACCACCTTGTTCGCGGCCCTGGAGGTCGCCACCGGAAAGGTCACCGACGCCTGCTACGACGGGCACACCAACACCGAGTTCCTGGCCTTCCTCAAAACAGGTCGCCCGGGCCTACCCCCGAGTCCAACTGCACGTCGTCGCCGACAACTACGCCACCCACAAACACCCAGCGGTCAAGGCGTGGCTGGCGAAGAACCCGCGTGTGCCCACGACGAGCAGCCGAGCGCCGGGGTCCTGGCTGAACATGGTGGAGATCTTCTTCGGAATCATCACCCGCCAGGCAATCAGGCGCGGCACCTTCACATCCGTCAAAGACCTCATCAACGCGATCGAGACCTTCATCGACGGCTGGAACGACCGCTGAGAACCGTTCGTCTGGACCAAGACCGCCGACGAGCTCATCGCGAAAACACGACCCCGTCTAATAACTTCGGACACGCGACACTCCACGATGCCGATGCGTCCCAGCCGCAAGTGCTCAGGCGTTGGCCCAGTGAACGTGCCGGGGCCGCTTTCGAACAGGGCTGATCAGCCCGGACTGGGCGGGCCTTCCGTCCCAAGCATCGGGACGAAGCGCGCATGTGTGAGCACGGTTCCTTCGTTGAGCCGACCGTCCTGCTTGACGAAGAGTTTGACGACCTCGTCGCCGCCCCGGCCGATGGGAGCGACGAGGCGGCCACCCTCGGCCAGCTGATCGATGAGCGCGGTGCTGATCCTCGGCGTAGCCGCTGCCAGCACAATGGCGTCGTACGGCGCATGTTCTGGCAGCCCCTCCGAGCCGTCGCCGACCACTACGTCCACGTTCCCCGTGCCGCTGCGGGCAAGGTTCGACCGGGCCATCACGGCGAGCTCGGGGAAGATTTCGATCGTCCAGACCTGCCGAACCATCCGCCCGAGCAGTGCGGCTTCGTAGCCGAGGCCGGTCCCTACTTCGAGCACGGTCTCCGGCCGGGACAGCTGCAACGCCTGCAGCATCAGCGCGACGAGCGAGGGCTGGCTCGTCGTCTGCCCGCAAGGGATACGCAGGGGTGCATCGACATGCACCCAGGGGACGTTCTCTGGGAGCACGAAGTCCTCGCGTGACACAGCGGCCATCGCGCTCAGCACCTTGGCATTGGTGACGCCCCCGAGCATGGTTGCCCGCACAAGGGCCTCACCGGAAGGGCTCTGATGATTGGCCGAGCGAGTCATGTTGGAGGCATTCCGGGTTAGGCGAGGGTTAGGCGGCGGTGTAGCCGCCGTCGGCCACGATCTCCGTTCCGGTGACGAACGATGCTTCGTCCGATGCCAGGAACAGCACGACGTTCGCGATCTCCTCGGGCGTGCCTTCACGGCCTAGCGGAGTGACTGTGTCGAGAGCCTTGCGTTGCTCGGCGGACAGGCCTTCAAGCATCGGGGTGGCGATGATTCCGGGGAGCACCGAGTTCACCCGGATGCCCTCAGCAGCGTACTCCAAGGCGGCTGCCTTGGTCATCAGCCTTACCGCGCCCTTGCTGGCGTGGTAGGCGACGGAGCCGGGCGAGCCCACGAGTCCGTAAATCGAGGAGATGTTGATGATCGAGCCGCCACCTCTGTCGCGCATCGCCGCAACCGCCTGCCTCATCCCGAGCCAGACACCCTTCTGATTGATGCCAGTGACGCGGTCCCACTCGTCCTCGGTCATCGCTTCGACCCCCGCCATGCTCAACACGCCCGCGTTGTTCACCAGGACGTCCAAGCCACCGAAGTCGCGGCCTGCCGTGCCAACAGCCGCTTCCCACTCGTGGGCATTCCGCACGTCGAGGTGCACGTACGTCGCCACGTGCTCGGGCTGGTTCAATCTCTCGCACAGCGTCTTACCTTCTTCATCAAGTACGTCGCCGACGACCACGCGCGCCCCCTCGGTCACGAATCGGCGAACTTCACACTCACCTTGACCACGCGACCCACCTGTGATGAGCGCGACCTTGCCAGCCAACCGTCCAGTCATGACGACCTCCGTAACTCTCATGTGACGCTCTGAGCGTCCCAACCTCCGAGGCCACCAACAAGAGACGAATGACCCCATCGTTCGAGACAAACGGCCCGACCCTGCAACAGCAGGTCGCACGGCGCCTCACCGGGCTTGCGGTTGATCCGTTCATCAGGTCGGCGATGACCTGCGCATGTCAGACCGGGTGCGACAGGTTCTCGACGTCATGGACGGCGACATCCATGAGTGGGTCCGCCAAGGAATAGAGCGCTCGCGCGGCAGCAAACTCCTCGCCGATTTCGGGGATCGCTGCGTCACCTGGTCTGCGGTCGGCGTTACCGTCACCATGTAGGCGGACGCCATCGCGGCTGGCCAGGACCGCCCGTGCGTGCGTGTGGTCGTCGTCCTCGTCGATCATGATGCGGACCGACCAGTTCTGTGTGTGCATGACTCCTCCAGGCGGCGATGAGCATGACGCGGCCTGTACAGATTGCGCCAGCTGAAGGTGTCTCCGTAGAGGCGAAGGTCCCCTGGCGGCAGGGCTGATTCGCGCGAAGATCTGTCAGGGCAGCCCATGGTGGCGCCCCAGGGGAACGTGTGACGCCGACCTTGACGGGCCGGCGGAACAGGGTGAGCGGTGAACCTATTCACGGTTTCTGGGTCGCGTCGGACCGGTCCGGGACCTTCAGCCCTGGTTATGCGTTCTCGAACCGGCGACGATGCCGACGAGGAGGCATCATGAGAGCGCGTGATCTTGTCCGAACGGCCGCGGTCGTCATCCCGCGGAGTACGACTGTTGCTGTCGCAGCCAAGGCTTTGGCGGATGCTGGAGTCGGCTCGCTCATCGTGGTCGACGACGGGGCGGTAGTCGGGATCGTCACGGATCGGGACCTGGTCCTCAGGGTGATGGTGATGCGGATGCCGCTGGACGTCCCGATCGACTCGGTGATGACCCCCGACGTTGTGACCGTGGCCGCCGAGGACAGCATCGAGGATGTGTACGCCATCTTCCGCAAGGTGCCGTTCCGCCGGCTGCCGGTGGTCGATCAGGACGACGGTCGCCGTGTTATTGGTGTGATCGCCGTCGACGACCTGCTGCTTGACGTCACGCGGCGCCTGCGTGACGTCATCGGGCCGATCGTCGAGGAGATCGGGATGCCTCACCGCGAGAGCCCGTTCCCGGTGCCGTCCTCCTGACGAGGACGCAAACCGCGCTCGGGTGGGATCGTCGGCCCTCGATCCCGGCCTCTAGGCGCGCCGTCAGCGACGTCAGGCGCGCGGCGTCTGCGCTCTTCCGACGTGAAGGTCTTATCGCCCGCACGAGCCGCGATCAGGCCACGGTGGAACAGTCCTTGGTCGGGTCCCGACCGGCTTCATCGCACTGGCGTTGGCGTCGGTGTAGTTGCGGAGCCACCCTGCTCGTCCGAGGTGGGGACACGAGTGGTTGCGGTGCCGCCGCTCGTCCCGCTCCCGCTGCCAGCGCCGCCGGGCTCGCTGCCAGTGGTCGGCTAGCCAAACGGGGGAGGGCTGATCCGGTTCGCCAACGAACGCCCGCTGCACCGCGAATGGCGATACGCCAAGCCGAAGGTGACCTTCATGGGTGACACCCGAGTCCGGCGCACGAATCCCGGACGGCCAGTGCGCGACGGCTCCAAGATCTTGAGCACGCTCACTCTGCCATGGCTGGACGAGAACTTTCCCACCGGTCGTGTCGGTGGCTGTCCTGCACCGCCACCTTCAGTGCCGAGTTGCGCTGGCATCGCGCCCACAGCACGACGAACGACACCACGTCGGGGAGTACCGGGCCACGCAACCGATCAGGCTCCCGCGGCTCTGCGTCGCCGTAACGACCCCCGGGGCCGCTCTCAGCGTCGTCACGGTCGGCGCGATTCTGCCAGCATCGACACTGGGACCCACCCTCGGGTTCGCACCCCTGCCCGTCGGCTTCTTCATCGCCCTGGTGGGCATGGTCATCTGCTACATGGCACTCGTCGAGGTCGGCAAGCGGTTCTTCTACGGCGCCGCAGCCGCCCGGGCGCCGCACGAACCCCGCGCATACAACCCGCACCGACACCTGCGCCGCCGTGCGGCACGCTTCAGCAGCTCGGTGGGAGTGCCGCCGGGACCGTCGCTGACCGGGACACCGCGCAATCCGCCGGGCCCGTCGGATACCGCTCACTCCTCCACTACGACTGGGGCATAACCCACACTGCTCGACACGTGTCAGCTGTCGCACCGCCCCGTGACGCCTGCCTTGGTTGGCTGACCAGCCATGGCACCGAGCCTTCCGGCGAGGAGCAGCATGAGGCGTCGTCCCGCCTCGGGTAGCTGATCGGCCTCGTCGAGAACTGACGCCGTGCGACGCGCGTCAGTCACCCAGCAGATCATCAGGTGCTCGGCGAGATCCACTGTTCGCGGTGGTCGTGGAGGTAGTCGGCCAGGGTGCGTGCTGGGTGTCCGAGCAGGCGTGGGACGTCGTCGGTGATCTTCGCCGCGAGCCCGAGTTTGGCGACGATGTTGATCAGGAGTTGGACGTTGACGTAGGCCTTCGGCAGGTTGGCGGCTTTCAGCTCGTTGCGTGCTTGCAGCAGCCCGATGGGCTGGTAGCTGATCGGCCGTCCGAGTTCGGCGGTCAGGGCGGCGGCGACCTGGGTCCAGGACAGGGTTTGCCCACCGGTCAGGGTGTAGGCGTTGCCTGTGTGGGCTTCGGGCTGGGTCAGGGCCAGGGCGGCGACCGCCGCTATGTCGCGGGTATCGATGAACGAGGTCCTACCGCGGCCGGCGGGGAGCCGGATCCTGTCGTGGTCGCGGATGTCGTCGCGGTAGGCGGTTTGCAGGTTCTGCATGAAGAACGCCGGGCGCAGCATCGTGGCGGGCAGTCCGCTGGCTTTGACATCTCGTTCGAGCTGCCAGTGCGGCATGGCCGGGTTGACACCCATGAGCGACAGCACGACCACTTGGCGGATCGGCTGCAGGGCCATGTGCTGGATGAAAGGGCGAATGACGCCTTTGATGTCGGAGATCGCCGGGGGTCGCATCAAGAACACCCGGTCGACCCCATCTAGCGCTGGTCCCCAGGTCTCGAGATCCTCGAACGAGAATCGGCACCGGTCACCGCTTGTCGTGCTCGCTTCGATGGTGGTGAGTGCTTCGCGGACCGGCACCTGTAGGCGCCGCATGGAGAGGATGAGCTCGCGGCCCACGGTGCCAGTGGCACCGGTCACGAGCACCGTCGACTTCGGCTGTGCCATGCATCGATTCTAACGACGGGCGAAGGCAGGTCATGGCTGCGACCCCCGCCCTACGGCTGCTCGATATGCACGGGTTTTGCAGAATGCTCGACGTTGCGGCTCAGTGGGGCGTCCCGAGGTTCGCCGGTAGGCGGCGACGGCTTGGTCGTCGGCGCCTGGGAGGGGGTATAGGGGGCTCAGGGTGGTTTGGATCTGGGTGTGTCCAAGGCGGTCCATCACGGTATTGAGGTCGGCGCCGCCGGCGAGGAGCCAGGAGGCGTGGCGTGGTGTAGTCGTGGATCCGCAACCCGCTAGGTCCGCTGCCACCGTGGCGGGTCGCCAGCCGCGGGTGCGGAACGTGTTGCGGGACATGGGGGTCTGCCCGCCGTGCGCGGGTGGACCCCAAGAGCAGGTCGTCCGGTCCGAGCCGAGCTCGCCGATGCGCAGGGTGCGGGGTTCGTTGCCCTTACGGGT
Organism: Sporichthyaceae bacterium; assembly: GCA_031394045.1. Taxonomy (GTDB): domain Bacteria; phylum Actinomycetota; class Actinomycetes; order Prado026; family Prado026; genus JANYIP01. The sequence continues at coordinate 6,769 of JANMWN010000113.1, forward strand.
AGGCCATGACGATCATTCGCTGGCCGGTGGGGAGTCCTCCTTGGGGCACGTCAGGGCGCCCATCGGCGACCACTTCCCGCTCGTCGGCCGACGGCTCGCGCCAATCGGCCCGTCCCGAGCGTCGGCTACGGCTACATCACTGGCCCCTACTCTCACCTTCCGCGGCGACCCGCGCGGAAGCCATATCGAATTTCGGAGTCGGCCCAGTGAGGATGTTCGTCCACGTTCGTCCGGTGAGGTCCGAGCCGTTCCACGCCGTGATTGAGCGGTCATGGGTCCCGTTTCACGACCCCCACGTGAGCGGAATCGGGTCAGACATGTGCATCGGTGGTGGTTACCCTGGGCGGGAAAGTTGTTGTCTTGCAACAGTATTCCGGGTGGTGTTGTTTGGTGTTGTCTTCTGCGAAGATCAGTCGTTCGTCGTGGCGGTACTACCAGCGGACCGTGGCTGGGGGTGCGTGCGAGTACTACAGCGAGCACGGGGACCGGCCCGGTCGTTGGCACGGTCAAGGCCTTGGTGAGCTCGGTCTGACGCCTGGTGCAGTGGTGGCCGAGCAGGAGCTGGAGGCCATGTTCGGGCGCGCCCTGTCCCCGACCGCGGGTCGGCCGCTGGGGCAAGCGTGGCGGGTTGATGCCGTCACCGGGTACGACCTGACGTTCTCCGCCCCCAAGTCCGTCAGCGCCCTATGGGCCCTCGGAGACCCCAGCACCATTGACGCGGTCGACGCCGCGCACACCGCCGCCGTCCACGCCGCACTGGGCTACCTGGACACTCACGCGTCGGTGTCGCGGCGCGGCAAAGACGGCGTCGACCAGATCACCTCGGCTGGGTTGGCGGCGGCGTTGTTTGATCACCGGACGTCGCGGACCGGGGACCCGCAGCTGCACACCCACGCCCTCGTGATCAACAAGGTTCGATGCGCCGATGGGGCGTGGCGCACCCTGGACGGGCACGAGATCTACCACCACAAGAAGGCCGCCGGGGCCATTTACCAAACCGCGCTACGCGCCGAGCTCACCGCCCGGCTGCCGATCACGTTCGGCGCGGTGTCCGAGCACGGGCAGGCCGAGATCGCCGGCACCCCCGACGAGCTGATCACCGCATGGTCCACCCGGACGGCGGCGGTGATGGGTGACGCGGTACCCACCATCGCCGACGCCGAAGCCGCCCTCGGCCGACCGGTCAGCTCCGCGGAGCGGGCCCGGATCATCAAGACCGCCGTCCTGACCACCCGCCCCGCCAAGGAAACCGACGTCCCAGAAGGCGACCTTCGCGCCCGGTGGGCCGACCAAGCAGCTGGACTCGGCTGGGACGGGCCTTCCCTACAGCAGGTCCTGCAACGGGAACGCCAAGGGTCCGATCACCGCAGCGAACCGCTGGCCTCGGGGTGGGCGGACCGGGTCACGGCCGAGGCGGTGACCGCGGTCGGGCGGGGCAAGGCGATCTGGTCCCGCGCGGACCTGACCGTCCAGGTCGCCGCCCGGATCCCCACCAACAAACGGGCGCCTATGAGCGCCGAACAGGTCGTCGACCTCGTCGAACAGCTCACCGACACAGCCCTCGCCGGAACCGCCCACGAGGCGGTCGCACTCGGGACCGACCAGGTCGGGGTCACAGCGCGGGCCTCGGACGACCGGTACGCCTCCGCCGAACTGGTCGACACCGAGGCCCGGATCCTCGAACGGGTCATCACCGGCGTGTTCAACACCCCATCGAGAGTGCCCGCCCACGCGCAGGCATGGTTCTTCGACGGCCCCTCCGCGGCCCTCAGTGACGAGCAGCGCCGGGCGACGGTCAAGCTCGTCGCGTCGAAGGATCTGGTCACCGTGATGACCGCCCCGGCCGGTGCGGGCAAGACCACCACCTTGGCCGCGGCGGTGCGGGCGTGGTGGCGCCTCAACACCGAGGTGATCATGTTGGCGCCATCCGCAAGGGCCGCCGCCGAGCTCGCCACCGCGACCGGGGCACCCGGGCACACCGTCGCCCGCTGGCTCCTGCAACAACAACACCTCGACGACCTCCCAGCCGGGCAACGGGCTGAGGGATGCCTGGGTCACCGGTCGGTAGTCGTTGTCGACGAAGCGTCCATGCTCACCACCGCTGATTTGGACCAGCTCACCGCCCGGGTCGCCCGAGCCGGTGCCTCGCTGGTGCTGGTCGGGGACCCAGGGCAGATCGGGGCGGTCAACGCCCCCGGAGGCATGTTCGAACACCTCACCCACGTCCTGGGCCCGTGGACGGTGGAGCTGACCGAGCTGCACCGCTTCACCCACCCCTGGGAAGCTGCCGCGACCCTGCGCCTACGCGACGGCGACGCGACTGTCCTGGCCGAGTACGCCGAGCACGGTCGGATCCACCCCGAGGCCACCAGCCAAGATGCGGCGGACGGCGTCTTCGAGCGTTGGCACACCGCCA
>JANMWN010000116.1:0-16320 GCA_031394045.1 Sporichthyaceae bacterium
CGGTGCACGATCTCGGTCATCTCGTACGAGCGCAGGCCCTTCTCGGCCATCCAGGCCAGGATGTCCGGCGGCGGCCAGTAGCCGCGCAGCCCGATCTGCAGGAACCGGTCGCCGCGCGCCGCACCGGACTCGATCAGCAGCCGCATCGGCTGGCCGTGCCCGATCAGCGAGCCGAACTCGTGATCGCCGGTGTCGGCGTGCGCGTCGAAGTGCAGGACGCTGACGCGGCCCCAGCCGATCGCCCGCGCGACACCAGTGACGTCGGGCCAGGTCACGGTGTGGTCGCCGCCGAGGATGATGGGGATCGCACCCGAGCGCGCGATCTTCTCGACCTCCACCTCCAGCGACGCGCATGACCGGGCCGCGTCACCCGAGAACATCTCGACGTCGCCCGCGTCGACGACACGAAGGTCCTGCAGCCCGTCCACCCGCATCGCCAGGCTGGGCCTTGACCCGTCGTGACCCAGGTAGTCGGTCATCCGGATCGCCTGCGGCCCGAACCTCGCGCCCGCGCGGTACGACGTACCCCCGTCGAAGGGCGCACCCACGATCACGACGTCGGCGTCGGCGAAGCTCTCGGGCTCGTCGAGATCACACCGATCGACACCGAGGAAGGTGATGTCGGGACCGAACTGACCTCCGTAGCGCGTCATGCCGCCCAGCCTAATCAGCCCGCTGAGGTCGTGCTGAGCAACAGGTCAGTACGGGCGGACCGCTCCGGAGTACGGCATCGAGTACAAACCGGTGATGGTCACTCCGACGGACGGGTTCTCCGCGTTGACGATCATCCCGCCGCCGATGTAGATCCCGACATGGTGGATCGGCGAGTAGTAGAAGACGAGGTCGCCAGGCTGCAGCGCGGACGCCGCGATCGGCCGCCCCATCCTGGACTGCGCCGACGACGAGTGCGGCAGCGAGACCCCGACCTGGGCATACGCCCGCATGGTCAGCCCTGAGCAGTCCCACGACGACGGCCCGGCGGCGCCCCAGACGTACGCGTCGCCGACCTTGGACAGCGCGTACGCCACGACGCGGGCCCCGATGCTGCCGGAGGCCGCCGGGGGCGGCGGCGGTCGCCGGACCGGCTTGTGGTGCACGACGGGCGGGCGGGCGACCGTACGCGTCGGCTTCTTGACCTTGGGCGGGTGCGCTGCTGCCGCTGCAGCCCTGGCCGCCCTGGCCGTGGCCTTCGCGAGCGCCAGGGCTTGCGCTCGCGCCTTGGCTGCGATGGCCGCAGCCTCAGCAACCGCTGCCGCCTTCGCCCGTGCCGCTTCGCGCGCGAGCTCGGCCCGCTGCGCCGCCTGGAGCGAAGCGAGCAGCGCGGTCTCCTGCGCGATCGCGGCGTTGACCTTGGCGCTGGCCGCTGCCGCAGCGTCATGCAGCGCGCTAACCGCCTGCAGGTGCTGGTTGACGGCGACTGCAGCCTGGTCCAGCCGCTGGTGGGCCGTGGAAGCCAGCCGCAGCACGTCCGCCTGGCGGGCCGTGACCCCGGCCAGCATCGACTCGTTCTGCAGGTACTGCGTGGGATTCGTGGCGAAGAAGACCTGGACGGACTGGTCCATCCCACCGCTGCGGTAGAGCGCGGACGCGATCCGGCCGACCTGGGTCTGGGCGGTGTCGAGCTGCGTCTGCGCCCGGCCCGCCGTCGCCTTCGCTGCATCCAGGCTGCGGCCGGCCGCGATCAGGTCGACGTTGGTCTGGTTCAGCGCCTCCTGCGCGGTCTCCGCCTGGCTGTTCAGGACAGCCAGCTCAGCGCGCACCTGGTCGAGGGTGAGCTGCTGAGAGGTCTGGGCAGCCTGCCCGGCCTGCGGCAGCGCGACGGCCACGAGCGAGAGGGCGACGCAGACGGACAGGGCCACGGACAGCACGAGACGAAGCCTCGGACGGTCAGGCAGCACCAAGTCCGCTCTCCTTGGTTCCTCGGTCGATCGCTCGGTCGATCGCTCGGTCGATCCCGCGCGTCGTACTGCCGGCACCGGCCAGCACCGTACCCAGCCGGAACGAGGCACGACAAGCCGCAGCCGATTGGCGCACTGGAAGAGGTGAACCGGAAATCGTCAACCACGACACCAGGCGGTTCCGCGAGCGGATGGCCGTTGCTTGCCGTCGCGGCCGGAACGAGCGCGGGCGACCTGATATCCGCTCTGTGCGCCGGCACCCGACCGTTGACGCTGCGAGCTACTGAGCAGGACGCCAGGCCGTCAACGAGTGGATCTCCCACCCGGAGTGGTGATGCCACGCCGCAGTCGTGTGGCCCGGGTCCCAGAAGACGAACCCTTGGACGTCCACCAGGGTGCCACCGGGCGGGATCGCCGGTGCCCATCCCCTGGCCCGGAAGTTCCCGTCCAGCTCAACGTGGATCGTGTTCAGGTCGGCAGGCAACTTGCCCACCATCGACGGGTCGATGAGAGGACAGGTCCAGTCGCCATCATTGTTGATCTTGCTGCACTTGGAGAACTGGACGCGGTGCAGCTCCACCAGCGAAGGCACACCCGACACCGAGCACGGGGGGTTGGTCGAGCGTTTGTCCGGGATCCCCGGCTTGAAGCCGCCGCCGGCGAACGTCGCGCCTCCGAGCGAGGAGCGCTGGGACCCAAGGACGGCTCGCAGCGTCGTCACCGTCGCCGTGCAGGTGACGTGCGTGTTCCACGAGCGGTCGGTCGTGGCAGCCACGAGGGCGGGGCGTGCCGTGAGTGGCGTACCCGACGGCGCCGCCGCTCCTGACACGGTGCCAGCAGTCGGCGCTGCAGGCGCGGCTGGCTCGAGTGGCGATGCAGCCGCTGTCGCACACCCTGCCAGCAGTGGGAACAGGACGAGCACAGCCCGCCAGCGCCGCGTGCGGCCCCAACCACGGGCGGGCGAGACGACGCGGACACTGGCAGGTCGGATCTGATTCACGTGTTCTGCTTTCGGCCGGGCCCCGGCTCGCAGACTCTACCCCTGGACCGACGGACCTTCCTGCTGTGGCGCCGGCCGGTGCGGCTGACCGGGCTGCGCCTCAGACGTTCTGCGGGAAACCCAGGTTGAGGCCGCCGTGGCTGGGATCCAGCCACCGCTGCGTGATGACCTTGCCACGGGTGAAGAAGTGCACGCCGTCCATGCCGTGGGCGTGCGTGTCGCCGAACAGCGAGTTCTTCCAGCCACCGAAGGAGTAGTACGCCATGGGTACCGGGATCGGCACGTTGATGCCGACCATGCCGACCTCCACCTCGTTCTGGTAGCGCCGGGCCGCTCCGCCATCGTTGGTGAAGATGGCCGTGCCGTTGCCGTACGGGTGCTCGTTGACCAGCTTGAGGGCGTCGTCGTACGAGTCGACGCGCACGACCGACAGGACCGGGCCGAAGATCTCGTCGGCGTAGATGCTCATGTCGGTGGTGACGTGGTCGAACAGGGTCGGGCCGAGCCAGTAACCGCCGGGCTCGCCCGCAGGCTGCACCTCACGGCCGTCGACGACGAGCGTCGCACCGGACTCGACGCCGGCCGCGACGTAGGACGCGACTTTGTCGCGGTGCACCTGCGTGACCAGCGGACCCATGTCGGCGCCCTGGCGACCGTCGCCGGTTGTGAGCGTCGCCACCCGCTCGGCGATCTTGGCGACCAGCGCGTCGGCGACGGGCTCGACGACCACAAGCGCCGAGATCGCCATGCAGCGCTCTCCCGCCGAGCCGAAGCCCGCGTTGACGGCTGCGTCCGCGGCGAGGTCGAGGTCGGCGTCGGGCAGCACGACCATGTGGTTCTTGGCGCCGCCGAGGGCCTGGACCCGCTTGCCATGGGCTGTGCCGGTCTCGTAGACGTACTTGGCGATCGGGGTGGAGCCGACGAACGAGATGCTCTTGACATCGGGGTGGACGAGCAGCCGGTCGACGGCCTCCTTGTCCCCGTGCACGACGTTGAAGACACCCGCAGGCAGCCCGGCCTCGGCCCACAGCTCGGCGACGAGCATGATCGCCGAGGGGTCCTTCTCGCTCGGCTTGATGACCACGGTGTTGCCTGCAGCGATGGCGAGGGGGAAGAACCACATCGGGACCATGGCCGGGAAGTTGAAGGGCGAGATGATCCCGACGACCCCGAGCGGCTGCCGGATCGAGTAGACGTCGACCTTGGTCGAGACACCCTCCGAGAAGCCGCCCTTGAGCAGGTGCGGGATGCCGCAGGCGAACTCGACGACCTCAAGGCCGCGACTGACCTCGCCGAGCGCGTCCGAGAGCACCTTGCCGTGCTCGTCGGTGATGAGCGCGGCGACGTCCTGCTTGCGCGCGTTGAGCAGCTCCCGGAACGCGAAGAGCACCTGGCTGCGCTTGGCGAGCGACGACTGGCGCCACTCGCTGAACGCCTCCTTGGCTGCCGCGACGGCGTCGTCGACGTCGCCCACCGAGGCGAAGTCCACCCGGCCGCTGACCCGGCCGGTCGCCGGGTCGAACACGTCGCCCTGACGGGCGGCCACGCCGCCGAACGGCTTGCCACCGATCCAGTGCGTGATGTGCTTGCGACTGGCGTCCGCGCTCAAGCTCGAAGAGTTCGTCATCCCCCGAGTGTGCCGGGTCGCGGCACCCAGATCCAGCCTCAAGGTGACGGTCCCTGATCTATCAGCCTTACATGTTGTCAACCGGCCTCAGGAGTCGAACCCGAGGCCGAGCCGGTCCAGCGTACGCAACCAGAGGTCCCGCCGACCCTCGCTCCGGTCGGCCCGGTCGATCGACCGTCTGGTGAGCTCGATGCCGGCCCAGCGGAACGGCTCCGGCGGGAACGGGATCGGCTTGCTGCGGACGAACGCCGAACGGGTCGCCTCTGTGCTGCGACCGGCCAGCAGGTCGAGCAGCACGCTGGCACCGAAGCGGGTGGCCCCAACGCCGAGCCCCGTGTAGCCGGCGACGTAGGCGACCCGGCCGTCGTACGCCGTCCCCCAGAACGCGCAGAACCGGCTGCAGGTGTCGATCGCGCCGCCCCAGGCATGGCTGAAGCGCACGCCCTCCAGCTGCGGGAACGTGGTGAAGAAGTGGTCGGCCAGCTTGAGGAACGTCTCAGGTCGCTGCTCGAGGTCGGCGCCGAGCCCGTTGCCGTAGCGGTAGATCGCGTCGTACCCGCCCCAGAGGATCCGGTTGTCGGCGGTCTGGCGGTAGTAGTGGAACTGGTTGGACGCGTCGCCGATGCCCTGCCTGCCGTCCCAGCCGATGTCCGCCTTCTGGGCCGGGGTCAGGGGCTCGGTCACGAGCACGTAGTCCCAGACCGGCACCACGTAGTTGCGGATCCGGCGCAACGGGGCCCGGTGCACTCCAGACGCCATGGCCACCTTGGCTGCGCGCACCGACCCGTACGGCGTGCGGGCCGTCATCCCGGCCCCCGACGGGTCGAGCCCGACGACCGGGCTCCGCTCGTGGATTCGCACGCCGAGGCGCAGGCAGATGTCGGCGAGCGCACGTACGAGCTTGCCCGGGTGGACCAGCGCCACGCCCTCGCGGTCGCGCAGCGCGGCCAGGTAGATCGGAGAACGCACCTCGGCCTGGATCTGGTCGCGGTCCATGAACTCCAGCGTCAGCCCGTGCTCGGCCGCCTCCGCCGGCTCGTGCCGGAGCTCGTCGACCTGCCAGCGCTCCACGGCGACGCTGAGGTCACCGGTGCGCTCGAGCTCGGCGTCGACGGCGTACCTGTTGAGGGTGTCCTCGAGCGCGTCGAGGTTCTCGCGGCCGAGCCGCTCGAGCAGGTCGAGCTCGTCGGGGAACCGGTCGAGCCCGTTGCGGAAGCCGTGGGTGAGGCTGGCCGCGCAGAACCCGCCGTTGCGGCCAGTGGCGGCCCACCCGACGGTGCGAGCCTCGAGCAGGACTACGTCGCGCCCGGGGTCCTGCTCCTTGGCCAGCAGGGCCGTCCACAGGCCCGAGTACCCGCCGCCGACCACCACCAGGTCGGCGTCGGTGGGTCCGACCAGCGCCGGGCGTACGTCCACGTAGGGCAGGTCGTCGAGCCAGAACGGCACTGCGGAGGCGTCTGCGACCGAGGCGAGGAGCCTGGCGTCAGGTGCCGACGCCCGCTCGGCCCCCGTGTACGGGCGGGCTGAGGACACCGGCGGTCAGGCCTTGTTCCGTCGTCCCGCGAACCGCCCGACGAACACCAGGATGAGCGAGACGAAGAACATCGCGGACCCGACGACGTTGGCCTGCGCCGGCAGGCCCCGCAGGTTGGAACCGTAGACCCAGAGCGGGAACGTCTGCGCCTGCCCGGAGTTGAAGGCCGTGACGATGTAGTCGTCGAACGACAACGAGAACGCGAGGAGAGCCGCGGCGACGATGCCCGGCAGCACGAGCGGGAAGGTGATCTTGAAGAAGGTCGTCTTCTCGTCCGCGTAGAGGTCCATGGCCGCCTGCTCCAGCCGCCCGTCGAGCCCGGCGATCCGGGCCTTCACCGTGACAACGACGAAGGACAGGCAGAACATGACGTGGGCGATCGTGATGGTCCAGAACCCCTGCGGGATGAACGCGAAATTGACGAACAGGGTGAGCAGCGACGAACCCATGACGACCTCGGGCGTCGCCATCGGCAGGAAGATCAGCAGGTTTGCGGACGACCGCCCGACGAACCGGTAACGGCTCAACGAGAACGCCACCAGCGTGCCCAGCAAGGTCGACAGGATCGTCGCCAGGATCCCGATCTTGAAGGACAGGCCGAGCGGCCCGCACAGGCCGCTGCCGCAGACGTTCTTCCATGGCTCGAGCGAGAACCCGTGCCAGTCGTAGTTCGTGCGGCCCACCGGCTTGTTGAACGAGAACTGCACGACGACGAAGATCGGCAGGAACATGTAGAGCAGCACGAAGCCGGCGACGATCTGCACGATGTGCGTACGCAGCCACGGGATCGGGCCACGAGGACGCGTGCTCGGCGCGCTCTGGCGTGCGGCGCGACGGCTCTCGACGGTCGTGGCCATCAGACCAGCTCCTCGGTACCGGACCGGCTCACGTAGATGCTCACCAGCACCACGATGGTGAACATCAGCGTGACCGACAGCGCAGCTGCCGTCGGGTAGTCCTGCTGGTCCAGGAAGGCGGAGTCGATGGCATTGCCGATCATCCCCTCGCCGGCTCGGCCGAGCAGCGACTGGTTGATGAAGTCACCGGCCGCGGGGATGAAGGTCAGCAGCGTGCCGGCCACGACACCAGGCATCGACAGCGGGAACGTCACCTTGCGGAAGGCGGTGAACGGTGCGCAGTACAGGTCGCCGGCCGCCTCGATCAGCCGCGGGTCGACCCGTTCGAGCGAGGCGTACAACGGGAGCACCATGAACGGCAGGAAGTTGTACGTCAGCCCGGTGATGGTCGCCAGCGGCGTCGCCAGCACCCGGTCACCGGTGGTCAGCCCCAACAGCTTGAAGATCGAGTTGATGTGCGTGGTGTTCAGGAACGACACGATGATGCTGTCGTCGGCCAGCAGGGTCTTCCAGGCGAACGTACGGATCAGGAAGCTGGTGAAGAACGGCGCGATCACCAGGATCAGCAGCGCGCCCTTCCACTTGCCGGACCTGAAGGCGATGGCGTACGCGAGGGGGTAGCCGATCAGCAGCGCCAGGACCGTCGCGATGCCGGCGTACACGAAGGAACGCACGAACTCCGCGTGGTAGAACCGAAGTGCCTCGCTGTAGGTCTGGACGTGGAACGTGAGGGTGTAGCCCTCGCTCACGCTGCCGGTCTGGAGCGAGGTCGAGACCAGGAACACCATCGGTACGACGAAGAAGACGATCAGCCACAGCATGCCCGGGGCGAGCAGCAGGTAGGGCGTCCTGCGGTTGGACAAGCGGCCCCGCTTGGGGGCCGGGTGCGGCTCGGACTCGAGCGCCTCGGCCAGTGCGGCTCCCGCCGACACCTACACCACCACCGGGTCTGGGGCGGCAGCGTCGTCGTCGATCGATGCGCCGGCGTCGGCAGCCTGCGTCGCGTCGAGCGCGAACGTATGGGCCGGGTCCCAATGCAGCAGGACCGGTGCGCCGGCAACGATCCGCTGGTCACGGCTCATGTTCTGCTCGAAGACCATGACCTCCTGGCCCCACGGCAGCTTGACCTGGTACTGCGTGCTGACCCCGGTGAAGCTCGAGTCCGTGACGACGCCGGTGAGCTCGTTCTGGCCCGCACCCGCGTGAGCGGCATCTGAGCTGTCGGCGTGCGTCACCTGGATCTTCTCCGGGCGTACGCCGACGTGGACCGCGCTGCCGTCCGCATGCACCCGGCTCTGTGGAAGCTCGATCCTCCGGCCGCGCACCTCGACCACGACCGTGTCGCCCGAGCGCCTCGAGATCGTCCCTGTCAGCAGGTTCGACTGGCCGAGGAAGTTCGCGACGAATGTCGTGCTCGGGTGCTCGTAGAGGTCGGCGGGCGCGCCCATCTGCTCGATCCGGCCGTGGTTCATGACCGCGATGGTGTCCGCCATCGTCATGGCCTCTTCCTGGTCGTGCGTCACGTGGACGAACGTGATGCCGACCTCGGTCTGGATCCGCTTGAGCTCGAGCTGCATCTGCCGTCGCAGCTTGAGGTCCAGGGCGCCGAGCGGCTCGTCCAGCAGCAGGACCTCCGGTCGGTTGATGAGCGCCCGGCCCAGCGCCACCCGCTGCTGCTGGCCGCCCGAGAGCTGAGCGGGCTTGCGCCGGGCGAACCCGGTGAGCTCGACGAGGTCGAGCATGTCGCCGACCTGCTGCTTGACGTCCTTGATGCCGCGACGCCGGAGCCCGAAGGCCACGTTCTCGAAGATGTCGAGGTGCGGGAACAGCGCGTAGCTCTGGAACACCGTGTTGACCGGCCGCTTGTACGGCTTGGCCCAGGTGATGTCCTCGGCACCGATGCTGATCCGCCCCGACGTCGGCTCCTCGAGCCCGGCCACCATCCGCAGCGTCGTCGTCTTGCCGCAGCCGGACGGCCCGAGCAGGGCGAAGAACGACCCACGAGGGATCGTCAACGTCAGGTCGTCGACCGCCACGAAGTCCCCAAACCGCTTCGTCACGTTGTCGAGCTGGAGATCCCCGCTGCCCTCGTCGTCCGACGGCAGCCCGGCCGGGCTCTTGGTCGGGTTCGCCATGCGTCAGCCCCCGGTGATCTGGGCGAACAGCTTCTCGTACTTCGTCGTCTCGTCGTCGTTCAGGGGCTTGAAGCTGTGGAAGTTCTTGCGGTCCGCATCAGTCGGGAAGATCAGCGGATTCTTGGCGAGCTCAGGGTCGATGGCCTGCATGGCCTCCTGCGCGCCAGTCACCGGACAGATGTAGTTCACCCAAGCGGCGAGCTGGGCTGCCACCTTGGGGTCGTAGTAGTAGTTCATGACCAGCTCGGCGTTCTTCTTGTGCTGGCACTTGTTCGGGATCAGCATGTTGTCGGCCCACTGCATCACACCGGCCTGCGGCGGCGACCAGGTCATCTCGGGACGGTCGACCTGCATGGCGATGACGTCGCCCGACCAGGCCAGGCACGCCACGAGGTCACCCTTCTTCATCGACTCGATGTACTCGTTGCCGGTGAACGCCCGGATCTGGCCGGAGTCCTTGGCCTCCTGCAGCACCGCGATCGCCTTGTTGAAGTCGTCATCCGTGAAGCTGGCCGGGTCCTTGCCCTGATCGAGCATGATCAGGCCGATGGTGTCGCGCATCTCGGTGAGCACCGCGATCTTGCCCTTGAGGTCGGCGCGGGTGAGCAGCTCGGTGACCGTGGTGACCGGCTTGGTCTTCTTGCTGTTGTAGCTGATCCCGGTGAGCCCGGACTGCCACGGCGCGCTGTAGGCGCGCGTCGGGTCCCACGCGGGCGCATGGAGCGGACCCGCGAGGATGTTGCCGGGCAGGTTCGGGGTGTTGGCCTGGTCGAGCTTCTGGACAAAGTTCTGCTGGACCAGCCGGGCCGCCATCCAGTCCGTCATGACGATCAGGTCGCGACCGGTGTCCTGCCCCGCGCGCAGCTGGGGCTGGATCTTGGCGTAGAAGGTCTGGTTGTCGTTGATGTCCTCGACGTAGGCGACCGAGATCCCGGTCTTCGTCTTGAACTCGTCCAGCGTCGGGTGGTCGGTGGCGATCTTGTCGTTCACGTCCATGTAGGCCGGCCAGTTGCTGAAGTTGACGATCTTGTCCTGGTCGGAGAGATCCGCGGCCGACTGGTTGGCCGAGGGCGCCTTGGCGGCGGGCGTACCGCAGGCCGAGAGCAGTCCTGCTCCGGCGATCACCGCACCTGAAGCCGCGGTGCCGCGAAGGAATCCGCGGCGGGACAGCGAGCGAGCCGCCTGGAGCAACTCGGGCGGAAGGTCATTCTTCGGGTTCATTGCGGTCGTCCTCCGGGTCGTGGATGGATCGGTCAGTTCGGAGCCGTGCGCGTACCGCTGGTCACTGGCGGTTGCCAAAGATCGTGCGGTGCCAGTCCTTCCTCGCTACTGCTGTCCCGTCGTACATCACGTGCTTGACGTTGGTGTACTCGTCGAACGCGTAGGTGCTCATGTCCTTGCCGAAGCCACTGGCCTTGTAACCACCGTGCGGCATCTCGCTGATGATCGGGATGTGGTCGTTGACCCAGACGCACCCGGACCGGATCTCGCGGGTGGCGCGCAGGGCGCGGAAGACGTCCCGAGTCCACACCGAGGCTGCGAGTCCGTACGGGGTGTCGTTGGCCAGTCGCAGGCCCTCGTCGTCGCTGTCGAACGGCAGCACCACCAGGACCGGTCCGAAGATCTCCTCCTGGACCACCTCGGACCCCTGCGCCGCATCGACTATCAGCGTGGGCTCGTAGTAGGCCCCCGCTGCGAGCGCTCCCCCCGGGATCTGCCCGCCACGCACGACCTTGGCGCCGTCGGCACGGGCGCGCTCGACCATGGCAGCGACGCTGGCCTGCTGCCGCATCGACACCAGCGGCCCCTGGTCGGTCGTCGGGTCGAGGGTCGCGCCGAGTCGTACGGTCCCCATCACGTCCGCGACGCCGGCGACGAAGGCGTCGTACAGGGGCCGCTGGACGTAGGCGCGCGTGGCCGCCGTGCAGTCCTGCCCGGTGTTGATCAGCGAGCCGGCCACCGCTCCCTGCACCGCGGCCTCGAGGTCGGCGTCGTCGAAGACCACGAGGGGTGCCTTGCCGCCAAGCTCCATGTGCATGCGCTTGGCCGTCAGCGCTGCGGTCTGCATCACCTGCACACCGACCCCGGTCGATCCGGTGAACGAGACCATCGAGACGTCCGGGTGCCCCACGAGGTGCTGGCCGACCACGGAGCCACGGCCGCAGATCACGTTGACGACCCCCGCCGGGATGCCCGCGTCGGTGCACGCCTCGGCGAACAGCAGCGAGGTCAAGGGCGTGATCTCGGCGGGCTTGAGCACGATGGTGTTGCCCGCCGCGATCGCCGGCAGGACCTTCCAGCCGGCCATCTGCAGGGGGTAGTTCCAGGGTGCGATCGACCCGACGACGCCGACCGCCTCGCGACGGATCAGCGACGTGTGGTCACCGGAGTACTCGCCCGCCGCCTTGCCCTCGAGGTTTCGGGCCGCGCCAGCGAAGAACGCGACGTTGTCGATCGTGCCGGGTACGTCGAACTCGCTGCTCAGCTTGATCGGCTTGCCGGCCTGCCGCGACTCCAGCTCGGCCAGCTCGCCGCTGCGCTCGCGCAGGATGCGGGCCAGCTCGATGAGGGCGCCCGAGCGGGTCGACGGGGTGGCGGCGGACCAGGCGGGGAAGGCCGCCTTCGCTGCAGCGACAGCGGCGTCCACCTCCGCGGGGCCGGCCATCTCGACCGTGCCGACGGTCTGCCCGGTCGAAGGGTCGAGGACGTCATGGGTCTCGGCAGCGGTCGCCGAGACGTACCCACCCCCGACGTACGACCGATACGGGCTAGTACCGGGAAGACTCACAGTCGGCCCACCTCCTCGAAACGCATCCTGACACGAAATCGACCGACCTCAAGCGATTCCGTTGCCGAAACGGACCGTGGCGACGAAATCGCTACCAGGTTGTGACAAACGGCTACGGAAGGCACCTCTCGAGGATGGGCGGTTCAGCGCCGGTGATCAACCCGCAGAGTGCATCCCTGAAGGCTGTCTGCCTTACAGTCTGCAAGGTGGTGTTCCCGACCGTCGCTGACGTCCTCGCCCTGGAGCAGGTACGCAAGGCCGGGCCGACCGTGGTGGCCGGCGCAAGAGGCCTCGACCGCCGCGTCCGCTGGGCCCACGTGAGCGAGCTGGCCGATATCGCCGGGCTGCTCCGAGGGGGCGAGCTGATCCTGACCACCGGGGTCGCGCTGCCCAGCGAGGATGCCGACCTCGCGGCGTACGTCGCCGACCTCGACAACGTCGGCGTCGCCGGTCTCGTCGTCGAGCTGGGCCGCAGGTACGCGACCGCGCTCCCACCCTCGCTCGTCCGCGCCGCGGAGGGCCGAGGTCTGCCGCTGGTCGCGCTGGCCCGCGAGACCAGGTTCGTGGCCATCACCGAGGCCGTGCACGCCCGCGTGGTCGACACCCAGCTGGACGAGCTGCGCGCCTCCGAGGAGGTGCACGAGACGTTCACCGAGCTGTCCGTCGAGGGCGCTGAGCCGGCCGAGATCGTGCGGCAGGCGGCCCGGATGTCCGGCCGGCCCGTGATTCTGGAGAACCTCACGCACCAGGTCCTCGCCTACGACGCGGCCGGCACCGACGGGCGCGACCTGCTCGCCGGATGGGAGTCGCGGTCGCGAGCCGTGCGCGCCCCCTCACGCACCGCGCACGACCCGCGCTCCGGGTGGCTGGTCACCACCGTCGGTGCGCGCGGCCACGACTGGGGCCGGCTGGTCCTGGTCTGCGGCGGCGCGCCCGGGCCGAGGGACGCGATGCTGCTCGAACGGGCTGCCTCGACCTTGGCCCTCAACCGGCTGGTCGAGCGCGACCGCGAGAGCCTCGAGCGGCAGACCCATCGCACCCTGCTCACCGGGATCCTGGCGCACACCTGGCCGACGGCCGAGGTCAACCTTCGGGCCAGGGCGCTCGGCGTACCCCTGGAGAACCGGCAGCTGGTCGCTGTCGTCCTGCGGCCGGCGACCGGCGGCCCCGAGGCCGTCCTCGAGCCCGAGCAGCGCCTGCGCGACCTCGGCGAGACGGCGGCCGCGGCCGTGCGCGAGGCCCGGCTGCAGGCGCTGGTCGGAGCCGTCGACGACGCGAGCGTGGGCGTCCTCGTCTCGCTCCCCCGGCGTGACCCGGTCGACACCGCTGTCGAGGTGCTGGCCGCGGCCCTGACCCGGCTGGCCGGCCCCGACGAGCCGGTGGTGGCGGTTGGCTCGGCGGTCGAGAACGTGGCTGCCGTACGCCGGTCGTTCCTCGAGGCCAGCCACGTCGCCGATGCGGCCGCACACCAGCCGGCGCGGCCCTACCACCGGCTCGAGGACATCCGCCTCCGTGGTCTGATGCACCTGCTCCGGGACGACTCGCGGCTGCAGACCTTCGCCGAGCGCGAGGTGGGCCAGCTGCTCGCGTACGACGACCAGCAGCACACCGACCTGGTCCGGCTGCTGCGTACCTATCTCGAGCAAGGACGGAACAAGTCTGCGGCGGCCGACGCGGCGCACCTGTCCCGGCCGGCGTTCTACGAGCGGCTGCACCGCATCGAGCGCGTGCTCGGGGTCGACCTCGACGACGTGGAGTCCTGCCTTTCGCTGCACGTCGCGCTCGTCGCCATCGACGCCGTCCGCCGCTAGCCGGCACTGGACATCCCCAGCTACCAAACCGCGACCCCGCCGGCTCCGAACCACCGTCATGGCAGGGCTGCGAGCTTCGGTCAGCGTCCGACCCTTCGGACATGGCACAGTCACCTACGTGACTGGTCCGTATCCGTTCCCTGGGGCGACCGGTCCCGACGTGTCCGGGGCGGACGCCGGTACCAGGGAGAGCGCCGAGCAGATGCTCGCCCTGGTGGCTCGAGGGGATCAGGACGCCTTCGAGCGGTTGTACGACCGCATCGCCGGCTCCGTGCTCGGAGTCGTCAGGAGGGTCCTGCGGGACCCCGCACAGTCGGAGGAGGTGACCCAGGAAGTGCTGACCGAGGTCTGGCGGACCGCCGCGCGCTTCGACCCCGAAAAGGGGGGCGCCAGCACCTGGGTCCTCACCATGGCGCACCGCCGCGCCATCGATCGCGTACGCTCGGCGCAGGCTTCCACCGACCGTGACCACAAGGTCGCCCTGCTCGAGCACGCCCCTGCGTACGACGAGGTCAGCGAGGCCGTCGAGGCGCGCCTGGAGGCCGAGCAGGTCCGCAAGGCCCTTGGCGCGCTGACCGAGCTGCAGCGCGAGGCGGTCCGGCTCGCCTACTACGGCGGCTACACCCAGCGCGAGGTGTCCGAGCTGCTGGGCGTACCACTCGGGACCATCAAGACCAGGCTCAGGGATGGACTCATCCGGCTGCGCGACGCCCTCGGGGTGACCGCATGAACGAGTCCCTGCACCTGCTGACCGGCGCGTACGCCGTGGGAGCGCTCGACCCGGCCGAGCTGGCCGAGTTCGAGGCCCATCTGGCTGACTGCCCCGAGTGCCCCGCCGAGGTCCGCGGACTGCTCGGTACAGCGGCGCGGCTGGCTTCCGCCGAGGCGGTCGAGCCGCCGGCCCGGCTCAAGCCTGCCGTGATGGCGCGGATCGCCACCACCCGCCAGCAGCCGCCGCTTGAGACTGCGCGCGCCGAGGAGTCCGGCGAGGCCACCGCGCCCGCCGCGCCCGCCTTGGGAGGCGTCGTCGTCCCGATGCGCCGGCCCGGCTGGAGCTGGGGTCAGAAGGCGCTCGCTGCTGCGGCAGCCGTGCTCGCCGTCGTGTCCATCGGGCTCTCGGCCCTGCTCGCCCAGTCCAGCGCGACCCGCCAGCAGCTCGACGCGCAGCAGCAGACGATCACGCGCGTACTCACGGCGTCGGACGCGCGTACCTTGGCCGGCCCGGTCGCGGGCGGCGGCCGCGGGGCCGTCGTCGTCTCCCCCAGCCTCGGGACGACGGTGTTCGTGGCCAGCCAGCTGCCGGCGGCACCCTCCGGGCACACGTACGAGCTGTGGTACCTCGGGGCCGACGGCAGCGCCGTACCCGCCGGGACATTCGTACCCGGTGCCGACGGGCACGCAGCCACCGTGCTGACCGGCGCGCCCGGCCAGGCCGCCGCGGTCGGGATGACCGTGGAGCCCGCGGGCGGCTCGCCGCAGCCCACCACGACGCCCATCCTGGCCGTCAAGCTCGCCTGACCGACTTTCCAGTTGATCTTGAGAGATCACTGCTCCGTACGGCGTGTCGGCCAGTGATCTCTCAAGATCGACTCGGAAATCGGTGGGTCAGGAGTCGAGGTTGGCGAGGACGTGCTTGATGCGGGTGTAGTCCTCGAACCCGTACATAGACAGGTCCTTGCCGTAGCCCGAGTGCTTGAAGCCACCGTGCGGCATCTCGGCCACCAGCGGGATGTGCGTGTTGATCCACACGCAGCCGAAGTCGAGGCGCCGGGCCATCCGCATCGCCCGGCCGAAGTCCTTGGTCCACACCGACGACGCGAGACCGTACGGGACGCCGTTGGCCCAGGCCAGCGCCTCGGCCTCGTCGCTGAACTTCTGCACCGTGATGACCGGGCCGAACACCTCGTTCTGGATGATCTCGTCGTCCTGCTTCAGGTCGGAGACCACGGTGGCGTTGTAGTAGAAACCGTGGTCACCGATCCGCGACCCGCCGGCGTCGACCTTGGCATGGTCGGGCAGCCGGTCGATGAAGGACGCGACGCGGGCCAGCTGGCCGGCGTTGTTGACCGGTGGGAGCAGCGCGTCCGCGTCGCCGGGCCCGTTCGCGTAGGTCGACACGATCGCCTTCGCCTGCTCGGCGAGGGCGGCGACGAAGTCGTTGTAGATGCCCGGCGCGACCATGACCCGCGTGGCCGCCGTGCAGTCCTGGCCGGCGTTGAAGTAGCCGGCGATCGCGATGGCCTCGGCGCAGGCCTCGAGGTCGGCGTCGTTGAAGATGACCACGGGTGCCTTGCCGCCGAGCTCGAGGTGAACCCGCTTGACATCCTTGGCGGCGCTGCCGGCCACCTCCATGCCGGCGCGTACCGAACCCGTGATCGAGACCATCTGCGGCGTCGGGTGCTCGACCAGCGCACGGCCGGTGTCACGGTCGCCGCAGATCACGTTGAGCACGCCGGGCGGGAGCGCGCCGGACTCGGCGATCAGCTCGGCCATCCGTACGGTCGTCGCGGGCGTGGTGTCGGACGGCTTGAGGACGACGGCGTTGCCGGCCGCGATCGCCGGCGCGTACTTCCAGACGGCCATCATCATCGGGTAGTTCCACGGGGCGACCTGGCCGACGACGCCGATCGGCTCGCGCCGGATGATCGAGGTGTGCCCGGCCATGTACTC
>JANMWN010000026.1:0-9627 GCA_031394045.1 Sporichthyaceae bacterium
CGCCGAAGGGGCCAGCGCGGTGATCGACATACCCAGACCCTAGATCACCCCACCGACAAGAAGTCGTTGTCCACAAACACTTCTTGGCACGAATTCCCGTAGCAGGCACCTCCGACAGAACCATGATCGTTGTCCACAACCAACAGCTGTGGATAACCTAGAACGTGAGCAGCACGACGCCGACGCCGACGCCGACCACGATCCTGGCCCGGCCGAACGGCTAATTGAAGAACACGATGGCGAGTCGCCTGTCCCCTTTCGGTCGACCCCCAGCGAACACCAGGCTCAGCAAGCCGAGCGAGATCAGCAGGATCCCCAGCGCGTGCGCCAACGGCAGCGTCTCACCGACCACGAAGGTTGCCACCAGGGCGACCAGCAACGGTGAGATCCCGCGCGCCAGCGGGTACACCTGCCCGAACTCGCCGATGTGGTACGTCAGCATCAGGAGCAGCGTGTAGCCGATGTGCAGCGAGGCCGCCACCACTAGGAACGGCCAGCTCGATCGGGCCGGCGCCGGTACGAACGCCAGCGCGACCAGCGCGCAGGCGGTCTCGGCCAGGCCGAGCAGCGCGAACCCGACGAGCCGGTCGGTGATCGCGTGCGCGATGGCGTTCCAGCTGGCGTGCAGCAGCGCGGCGAGCAGGACCGCGGCGACAACCATGACGGGTCAGGCTAGGCCGGCACCGGTACCGCAACCTTGGGCAGCAGCAGGAACGCACCGGCGTAGAGCAGGGCGGCGATCACGAGCAGGGCCTGGTAGCCGACGATGAGCGAGACGTACTCCAGGCAGCCGCCGATCATCGCGCCGAGCAGGTTGGCCCCGAAGGCCGAGGTCGCGTCAGCGGTCTCGGTGAAGCGCCGGGCGAAGACCAGGTTGGCAAAAAAGATCGGCAGGAACGCCAGCACCACGGCGACCAGCCCACGCGGGATCACGGGCAGCCCGAGCAGGGCACCGGGCGGGACGACTGCATCGAGGACCAGCGACCCGCCGAGCAGGAGGTAGACGACACGCAGCGGTGGCGGCGTCTTCCAGCGTCTGGTCACCTCGACGGCGAGCAGCACGATGAGCAGCACCCCCGCGAAGACGACCGCGTTCACCACCCACGTCGTGCCGAACAGCAGCGCGAACCCGGTGATGCTCCTCGTCTCCAGCAGCAGGAACGCAGCACCGAGCAGGAACAGGTCGCCGTACGGGCGCATCCGTCGCAGCGGTCCGCCCACGAGCCGTACCGCCAGCAGGCTGATCAGCAGGATCCCGCCGAGGGTCAGCAGGTAGAACCCGGGGATCGAGTGCCCGAGCAGGTAGACGAACGGGCGGTCGTCGGTCGCCGGCGTGGGGCCGGCGGGCACCACGTCGGACGCGCACTTCTGGTCGGCCGGCGTCACACCGGCGGTGATGACGGCCTGCACGGCACCCATCAGGTCGACGCACGGGTCGTGACCGAACGCCTCCGAGACGGTACGGGCGAGCCGCCCGACCAGCCAGTCCTCGCGGTAGAAGTTGTACATCGCGAACGCGCCACCGGGGGCCAGGTGGGCGTGAACGGACTCCATGGCCTGCAAGGTGAACAGGTAGCTCTCCAGCCGCAACGAGCTCGCGCCCGCGACCAACGTCAGCGAGTCCGGCAGCGCGAAGATGATGAGGTCGAACTTCTGGTCGCTGCGCTCGAGGAACGCGCGCCCGTCATCGATGTGCACGAACACCCGCGGGTCGCTGTACGGCAGGTCGGGGTGCCGCTGGGCGCCGATCTGCTGCAGTCGCGGATCGATCTCGACGGCGTCCACGCGCGTGGCTCCACGGGACAGCGCGAGAGCCACGTCGGTGCCCGTGCCGGCACCCACGATCAGGACGCGTCCGGTGGTCGGACGGCTCTTGCGCTCGTACGGGAGGCCGTACTGCGGCTCGAGCTTGGCCTTGGTCTCCGCGTCCATCGCCGCCTGGTGGGGGACGCCGTTGACCGACACGGTCACCACCCGGTTGCCGTCGACCGTCTTCTCGGCCGTGGAGATCTTGTAGTAGGGGGACCAGCTGATCCCCGCGCCCATCGACTCCACGGTCAGCATGGCGACCAGGCCGATGACGGGGATGCCGACGATGAAGGCCCGTCGGCGCGAGCCGAGCAGGACGACGATCAGCACGCCGACGATGGCGCCCCACGCCAGCGACGGCGCCCGCAGGAACGACAGGAGCGTGAACGACGCGATTCCGGCGAGGCTGCCGAGCAGGTCGAGCCGGTAGGCCTCGAGACGGGGCAGCTCCAGGAAGCAGCGCCCCACCATCTCGCCGGGCCCGGCCATGATCACCGCGACGCCGATGAAGATGACCGGCAGCGCGACCCACGGCGGCGGCCCGGTGGTCGACAGCGAGGTGAAGAAGATCAGGTCAGAACCCTTGCGGTCCACCGAGATCGGGAAGGTGAGCACCGCGGCGACCAGCAGCGCCAGCGCCGCCGGGAAGTACAGCGGCGCGCGCTGGGTCTGGCTGGTACGCAGGAAGCCGAGGCCGACCCCGAGGAACGAGCCGAGCAGCACGAAGTTCGAGAAGTACCCGAGGTGCACGATGTTGGAGGCCGTCCAACGGATCAGCGCCAGCTCAAGGAAGAGCATCAGCGCACTGGACAGCAGCAACCGCACCCGAATGGTCATCCGCGCAGTCTCTCGCGCCGCAGACCAAAGGCCGGGAGCGACTCCCCGGCCCTTGGTCCGCTTCGTGCAGGTTGTACGAGTGGTGCAGGTCGTGCAGGTGACGCTAGTGGCCCTACTGACCGAGCCCGAAGACAAACCAAGCACCGTTCGGGGTACCGACGCCAGTGACGTCGTCATAGCCCTTCTGGTACCACGGCTGGGCGAACAGCTGGCTGGTTTCCGCCACCTGCGCCGTAGATGTGGTTGCCCGGAGGTGCCGGGTCCCACCTTGCCGTTGGTCAGGACGCTCTTGGAGGTCCCCAGCCGGTCTCGAACTGGTAGTTGTTGTTCTTGCCGATGCCGATGCTGGTGCCACCGACGCCGGTGATCCAGGGGTCGGACGACGGGTAGTCGACGACGCGCGATCCGCTGTTGTCGACCTCGTCGCCGTTGTCACCGGACGAGAAGTAGATGCCGATGCCCTGAGCGGCCGCCTGGAGGAAGGTCTGCTTGTACGCATTGAGCAGCGCTCCCTGCGTGGCCGGGTCCGGCTCGCCGAGCCCGTCCCACGAGTTGGTGATGATCTGCGCGCGGTGGTGGTCAACAATGTCGTTGATCGACGCGAGCAGGTCTGGGTCGTCGCAGCTGCGCACGCCCGAGCAGACGATGTTTCGCGCCGGGAGCCATGTCGTGCACAGCCTCGATGTCGAGCGTCTCCTCGCCGTACCCGCCGTTCTCGCCGCAGAGATCACCGTTGATCTTGTCCCAGTTCCCGTAGCGGTACGGCTTGGGCGTGACCTGGGTGAACTGGCCCGGGACGTACCCGCAGGTCGCGTACGGAAGCTTGCTGCCGTAGGCGCCGGGCAGGGTCGTGGCGATCTTCTGGCCGTAGTACGCCGAGCAGGGCCGGCCGTTCACGAACGCGTCGGGCGTCGGAGCCCCGCCGAGCTTGGTGCCGAATGCACGCTCGGCCTGGGCCACGGTGCCGATCACGACGACCCAGCGGTGGTTGTCAGGAACCTCGGACACCGATGAGCTCGACCTTGGTTGCTGCCGAGACCGAGCCGTGAGCCGCTGAGGCCTTGGCCCACGACGGCACACTGCCGGCGAGAGCGACTGATGGAGTATCTGACGATGCTGATGACGGGACGGCGACAGCGGCCAGACCGAGCGCAGCCACGGCGATGCCGACGGCTCCCCGTGCGTACGTACGACGCATGACTCTCCTAGGGATGGTGGAGGCCAGTGGTGTGCCCTCTTGGCACGCGCCCAGGTCAAGGTGGCCGCTCGTGGTGCTTACGTCAAGCATTTCGGGACGATCCACGGACAACCTGTCCAAACCGTCACCGATTGCTCGCCGACTAGGCCGTTTCAGTGAACGATCTGTCGCTGCCTCGTCCAAGCGTCGCATCGGGATCGTCCGTTCGGCTTGTATCGGGGCCGAGACCTGCCCAGGCCGGAAGTCGTGGGTTAACGTATTCCTACTAAACCAGTGGGAAAGGAAGAAATAATGAAGCTCCGACACCTCGTCGCTGCCACGGCTGCAGTGTCCGCGGGAGCACTCATGCTCTCCGCGTGCGGAACCGGTTCGACGAGCGCCGGCTCCGGCGGCTCAGGTGAGCAGGTCAAGCTGGCGCTGGTCGCCTACTCGACCCCGCAGGCTGCCTACGCAAAGATCATCAAGGCCTTCCAGGCCACGGACGCGGGCAAGAACATCACGTTCACCCAGTCGTACGGAGCTTCCGGCGACCAGAGCCGCGCGGTTGCCGCCGGCCTGGACGCAGACGTCGTCAACTTCGCGCTCGAGCCGGACATCACCCGGCTGGTCAAGGCGAACCTCGTCGCGGCCGACTGGAACGCGGACCAGTACAAGGGGATGATCACCAAGTCCGTCGTCGTCATCGGCGTACGCAAGGGCAACCCCAAGAACATCAAGACGTGGACCGACCTGACGGCACCAGGCGTCCAGGTCATCACCGCCAACCCGTTCACGTCGGGCGGCGCGCGCTGGAACGTCATGGCGGCGTACGGCGCGGTCAGCGCAAAGGGAACCGACAAGCAGGCCGGCGTGGACTACCTGCACGCACTGTTCAAGAACGTCCCCGTCCAGGACGACAGCGCCCGCAAGGCCCTGCAGACCTTCACCGGCGGCAAGGGCGACGCGTTCCTGTCGTACGAGAACGAGGCGATCTTCGCGCAGGCCAACGGGCAGTCGATCGACTACGTGGTGCCCGACTCGACGATCCTGATCGAGAACCCGGCCGCCGTCACCTCGACGAGCAAGCACCCGAAGGAAGCCAAGGAGTTCCTCGACTTCCTCAAGACTGCGACCGCTCAGCAGATCTTCGCGGGCTCGGGCTACCGTCCCGTGCTGGCCGGGATCGCCGATGGCAAGTTCCCGACCCCGTCGGGGCTGTTCACCATCGCTGACCTGGGTGGTTGGACCGACGTGACCAAGGAGTTCTTCGACACGAAGACCGGCGTCATGGCCGACGTGGAGAAGTCGATCGGCGTGACCGTTGCCGCCAAGTAGCGCTCCGTCGATGTCCACCTCCGGCGGCGTGGCCGTGGCTGCTCCCAGAGACGAAGCTGGGGCAGCCACCGCTGCAGCACCCGCCTCCCCGGGCTCGGGCTCGGGACGTGGACGGCCTTCCCTCGGTATCGGCATCGGTATCGGGCTCGCCACGATCTATCTCAGCCTGATCGTCCTCATTCCTCTCGCAACCGTCATCTGGCGGTCGCGGGAGGACGGCTGGTCCTCGTTCTGGGACTCCATCACCGCGCCCGAGGCTCTCTCGGCGCTCAAGCTCACGATCCTGATCTCGATCCTCGTGGCCGCCATCAACCTGGTCATGGGCACCCTGATCGCCTGGGTGCTCGTCCGGGACTCGTTTCCCGGTAAGAGCGTGGTCGAGATGGTCGTCGACCTGCCGTTCGCGCTGCCGACGATCGTCGCCGGCCTCGTGCTGCTCTCGCTTTACGGACCGGGCAGCCCGCTGCACGTCAACCTGGCGTACACCCGGACCGGCGTCCTGGTGGCCCTGCTGTTCGTCACGCTGCCCTTCGTGGTGCGTACCGTCCAGCCGGTACTGCTCGAGCTCGACCCGCAGATGGAGGAGGCCGCATCCTCGCTGGGCGCGACCAAGTTCACGACGTTCCGTCGGATCATCCTGCCGAGCCTGCTGCCGGCGATGCTGTCCGGTACGGCGCTCGCGTTCGCTCGATCGATCAGCGAGTTCGGGTCGACGGTGCTCATCTCGGGCAACCTGCCGTTCCAGACGCAGGTAGCAGCGGTCAACATCTTCGGGCAGATCGAGAGCGACAACACCACGGGTGCGGCGGCGGTCTCGACCGTGCTGCTCGTCGTGGCACTGGTCGCGCTGATCCTGCTCAGCGTGCTGCAGCGCTGGGGGTCCCGTCGTGGCTAAGGTCTCGCTCCGCGTCGTCGCCCTGACGTACCTGCTGTTCCTGCTGGTGCTCCCGGTCGGCGTCATCTGCTGGCGTACGTTCGAGAACGGGGTCGGTCCGGTCTGGGACTCGCTCACGACACCCTCGGCGCTGCACGCCTTCCAGGTGACCTTCCAGGTCGCGATCCCGTCGGTCATCTGCAACACGATCTTCGGCGTCGGCGTGGCCATCCTGCTGGTACGCCACCGGTTCTTCGGCCGGCGGGTCCTCGACGCTCTCGTCGACCTGCCGATCGCCGTCTCGCCGGTGGTCGTCGGCCTCGCGCTCATCCTGGTCTACGGCAAGTTCGCGCCCATCGGCGGCTGGCTGTCGCAGCACGGGATCGACGTCATCTTCTCGATCCCCGGCATGGTGCTGGCCACCATCTTCGTCTCGTTGCCGCTCGTCGTCCGGGCCGTCGCGCCCGTGCTCGAGGAGATCGGTATCGAGCAGGAGCAGGCGGCCTGGACGTTGGGTGCGACCTCGTGGGCGACGTTCCGGCGGATCACCATCCCGGCCATCCGGTGGGCGCTGGCCTACGGGATGGTCCTCTCGCTGGCTCGGTCGCTCGGTGAGTACGGCGCTGTCGCCGTCGTCTCCGGCCGGCTCGTCGACCAGACCCAGACCATGACGCTCTTCGTCGAGGAGCGCTTCCAGAACTTCGACCAGCAGTCGGCATACGCCGCCGCCTTCGCCCTCGCGGTGATCGCCGTCGTCACGCTCCTGCTGATCAACCTGCTCCGTCCCGAGGAAGGCACCCGATGATCCGCGTCAGCAACGTCTCGAAGAACTTCGGCAGCTTCGCGGCCCTGACCGACGTGTCGGTCGAGATCCCGACCGGCTCGCTCACCGCACTGCTCGGCCCGAGCGGCGGCGGCAAGTCCACCCTGCTGCGGATCATCGCCGGCCTCGAGACCCCGGACTCCGGATCGATCGAGATCGCCGGCGCCGACTCGACCAAGATGTCGCCGCAGCGGCGCAACGTGGGCTTCGTCTTCCAGCACTACGCCGCCTTCAAGCACATGTCGGTCGCCGACAACGTGGCGTTCGGACTCAAGATCCGCAAGCGTCCCAAGGCCGAGATCAAGCAGCGGGTCAGCGACCTGCTCGAGCTGGTCCACCTGGAGCAGTTCGCGCACCGCTACCCGGCGCAGCTCTCGGGCGGTCAGCGGCAGCGGATGGCGCTGGCGCGGGCGCTCGCCGTCGAGCCGTCGGTGCTGCTCCTGGACGAGCCGTTCGGCGCGCTCGACGCCCAGGTGCGCAAGGAGCTGCGAGCGTGGCTGCGTCGGCTGCACGACGAGGTCCACGTGACCACGGTGTTCGTGACCCACGACCAGGAGGAGGCCATGGAGGTCGCCGACAGCATCGTGGTGATGGCCGAGGGTCAGGTGAAGCAGGTCGGTACACCGGACGAGCTCTACGAGAAGCCGGCCAGCGACTTCGTCATGAGCTTCCTCGGTCCGGTGACGACGCTGCGTGGACGGCTCGTACGCCCGCACGACCTGGTGCTCACGGCCGAGGCGACCGACGGTGCGGTGCCAGCCATCGTCGAACGCGTCGTACGCCTCGGCTTCGAGGTGCGCGTGGACGCCACCGTCGACGGCGAGCCGATCTGGGCGCAGGTGACGCGCTACCGCGCGCAGCTGCTCAACCTCAAGCGCGGCGACACCGTCTACATACGCGTCCTCGAGCACGAGGTCGCCACCGTCGGCTGACCGCTCGGCCGCCGCTGGTCGACGTCAAGAACGCGTCAAGAGTGACGGCGGTGGTCGCTGGAGCCCTGACACTCGAAGCATGGCAAGTGTGTGGCTCGACGAGGCCGGCATCCCTGCGGCGCTGAGAACAGGACCCGACCTCCCGCAGTCGGTGGGCTATCGCGTCAAGCGCCGGCTGCTCGGCCCGCCGTTGACCCGGGACGAGCTCAAGCACGAGCGGCTGAGCAAGCGGCTGGCGCTCGGCGTCCTCTCGTCGGACTGCATCTCGTCGTCCGCGTACGGGACCGAGGAGATGCTTCTCATCCTGCTGCCGGCCTTCGGGCTCACCGCGTTCACGATCCTGCTGCCGCTGACCGGCGTCATCCTCACGGTGCTGTTCATCGTCACCATGTCCTACCGCGACGTCGTCCGGATCTATACCAAGGCCGGCGGCTCGTACGTCGTCGCGCGCGAGATGTTCGGCCCGACGGTCGCGCAGGTCGCTGCCGTCGCGCTGATGCTCGACTACATCGTCACCGTCGCGGTCCAGGCGGCGGCCGGAACCCTCGCTGTCACTTCGGCGGTGCCCTCGCTGGCGCCGTGGACCCTCCAGATCACCGTCACGGTGGTGCTGCTGCTCTTCTACGGAAACCTTCGCGGGCTGCGCGAGGCCGGCCGTACCTTCGCCTTTCCCACGTACTTCTTCGTGCTCTCGCTCGGCCTGGTCATCGTGGTCGGCATCATCCGCGAGCTGCTCGGCGACCTTCCGCACTACGCCGTCAACCTGCCGGGGCAGTTCCAGGCGGGCAGCGGGCAGGGCCTGCTCAGCCTCGGCGCGGTGTACGTGCTGGCCAAGGCGTTCGCCAACGGCGGCTCGTCGCTGACCGGGCTCGAGGCCGTCTCGAACGGGGTCAGCGCGTTCAAGCCGCCCGAGGGCCGCAACGCCCGGCGCACCCTGTCGATCATGAGCATCATCCTGGGCTCGCTGGTCCTCGGCGTCTCCTGGCTGGCGCACGAGACGCACGCCGCCCCGTACGAACGCGGGACCCCGACCGTCATCTCGCAGGTGGCCAAGGCCGTGCTCGGCGACGGCGTGCTCGGGCACGTGCTGTTCCTGCTGGTGCAGCTGGCCACGATGCTGATCCTCTACACAGGGGCCAACACGCCGTTCAACGGCTTCCCGTTCCTCGCCAGCTTCGTCGCCGAGGACCAGTTCCTGCCCAAGCAGCTCACTCGCCGCGGGCACCGGCTGGCCTTCTCCAACGGCATCATCGTGCTGTGCGTCCTGTCGGTCGCGCTGCTGCTCGCGACCGGCGCGCACGTCGACAAGCTCGTCGCCTTCTACGCCATCGGGGTGTTCACCGGGTTCAGCTTCGCCGGCTTCGGGATGGCCAAGTACTTCAGCCGGCAGCGCGAGGGATCGTGGCGGGCGAAGGTGGCCGTCAACCTGCTCTCCGGCACCGTCTCGTTGCTGGTCGTCGTCATATTCGCGGTGGTGAAGTTCACCGAGGGTGCCTGGCTCGTCGTGCTGATCTTCCCGATCGGTACATTTGCCCTGATCCGGCTCAACCGGCAGTACCGCACCGAGGCCAAGGCCCTGTCGGCGGTCAGCGCCAAGAGCGGCGGATCAGGCCGGCCGGTCAAGAACTTCAGCCGGCACAGCACCGTCGTGCTGGTCGACTCGGTGGACCTGGCGACCATCGGCGCGATCCGGTACGCACGCAGCAAGCGCGCCCAGGACCTGCGCGCGGTGCACTTCGTCATCGACGACGTGCACGCCGACCAGCTGCGTACGGCCTGGTGCGCGCAGCCGGCGCTGGCCGAGGTACCGCTCTACCTGGTCGACTGCCCGGACCGGCGG
>JANMWN010000039.1:0-5415 GCA_031394045.1 Sporichthyaceae bacterium
GACCTCGGCTCGACCCGCTACCGGCCCAACCAGCAGCTGGCCGACTACATCCTGACCCGCTCACCCCAATGCAGGTTCCCCACCTGCCACACCCCAGCCCAAGCCTGCGACATCGACCACATCGAACCCTTCAACCACCAAAACCCCCACCACGGCGGCACCACCAGCGCCACCAACAACGACCCCTACTGCCGAAGACACCACCAGCTCAAGACCCACGGCGGCTGGACCACCCACCGAAACCCCGACGGCTCCCTGACCTGGACCAACCCCCACGGCCGCCAATACCACCAACCCCCCACCGACCACAGACCCGGCAGCGACACGTCCTAGGTGCGACCGCGGTGCTAGTCAGTCGCCGCCGCGGGCTGCGCAGATCGAGACGACCGCCTTCTCGAGGGCATAGCCAGGATCGCCGGCCCCGCCCGCACCCTTGACCGCACCGTCGGCGACCGCGACAGCGGCGATCGCCTCGGCGAGGGCTTCCCCGTTCCAGCCGCGCAGCTGGCGGCGCACGACGTCCACCTTCCACGGGGGCATGCCGAGGTCGCGGGCCAGGTCAGCGGGTCGGGAGCCCCTCGGGGCCGACGCGACCCGGCCGATCGAGCGCAGCCCCGCGGCGAGCGCGCTGGTGACCAGGACCGGGGCGACGCCGCAGCCGAGGGCGTACCGCAGCTGCTTGAGCGCCTCGCTGGTACGCCCCTCCATCGCCAGGTCGGCGACCTGGAAGCTGGTCACCTCGGCCCGGCCGTCGTAGTAGCGGTTGACCACCTCGGGCGTGATCGGCTCTTCGGTGTCCGAGATGAGCTGGGCGCAGGCCGCCGAGAGCTCGCGCAGGTCGCTGCCGACGGCGTCCACGAGAGCGCGCGCGGCGTCGTCGCCGAAGGGCCGGCCCGCCGACCTGGACTCGGCTCGGACGAAGTCGACCTTGTCGGACAGCCGGGTGACCTTGGGGCAGGTCACCTCGGGCACGTGGCTGGAGCGACACGCCTCGAGCAGGGCCTTGGCGCGGTTGGCCTGGCCGGAGTGGATCAGGACCAGGCGTACGTGCTCAGCGGGGTCGCGTACGTACGCGGCGACTGCCGTGACCGCGTCGGGTGCGAGCTCGTGCGCGTTGTCCACGATCAGCACCGTGGTCTCGCCGAACAGGGAAGGGCTGGTGAGCTCGAGCAGCCGGGCCGCCTCGACCTCGCTGGCGGCCAGCCGGCGTACGTCGGTGTCCGGGTCGACGGCCTTGCTCAGCGCGACGACGACGAGGACGGCTCGCTCGACAAGCAGCTCTTCAGGTCCCGTCACGAGGGTGACGGGTGCCGGGGAGGGGATCTCGGGCAACTCAGGCTTCCCAGTAGTCGGGGGTCGGCTGCAGGACGCAGAACTCGTTGCCGTCCGGGTCGACGAGGACGTGCCAGACCCAGCCGTCCTCGACGATCGGCTCGGTCGTGAGCCGGGTGGCCCCGAGGTCGCACACGCGGCGTACCTCGGCGTCCATGTCGCGGGTACGCAGGTCCAGGTGCAGGCGGTTCTTGCCGTCCTTGGCCTCGTGGACGCGCTGCAGGAGGATCTCGACACCCACGCCGTCGGCGGGGACCAGGCTCTGGAACAGACCCTCGGCCTCCTGGTCGACGACGTAGTCGAGGACCTGGGTCCAGAAGGTGGCCGCGCGCGCCAGGTCCGAGCAGTCGACGACGACGGTGATGTCGCCTCGCCCGCCGCCGTACTGCTGGGGTCGTCTGGACCGCGTGGGCTCTGTGGGCATGAGGGTCACCGTAGCCGGGATGACTGACTCGCTGCAGAACCGATCAACCGCCTCCGCTCGTCTCGAGGTGCAGCCGGTCTGCAGGGCCCACGACCGCGATGGCGCCGTCGAGGTCGGTACGGCGGACGTCCACCCCGGCTGAGGTCAGCAGGTCGATGGTGGCCGCCGCCGGGTGGCCGTAGTCGTTGCCGAGCCCGACCGAGATCATCGCGAACCTGGCCCCCACGGCCTCGAGGAAGGCTGGGTCCTGATTGCGGCTGCCGTGGTGGGGGACCTTGAG
This sequence comes from Sporichthyaceae bacterium, assembly GCA_031394045.1. Lineage (GTDB taxonomy): Bacteria > Actinomycetota > Actinomycetes > Prado026 > Prado026 > JANYIP01. The sequence goes on from JANMWN010000039.1 coordinate 2,037, forward strand.
CACGTCTGCGCGCAGCAGCCCGGGTTCGGACAGCAGTGCCGCCTGGGCGGGCCGCTCGACGTCGCCGGTGAGCAGCAGAACGATCCCCTGGGTCTGCACCCGCAGCACGACGCTCGCGTTGTTGGGCATCGAGTCCTCGTGGACGATCCGGCGCGGCCAGAGCACCTGCCAGCGGACATCGGCGTACGTACGCTCCTCGCCGGCGGCCGCGACGGTGACGGGTACGCCGACCGCCGAGGCCCACGACCGGACCCTGGCCGCCTCGTCGGGTGGGTCGTCGAGCGGGGAGACCTCGATCTCGGCGACCGAACGGCCGCGGAGCACCCCGGGCAGGCCCTCGACGTGGTCGGCGTGGAAGTGCGTCAGAACCAGCAGGGCGATCCGATGGACGCCGAGCGACCGCAGGCAGGCATCCACCTTGTCCGGGTCCGGGCCGGCGTCGACGACGATGGCCGAGCCGTCCCCCGCCGCGACAACCAGGGCGTCGCCCTGGCCGACGTCGCAGGTGACAGTCACCCACCCAGGTGGGGGCCAGGCCGAACCCGGGGACAGCGGCGAGGCGAGGAACAACGACGTCGCCACGGCTGACGCAGCGACCAGCCGGCGATGGCGCGACAACCAGGGCCACGACACGCGTACGCCGACGATCACGGCCACCAGCAGCCCGGCACCGGGCAGGCCACCCGGCCAGGGCACCGTGGCGTGCGGAAGTCCGGCACACACGTGCGCGACCCCGACGATCCAGGCGGCCGGCAGCCCGGCCAGCCAGGCCACTGGGATGGCGAGCGGAGGGAGCACGACTCCCAGCACCGCAGCAAGGACCCCGAGGACGGTGGCGGGCGGCACCGCGGGAGCGGCCAGCAGGTTGGCCGGGATCGCGACCAGGCTGACCTGTGGGGCGAGCAGCACCAGGACGGGCGCGCAGACGACCTGGGCGGCCCCCGCGACGGCGATGCCGTCGGCCAGCCAGCCCGGCAGGTGCAGGCGGAGCCGAGCCCGCCAGCCCGGCGCGACCACGAGCAGACCCGCGGTCGCCAGTACCGAGAGCGCGAAGCCTGCGGACCGGGCCAGGAACGGGTCGGCGAGGACCAGCACGATCACCGCGGTCGACAGGGCGGGCAGACCCGGGCGGCCGACCGCACCCCGACGCACCATCGTGGCCACCACGAGCAGCCCCATCACGGTGGCACGCAGCACGCTCGGCTCGGGCCGCGCCAGGATCAGGAAGCCGCCGATCCCCAGGGCGCCGACCACCGGGAGCGCCCGCCCTCTGATCCCGATCCAGCGGCCGGCGAACAGGACAGCAGCCAGCACGAACGCGACGTTCGACCCGGAGACAGCACTCAGGTGCGTCAGCCCCGCGACCTTGAACTCGTCAGCCACCTGCGGCGGCAGCTGCGAGGTGTCGCCGTCCACCAGCCCCGCGACGAGCCCTCGCTCCGCCGGGGCCAGCCCGCTGGTCGAGCGGCGCAGGCGTTCGCGGACCACGCCGGCCGCACGCTGCAGGACGGACGGCTCGCCGACCAGCTCCGGCCGCCCGAGAGCACGCAGCCAGGCCGCGACATCATCGCCGGGGTCGGTGGGTCCGAGGCGTACATCGGCCCGAAAGCGCTGGCTGGGCAACAGGTCTGACCATCCTGCGCTGGCGGCAACCACCAGGACCGGCTCATGGGTACTGATGTCGAGCCCGCGACCGAGCAGCCGCTCCAGCCGTGCGCGCACGATCACCTGGTCGGGGCTGCGGCTGCTGCCTCGTGCTACCGAGTGGACCCGGACCGGATCGGCGGTGACCACGAGCTCGGCCTGACCGACGGCGTGCTCGGCGCCCAGCCGGGACACCGGCCCGGAGTGCAGCGTGTGCATCCGGCTGGCGCCCGCCAGGGAGGCTGCGGCCAGGCACGCCAGCCCCGCGGCCACCACTCCGGTGACCACTCTCGAGCCAGGTCTGGTCACCACGAACCATCCACAGCCGACCAGAGCACCGGTACCGGTGGCCGCTGCGACGAGCCCCACGATCGGGCTGCCCAGGGTGCCGAGCAGACCACCGACCCAGCACGCGAGCGCCGCAGGTACCAACCGGAGGTCCGCTTGCTGGGGCGACTCGTCGGCACCGGGCGGCAGGGCGCTCATACCCTGACCTTCGGCTCGATGTCGGCGAACTTCTTCGCGCCGATCCCGCCGACCTCGCGCAGCTCACCGACGGTCGAGAAGCGCCCGTGCGCCAGCCTCCAGTCGAGGATCCGTTGCGCCAGAACCGGTCCGACCCCGGGCAGCGAATCGAGCTGTTCCAGCGTGGCGGCGTTGAGGTCGAGCGGACCGGCTGCCCCGCCCGCCCCACCCGAGCCCCCGCCGCTGCCTCCGCCCCCGGCTCCCCCGCCGACCCCGACCCCCACGAGGATCTGCTCGCCGTCGACCACCGGCCGGGCCAGGTTGATCGTGGCGAGGTCGACACCCGGCAGAACGCCGCCGGCCGCGAGCAGGGCGTCGGCGACCCGGGACCCGGCCGGCAGGCGGACGAGTCCGGGTCGGCGTACCCGCCCGGCGACGTCGACCACCAGCGGCGCAACGGTCGCCGAGGGGCCAGCCGATGGAACCGCGCCGGTCGCGGAAGGACTCGAGGCAGCGGCCCCCGTACGGATCAGCGACGTGCGTCCCGCGGGACCCTCGCTCGACGAACCACGCCACGCGAAGAACCCCGCCACCAGAACGCCGAGCAGCGCCACGCACACCAGAGCAACGACCGACCGCCGGTCGAGCGCGATCCGCCCACCCCGAACCGTCTCCGGCAGCCCCTCCGGCACGAACAGCTCCGACACCCGAGCCCGTACGACGGCGACCCGCTCGCGGCGACGCGCAGGCGAGAGCAGGGACATCCACCGATCCTGCGCCAGGACCCGAGCCGACTGGCGCACCAGCACTCGGGCTGGGGACAACTCCGACCTGCAGCCGCCCTGGGGACAACCCGCAGCCTGCCGCCGGCGGCGAGAACCTCAGCCGGTCGAGCGGGCCCGCCAACGACCGATGAAGTTGGCGCGGTGCCGGTACAGCACGATCCCGCCGAAGGCCAGCGCCCAGGCCAGCCGCTGGCCCTCACGAGGATCCGAACCGGCCCACGTCGCGACCACCGCGATCACCGCGAGCGCTACCGCTGACGCCGCCGATGCCAGCGCGACCCAGCGGGTCAGCGCCAGGACGACCAGGAACGCGGCAAACGCACCCAACGCCCACAGCGGCGCCACCCCGAGGATCGCCCCGAACGACGTGGCCACCCCCTTGCCCCCACGCCCGTGCAGCCACGGCGACGTGCAGTGCCCGAGCACGGCAGCGACCCCTGCGACCAGCGCGGCGCTCGCCCCGAGCCACGCCCCGGCGACCAGCG
>JANMWN010000083.1:0-22333 GCA_031394045.1 Sporichthyaceae bacterium
GTCGTCGGCCGAGGTGGCGCAGGCGGTGGGTGTCGTGACCGAGCAGGTTCTCGCCCAGCGGGGTCCCGGTGCCGTCCTGGTGTCGCTGGCCAGGGCGGGGACCCCGGTCGGCATCCTGATGCGTCGCTGGGCCGCCTTCGCTCACGACCTCGATGTCCCGCACTACACGCTGAGCATCGTCCGGGGGCGTGGGATCGATCTGCTGGCGCTGCGCTACCTCGCCGCCCACCACGACCCGAAGCAGATCGTGTTTGTCGACGGATGGACCGGCAAGGGCGCCATCGCCGACGAGCTCGCCAACGCGGTCGCCTGGGCGAACGTCGAGCTGGGACTCGTTCCAGGTCAAGGCTTCTCCCCCGATCTTTCCGTGCTCGCCGATACCGCGGGCTGTGTCGAGGTGTTCGGGACGAGGGCCGACTTCCTGGTCCCGTCCGCGTGCCTGAACTCGACCGTCTCCGGACTGGTGTCCCGCACCGTGCTTTCCGACGCGCTAGTCGGACCCCGCCGCTACCACGGGGCCAAGTTCTATGCCCACCTTGCGGGGGCAGACGTCTCCGGCCGGTTCATCGACGCGGTCGAGTCCTGCTTCGACGAGGTCGCTTCGGCGGTCCAGGCCGAGGTGGCCGCGCTCGCGAGCGCCGACCGCGCGCCGACCTGGACGGGGCGGCGGGCGGTCGAGCAGATCAGCCGGCGGTACGGCATCGACGACTTCAACCTGATCAAGCCGGGCGTCGGCGAGACGACGCGGGTGCTGCTGCGGCGGGTGCCGTGGAAGGTGCTCATGCACCCGGACGCCGTCGGTCTCGGCCACATCCGGCACCTCGCAAGGCAGCGCGGTGTCGACGTGGAGCTCGTGCCCGATCTCGCGTACAGCTGCGTCGGGCTGATCCACCCGGGGTACGTACGCCCGGTTGACGCCTCGCTGCCAGCGGATCTCGAGCGAGAGCTCGACGTCACGGCGGCCCGCGCGTGAGGTCGGGCGTCCTGGTCGCGACCGACCTGGACCGGACCCTGATCTACTCCCACGACGCCCTCGCGGTCAGCGGGCCCAGGTTGCCGGCCCTGGTGTGCGTCGAGCACCGCGACGAGCGGGAGGCGTCGTTCATGACCGAACGGGCTGCTGCGCTGTACGCCGACCTGACCGCGACCGCCACCGTGGTGCCGGTCACGACCCGCATCCCGACCCAGCTGGACCGGGTCCAGATGCCCGGCGCGGACCAGCGGTACGCCATCGCGGCCAACGGCGGCTTCCTGTTCGTCGACGGGCGGCTCGACGAGGCGTGGACCACCAGGGTGCTGGCGCGGCTGCGTCACGTCGCGTCGCTCGACCTCGTCCTCTCCCACCTGGACCGTGTCTGCGACCCGGCCTGGACGACCAGGGTGCGTAACGCGGACGGCATGTTCTGCTACTGCGTGGTCAACCGGGCGGAACTGCCTGCGGAGTTCGTCGACGAGCTCACCGATTGGGCCAGCCGGCACGGATGGACGACCTCGCTGCAGGGCAACAAGCTCTACTGCGTGCCGACGCTGCTGACGAAGTCGGCCGCGGTAGCCGAGGTCGCTGCGCGCGTGGACGCCGATCTGCTCCTGGCCGCCGGGGACTCGCTGCTCGACATCGACCTGCTGCTGTCGGCCGACCGGTCCATCTGCCCCGACCACGGGGAGCTGGCCGAGACCGGCTGGCTCGGCCCGGGCGTCGAGCGGACCACGGCGTCAGGCGTGCTGGCCGGCGAGGAGATCATGGACTGGTTCACCGAGCAGCAGCTCGTGCACGCCGAGTCGGCCGCCTAGGAGGTGCGCGTGCTTCGCATCATGTTCAACCGCACGTACGCCACGGGGGCCCACGTCATCTCGATGCTCCGCGACAACCCGAGCGGCTGCCCGGTGCAGGTGGTCGGCACGCACGCCGACCCCGACTCGCCGGTCCTGGCAGCGTGCGACGAGGCGTACCCCGAGCCGCCCGAGGACGTCGTGGGGGCCGACTACGTCGAATGGGCGCTGGCGTTCACGGCCGAGCACCGGATCGACGTCCTCGTGCCGCGGCTCAACAGCGCCGACCTCGCCGACGCCCGAGCGGACTTCACGGCTGCGGGAGTCGCGCTGGTGGCGCCGCCCGGCGACGCGATCCGGCTCTTCCACGACAAGGCGGCCGCCTATGCCGATGCTGCCCAGCGGGGTCTGCCCGTGCCCCCTTACCGCGTGGTGACGACGTCCGCCGAGCTGCGCGCCGCGGTGGCCGAGCTGACCCCGGTCTCCCCGCAGCTGTGCATCAAGCCGGTCAGTGGAGTGGCCGGGGCCGGCTATCGGCGGCTGACCACGTCCGGCCCGACCATGGCCGAACTGCTCGGGCACGTGGATGCGTTCGAGACGGTCGAGCGGTACTGCGCCGCTCTGGACGCCAGCACAGCTGGCACAGCCAGCGGCGAGGACGACCAGCCGGGCGTACCGCCGCTCATAGTGCTGCCGTACCTGACCGGTCCGGAGGTCACGGTGGACTGCCTCGGCGATCTCGACGGCACGTTGCTGGCCGCGATCGGCCGTACCAAGGGCCGCCGGCGACGCCGGATCGTGGACGACAGCCCCGCCCGAGCGGTCGCCCGTGCGCTGCTCGCAGCCCACCGGATGTCGTTCCTGTCCAACGTCCAGGTGCGCTACTGGCGGGGCCCCGACGACGAGCAGCCACTCCCGTACCTCCTCGAGGTCAACACCCGGATGTCCGGCGGCCTGTTCATGACCGCCCTCACCGGGCTCAACCTGCCGTGGGCTGCCGTGCAGCTTGCGCTCGGCCGGGACGTGCACCTGCCGACCCCGGAGTTCGACATCTCGTTCACCCCGGTCAGCTCGATCGTGCGGCTGGGCTAACCTGCGTTCGACTGTACACTCTTGAAGAATCATTCAAGTGCGCAAGTCGTACGGAGGCGTGATGGTCGTCCCGCTCTACCAGGCGAAGGCTGATTTCTTCCGGACCCTCGGCCACCCCGCCAGGATCCGGGTGCTCGAGCTGCTCAGCCAGCGTGACCATGTCGTCCACGAGCTGCTGGAGGCCATCGAGATCGAGCCGAGCAACCTGTCGCAGCAGCTGGCCGTGCTCCGTCGGGCCGGCCTGGTGGTCCAGCACCGCAGTGGTGGCCAGGTGTCGTACTCGATCAGCTCACCTGAGGTGAGGGACCTGCTCCTCGCCGCTCGCCGGATCCTGCTGGGGCTCATCGACGACCAGGACGTCCTCAAGGCGCAGCTCGGCCCGCGGCGGGCCACCGGATGACTGCCGGGACCGTCAGCTGGCAGGCCCGTGGATGGCAGAGCACGCGCGACCTGCTGCCGCGTGCGGCGGACTGGCACACCATGCGGCGCCAGCCGACCCGCGACCTGCTGGCCGGGTGCACCGTCGCCATGGTCGCGCTCCCGCTGGCCCTGGCCTTCGGCATCACCTCCGGCCTCGGCGCACGAGCAGGCCTGATCACCGCAGTCGTGGCCGGTCTGCTGGCCGCAGTCTTCGGTGGGAGCAACCTCCAGGTCAGCGGACCGACCGGCGCGATGACCGTCGTGCTGCTGCCGGTGGTCTCCCGGTTCGGTGCCGAGGGCGTCCTCGTGGCCGGCCTGCTCGCCGGGCTCGTCCTGCCCGCACTGGCGTACGCCAAGGTCGGCCGGTACATCCAGTTCGTCCCGCTCCCTGTGGTCGAGGGCTTCACCGTCGGGATCGCGGTCATCATCGGGCTCCAGCAGGTCCCTGCGATCCTCGGCGTCAGTGCCGTCACCGAAACCGGGGGGACGGTGCTGGAGACTGCCCTCGACTCGGTTCGTCGCTGGGCGGCGGACCCCCACTGGGTCCCGCTGGTCCTTGCCTTCGTGGTCGCAGGGTCGATGCTCCTGGCCGTACGGTTCCGCCCCGGGCTGCCCGTGTCCCTCGTCGCGGTCGCCGTTGCCACGATCGTGATCACGGTGGCGCACAGCAGCATCCAGACGATCGGTCAGATCCCGGCCGGCTTCCCCGCGCCGGCAGTCCCCCACCTCGCCGCCAGCCAGCTCGGAGACCTGTTGGTGCCCGCGGTGGCCATCGCGGCGCTGGCCGCACTCGAGAGCCTGCTCTGCGCCAGCGTCGCCGACGGCATGACGGTGGGCGAGCACCACGACCCCTCGCGGGAGCTCTTCGGTCAGGGCATGGCCAACCTCGTCTGCCCGTGGTTCGGCGGCATTCCGGCGACGGCCGCGATAGCGCGGACCGCGGTGAACGTACGCGCCGGCGCGCGGTCCCGGCTCGCGGCCCTGACCCAGTCCGGCGTCCTGCTGCTCGTGATGCTGGGCCTGTCCGGACTCGTCTCCTACATCCCGCTCGCGGCGCTGGCCGGCGTGCTGCTCGCGACGATCGTGCAGATGGTCGAGGTCTCCAGCGTGCGGGCCATGCTGCGCTCGACCAGAGGCGATGCGGTGGTGCTCGTGGTGACCGCTGTGGCCACGATCGCCCTCAATCTGGTGACCGCGGTCATCATCGGCCTCGTGACGGCTGGTGCGTTCGCCGTGCACCAGATGGCCGGATCGGCCCGGCTGGACGAGGTAGCGCTCGACGTCGACGGTGACCAGCCCGACGAGAGCAGCCAGTCCCTGCTGGACGAGCACATCGTGGCCTACCGGCTCGAGGGTCCGCTGTTCTTCGGTGCGGCTCACACCTTCCTGCTCGAGCTCACCGAGATCAGTGACGTCGCCGTGGTCATCCTGCGGATGTCCAGGGTGGCCTCCCTCGATGCCACCGGCGCCTCGGTCCTCGGCGACATCATCAAGCGGCTGGAGGGACGCGGCGTGACGGTTCTGGTGTCCGGGGTACGCGACCGGCACCACCCTGTCCTGGAACGCCTCGGCGTCTACGACGAGCTCGCCCACGAGCGGCACGTCTTCGGGTCGACACCCGAGGCGATCGCCCACGCCCGGGTGCACGCGGCGCGCGTCGTGCATGTCCCGGGAGCTGCCGACGACGTACCCGCCTGACTGTCAGAACGTCGTGTCCGACGCGGCATCTGCTCATGGCTGGTGTGACGCCGGACACACGACCAGACACGACCAAACCGTGCGTGGGTCGCTGCCGAATCCTCCCCGACAGCAACCCAACGCAAAGGAATCGTCACCATGCGCATCAAGTCCACCGCCATCAAGGGCCTCGCGGCAGCCGCGCTGGTTGCACTTTCCGCCACCGCCTGCGCCGCCGCCAGTTCGACGGACACCTCCAAGCCCGTCGCCCAGATCCCCGCCCTGTCCGGCCAGGCGACCGCCGTCGCCCTCGACGCCGGCTTCCTGTCCGCCCTGACCTCGCTCAAGCTCACCCCGGGCACCATCGGAACCGCGACCCTGGCCGACGGTTCCCTGTCGTTCCCGATCACCGGCGGCAACGTCACTTACTACACGCCGTACAGCCGGATGCCGTACGTGACCGGCGACATCGAGCACAAGGGTTCGGGCCTGTCCCTGACCGCCGGCTCCACCAAGGTCGAGCTCACCAACTTCGACATCGACCCCGGCACCTCGAAGCTCTACGGGGACGTCACGGTCAACGGCGCGTCCGCCGCGACCCACGCGTACCTGTTCAACCTGGACGGGTCCACGCTGAAGCCGCTGCAGACCGGTGCTGACGGTACGGCGATCCTCGAGGGCACCCGTGTCCTGATCTCCCCGGACGCGGCGACCGTGCTCGACAAGGTGTTCGCGACCGACGCGGTCAAGGCCGGCCTCCTGGTCGGTATCGCCAAGATCACGGTGAACACCAAGTAGTTCGTCTCCCGGCTCAGCCAAGGCTCGGGTCGGCCAGGTAGGAGCGCAGGGTGGCGTCGCGGCTGGCAGCCAGCCGCGTCGCCACCGCCTGGCCGACCAGCCAGGCCAGGGCCGACACCACCGCAAGCACCAGGACGAGCGCCGCGAAGCCATGGTCGTCGACGCTAGCCAGAGACACACCGCGGCGGTGCCACACCACGAGCACCGGCGCGATGATCGCGCCGGCCAGGAACGGCACCAGCAGGTAAGGAACGATCGCCAGCGTGAGCCAACGGACGATCATCCGTCCGTACGGCCGACGTCCGCGCCACCGCTGGTCCAGCGGCAGCACGTGGTACGGCCAGAGGATCCCGAGCCACGAGGCGATGCCGAGCGCGCCGAACGGCACGATCACCAGTGCGGCCACGGTGGACGCGACACCCAGCGGACGCTCGCCGGTGCCGACACCCACGACCACGGCCACGACCGAGCAGATCGGCGCGACCAGGACCCACAGCGTGAGGTGCTTGGCCGTGAGCAGCCGCCGCAGCTCGCGCGGCCGGTCCAGGACGAGAGAGGTACGCACGGGGTCGGACCCGAGCACGTTCGTGGCGGGTACGTCGGCGAGCATCCACGCAGCCAGGGTGATCGGTAAGACCCGTGCGGTGTGCACCTGGAAGAGCCAGTCCGGTGGGAGCAGGAACCATGCCAGACCCATCAGCACACCGTTGGCCACGACCACGATCGGCGCCTCGTACGGCGGCGTGAAGGCCCGGCGCAGCTGGGCGCGCACCGCCGCCGGCAGCGTGGCCGGGATGACGACGGACCGGTCGGCGACCACCGTCAGACGCCGGCAGGTTCAGCCGGCTCGGCGGGAGCCGGCGCACCCGGTGCGACCTCGGGCAGGCGGCCGGTGAAGAACAGGGCCCCGGCCGCGAGCAGCGCCGCGAGAGCGAACGCCGCGCGCAGGGCGTCGAGCCGGGCCTGGGCGTTGACGTCGACCAGGCTGGCGGCCACTACCTCGGACGCACCGGCCTTGACCAACGCGTCCGTGAGCTGGGTGTCCGACAGGAAGGGGACGCTGCCGACCAGGTGGGTGGACGCCTGGGTCTTGACCGAGTCGGGGATCGCCGGGTTGTCCTGGATCCCGGCCGCGGCCGCCGTGGTCAGGGTGGCGATGAGCACCGAGCCGATCAGGGCCACCCCCAGCGAGGCCGCCAGGTTGGTCGCCGTGTTCTGCAGCCCGCCCACCTCGGCAGAGAACGAGTCGTCGACCGCCGAGACGGTGACGGCGCCGAGCTGGGAGGCGAGGGCGCCCATCCCGAGCCCCATCAACAGCATCGGGATCGCCACCACGCCAGCGTTGGCCCCCGGGTCCATCCCCGCGACGAGCACCAGGATGCCGATCGTCATGGACACCAGTCCGAGCCGCACGACCCGGCGCGGGCTGGCCCTGGGTGCGAATCGTGGTACGCCGGCGGCCATGACGAGCAGGGCGATCGAGAGCGGCAGCAGCCGCAGACCGGTCTGCAGCGCACTGAGCCCGAGCACGATCGACAGGAAGAGCGGTACCGCGAAGAACACGCCGGACTGCACCAGGAACTGCGCGAAGAACATGCTCAGCCCGCCGGAGAGCTGCCGGTTGCGCAGCAGCTTCAGCCGCACGAGCGGCTCCCCGCCCGAGGCCTCGAGGTGGGCCTCCCACAGAGCGAAGCCGTAGACGACCAGCATCCCGGCGACGATCATCCAGATCACCGGCGACGCCCCGAAGACGTGCGGTGTGTCGGGCCGCGCGCGGACCCAGCCCTACTCGGCCGAGCGCAGCACACCGAAGACGACCAGCCCCAGGCCGACGACCGAGAGCGCGGACCCGACCAGGTCGAGCTTGACCTTGTGCGAAGGTACGTCGGCCACCTTGCGCAGCAGTGCCAGGATCGCGATCACGATGACGACCTCGCCGACGAACACGTACCGCCAGGACGCGAACGTGGTCACGGCTCCACCGATCAGCGGGCCGGCGGCCACCGCCACCGCGCCGGCGGCAGCGACCAGACCGTAGGCGGCAGCGCGGCGCTCGGGGGCAAAGTTCGCCGCCACTAGCGCCACGATCGCCGGCATGATCAGCGCGGCACCGATCCCCTCAAGCAGCGACCAGCCGAGCAGCAGCACTGCCAGGTTCGGTGCGACGGAGGTGACGAGCGAGCCCAGGCCGTAGATGACCAGGCCGATCCCGAACGCGCGCCGGCGGCCCAGGATCGTGCCGACCTTGCCGCCGGTGATCATCAGGGTGGCCATGACGAGCGTGTAGAGCGTGATGGCCGTCTGGATGCCGGTGATCGACGTACCGAGGTCAGAGGCCACCGACGCCATCGACACGTTCATCACGGTGCCGTCCAGCGTCATCAGGAACTGGCTGGCCGCCAGGACGGCGAGCACCATGCTCGACCCCGACCGCTGCTTGTCAGCCACGACGGCGATCATGCCAGCCGGGAGCGCGCCGGACCGGCGGTTGACCCATCCGGGTGAACGGCGGCACCGAAGAAGGGGTACCGCTCGACCACCCGCCCCCACTGCGGTCGCCATACCGGCACGGGACCAAACAACGAGGAGCTCACCGATGACCCGGTCCCGGCACGTGCATCCCGCCCGCCGCGCAGCGCTGGCAGCGGTGGTCTTCGCGATCGGTGCCGGCACCGCCCAGCTGGCTACGGTCGACGCGTCCGCCGCCCCCGCGCCCCCGCTACCCGTCAGCTCGGCCGACACGCTGGTCCGGGCCGCGCTCTGGGTCGGCCAGCAGGTGCCGTACAGCCAGACCGCGTACGCCGCCGACATCCGGGGCCATCGCTACCGCACGGACTGCTCAGGGTTCGTGTCGATGGCCTGGGGGCTCGCCCGGTCTCTAACGACCCGTACGCTCCCGGACGTCGCGACCGCACTCGGACCCGTCGGCGACTACGCCGGCCTGCAGCCCGGTGACGCGCTGGACTCCCCCACGGCTGGTCACGTCGTGCTGTTCGTCCGCTGGGCCGATCCCCGGCACACCGCGGCAGTGATCATGGAGGAGGCGCACCCCGGGACCAGCGCGCGCGTGGACTCCAGCTACTACACCACCGCGCTGCTCACCCGGCAGGCCTTCGTGGCGTACCGGTACTCAGGGCTCACCGTGGCTCCGAAGGCCGTACCGCAACCGGTGGCGGCAGGGGCCCCGCGTCCGGTCGCGGCAGCCATGACAGTCGCACCTGTGCCGGTCAGCTCTTGGCGTTGGCGTGCTCGGTCAGGGCGGGCATGATCGTCTCGGCGTACGCCCGCAGGGTCTCCTCCTTGGCGTCGTGCTGGAGGTAGATCGCGAACTGGTCGACCCCGAGGTCCTTGAGCGCGACCAGCCGCTCGATGTGCGCCTCCGCCGGGCCCAGGACGCAGAACCGGTCGACGATCGCGTCGGGGACGAAGTCGGCGTGGGTGTTGCCGGCCCGGCCGTGCTCGTTGTAGTCGTAGCCCTTGCGTCCCTCGATGTAGTCGGTGAGGTCCTTGGGCACGCTGGCGCCGTCCGCGCCGTACCTCGACACGATGTCGGCCACGTGGTTGCCGACCATCCCGCCGAACCAGCGGCACTGGTCCCGCTGGTGGGCGAGGTCGGTGCCGACGTACGCAGGTGCGGCCACGCAGATCTTCACCGCGGCCGGGTCGCGTCCGGCCGCCGCCGCCGCGGCCCGCACGGCCTTGATGCTCCACTCTGCGATGGACAGGTCGGCCAGCTGCAGGATGAAGCCGTCGCCGACCTCCCCCGCGACGGCGAGCGCCTTGGGCCCGTACGCGGCGACGTAGACGTCGAGCTCGCTGCCCTCGCTCCACGGGAACCGCAGGGTGCTGCCCTTGTACGAGGTCTCACGGCCGTTGGCGAGGTCACCGATCACCCGGATCGAGTCGCGCAGGTCGGCCAGTCCGACCGGCTTGCCGTTGATGACGCGGACCGCCGAGTCGCCCCGCCCGATGCCGCAGACCGTCCGGTTGCCGAACATGTCGTTGAGCGTGGCGAAGACCGAGGCCGTGACCGTCCAGTCCCGCGTGGCCGGGTTGGTCACCATCGGCCCGACGACGACGCGGTGCGTCCTGGCCAGGATCTGGCTGTAGATCACGTACGGCTCCTGCCAGAGCAGGTGCGAGTCGAAGGTCCAGACGTACCTGAACCCGGCCAGCTCGGCCTGCTGGGCCAGGTCGACGACCCGCCACGCCGGCGGGTTGCACTGCAGCACCACTCCGAAGTCCACCTGTCCTCCTCAGACGAGGTACTGCGAGAGGCCGCGCCGAACGAACTGCCCATGCCCCTTGCTGCCGAGGTACCCCCCGCGATCGACGACGACGGTCCCCCGTGAGATGACCGTCTCGACACCGCCGGCGATCTCGAAACCTTCCCAGGCCGAGTAGTCCATGTTCATGTGGGCGGTGTCGACCGAGATCCGGGTACGGGCCAGCGGGTCGTAGACGACGATGTCCGCGTCGGCGCCGGGGATGATCTCGCCCTTGCGCGGGTGCAGCCCGAACATCCGGGCCGGGGTCGTGCAGCACAGCTCGACCCAGCGCGACAGCGAGATGTGGCCGTCGACCACACCCTGGTAGAGCAGGTCCATCCGGTGCTCGACGCTGCCGATCCCGTTGGGGATCTTGGAGAAGTCACCGAGGCCGAGCTCCTTCTGCTCCTTGAAGCAGAACGGGCAGTGGTCGGTGCTGACCACCGAGAGGTCACCGGTACGCAGGTAGCGCCAGAGGTCGTCCTGATGCCCCTCGGCACGCGAGCGCAGCGGCGTCGAGCAGACGTACTTCGCACCCTCGAACCCGGGCGCCGACAGGTGCTCCTCCAGCGAGAGGTAGAGGTACTGCGGGCAGGTCTCGCCGAAGACGTTCCAGCCCTCGCCTCGGGCAGCCGCCAAGGTGGCGACGGCCTGCTTGGCCGACATGTGCACGACGTACAGTGGTGCGCCGGTCAGGTGCGCCAGCATGATCGCCCGGTGGGTGGCCTCCTCCTCGGTCTCCCAGGGCCGGGTCAGCCCGTGATACCGCGGCGCGGTGTCGCCACGAGCGAGCGCCTGGCTCACGAGCACGTCGATGGCGGTGCCGTTCTCGGCGTGCATCATGATCATCGAGCCGTTGTTGGCGGCCGTCTGCATCGCCCGCAGGATCTGCCCGTCGTCGGAGAAGAACACCCCGGGGTAGGCCATGAACAGCTTGAAGCTGGTGATGCCCTCAGAGACGAGCTCGTCCATCGCCTTCAAGGACTCGTCGTCGACCCCACCGATGATCTGGTGGAAGCCGTAGTCGATCGCACACTGGCCGTCGGCCTTCGCGTGCCAGGCCGCCAGCCCGTCCTGCACCCGCTCGCCGGTCTTCTGCACGGCGAAGTCGACGATCGTGGTCGTGCCGCCGAAGGCTGCCGCCCGCGTACCTGTCTCGAAGGTGTCGGACGCGAAGGTGCCCCCGAACGGCAGCTCCATGTGGGTGTGCGCGTCGACGCCGCCGGGCACGACGTACTTGCCGGTTGCGTCGATGACCTGCTCGACCGACGCGGCCAGGTCGGCACCGAGCGAGGCGTCGCCAGGAGCGAGCAGCGCGACCACCTGCCCGTCGGCCACCAGCACGTCCATCGGCTGTGCGCTGACCGGGCCGACGACCAGGCCACCGCGGACCAGGAGCCTCACGGCCGGACCAGGTCGCCGTACGCCTCCGGGCGCCGGTCGCGGTAGAAGGCCCACCGGTTGCGTACCTCGGTCAGCAGGTCGAGGTCGAGGTCGCGTACGAGTACTTCGGGGCTGTTCGGGTCGCCCACCTCGCCGACGAACTGGCCCTGGGGGTCGACGAAGTACGTGGTGCCGTAGAAGTCGTCGTCGCCGAGGTCCTCGATGCCGACCCGGTTGATGGCGCCGACGAAGTACTCGTTGGCCACGGCCGCGGCGGGCTGCTCGAGCTTCCACAGGTACGACGACAGCCCACGCGAGGTGGCGGAGGGGTTGAACACGATCTCGGCGCCGTTGAGGCCGAGCGCTCGCCAGCCCTCAGGGAAGTGCCGGTCGTAGCAGATGTAGACCCCGACCTTGCCGACCGCCGTGTCGAAGACGGGGAAGCCGAGGTTGCCTGGGCGGAAGTAGAACTTCTCCCAGAACCCCTTCACGTGCGGGATGTGGTGCTTGCGGTACTTGCCGAGATAGCTGCCGTCGGCGTCGACCACGGCCGCGGTGTTGTAGAGGAAGCCTGGCCGCTCCTGCTCGTAGACCGGGAGCACCATGACCAGACCGAGCTCGGCGGCCAGCGCCTGGAACCGCTCAACCGTCGGGCCCGGCACGGACTCTGCGTACTCGTAGTACTTCGCGTCCTGGACCTGGCAGAAGTACGGCCCGTAGAAGAGCTCCTGGAAGCAGATCACCTGAGCGCCCTGGGCCGCGGCGTCCCTCGCGTAGTCCTCGTGGGCCTTGATCATGGACTCTTTGTCGCCGGTCCAGCTGGTCTGCACCAGCGCCGCTCGTACGACCGTCACGTCTTGCCTCCGGACCCTCGGGCGCCCGGTCCCCGACCGGCTGAGCCCCCATGAAACCCGGCGGGGAGGCAGCGGGCAACCACATCGGGGTCCGAACAGCGATCAGATCGTGGCCGAACGGTCATGGCGCCCACCCTCCCGCCGTGGCAGCGTTCAAGATCAGACATTACGCACGCTAGGGGGACGACGGGTGAGGGTGCTCCACCGATCGGTTCCGGCTGCTCTCGTGGCGGCTGGGATCGTCGTCACGTCGACCCTCACAGCCGGGGCAGCGGTCCGGCCGATGGTGGTTGCCGGCGACCTCTTCTCGGCGGTCAGCCCCACCCGGATCCTCGACACCCGGACAGGTCTCGGCGTCCCGGGGGGAATCGGCGCACCTCTGGCCGGCGGGCAGACCCTCACGCTGCATGTCGCAGGGGCCGCGGGCGTCCCCGTCGGCGCGGACGCTGTCGTCATGAACGTCACGGCCGTCGCTCCGTCGGTGAGCACGTACGTCTCGGTCTACCCCGGCGACCTCGGCAACCCTCCGCCGGTGAGCAACCTCAACGTCGCAGCCCACCAGACCGTCCCCAACCTGGTGACGGTACGGCTGGACGCGGCTGGCGAGGTCAAGCTGTTCAACGCCTTGGGCACCGCGCATCTGCTCGCCGACGTGACGGGCTACTACTCGACTGCCGCAGCCGACACGTACGCCCCGCTGGACCCGACCCGCATCCTCGACACGCGTTCGGGGCTCGGTGCCCCGGCGCACCCGCTCGGCCCGGGTGGAGCGATCGACCTGCAGGTGACCGGGGTCGACGGGATCGCGTCCGACGCGGCCGCAGTCGTCCTCAACGTCACGGCCACTGGAGCCACCGCGGCCACGTACGTCCAGGTCTACCCGACGCCGGCCAGCGGTTCGGCAGCCCCGCTCGTCAGCAACCTCAACCTCGCACCGGGGACGACGGCGGCCAACCTGGTAACCGTTGGGGTCGGCGCGCTCGGCCGGGTACGCCTGCGCAACGCGGTCGGGGCGGTGCACGTTCTGGCCGACGTGGCCGGCTACTTCTCCAGCGCCACGACGGGGTCCCGGTTCGTCCCGCTGACGCCGACCCGGATCATGGACAGTCGTACCGGGCTCGGCGAGCAGGTCGGCCAGACCGGGCCGCTCGGTCCCGGCGGCCTGGTGGACCTGCAGGTCGCCGGGGTCGCCGGCGTGCCGTCCGGTGCGAGCGCGGCGCTGTTCAACTACACGGCGGTGGCGCCGGTGGCTGCCACGTACGTGCAGGCGTACGCCACGCCGCCCTCGGGCACCGGAATCCCGTTGGTCAGCAACATCAATCTCGCAGCAGGTCAGGTATGCGCCAACCTCGCGTCGGTCATCATCGGGGCCGGCGGACGTGTGCGCCTGCGCAACCAGGTCGGGAGCACCGACCTGCTCGCCGACCTGGCCGGCTACTACACGACCTCCGCCGGCACCGACCACGGCGCCGGCCCGCCGACGCCGAGCGTGCTCGGTGCTGCCGTCAGCGCCACGGTCTCCCCGAGTACGCCGTACCAGAACACCTCCGCCGTCGTGCAGATCATCACGGCACCCTTGGCAGCGGTCACGGCGACGGCGCACTTCTCGAGTGGGCCGGTCGTCCTGTCCGGCACCGCGAGCGCAGCGGGCACCCTGCACCTCGACTTCGCGGTCGGCACCTCGCCCATCGGCCTGATGGTGCCGGTCTCGCTGTTCGCGTCGAGCGCTGCGCTGGGAGCGTCGGGCACGGGCGCTACCTCGTTCGTACCCATCGCCCAGCCTTCGGGCGGTGCCACGACCCCTGTCGCGGAGACGGTGGACACGACCTACCAGACGAACGGACGGGTCAACGCGATCGTCACCGTCGGCGACGTCACGTACATCGCCGGCGACTTCACCTCGGTACGCCCCTCCGGCTCTCCTCTCGGCGCGAACGAGCACGCCCGTTCGCGCCTGGCCGCCTTCACCACGAGCAACGGCGCGCTGCTGCCATGGAGCCCGGCGGTCGACGGCTCCGTCGAGGCCATGAGCCTGGCCGCTGACGGCAAGAGCCTGTTCGTCGCAGGAGTGTTCGGCACCGTCGGCGGCCTAAGCCGCAGCAACCTGGCGCAGGTCGACGCGACGACGGGCGCGGCCTCTGGGTGGCACCCGTCGACCAACGGAAAGGTCTACGCCCTCGTCGCCACCGCTAGCTCGGTCTACATCGGTGGCACGTTCACCCAGGTCGACGGCGTGCCGCGCGCCGAGCTCGCCGCCATCTCGACCACAGGGACGCTCGACCCGGCCTGGCACCCGCAGGCAGCCGGCGGCAAGGTGCTCGGCCTGGCCCTGTCGACGGACGGCACGTCCGTCTTCGTCGGGGGCGAGTTCACCTCGCTGAACGGCTCAGTGACGTGGGCCTACTTCGCCAAGCTGGCGGCCACCGGAGCGGCGATCCAGCCCTGGGCGGCCCACCCGGGCATCGTCGTGGAGGCGTTCGCGGTGACCCCTACCCGGATCTTCATCGGCGAGGACGGGCCCGGCGGCCACGTCGACGCGTACAACCTGCCCAGCGGCACGCACGCCTGGGGAGTGCAGACCGACGGGGGGATCCAGGCGGTCGCGGTCGACGGCTCGATCCTGTACGCCGGCGGGCACCAGGACAACATCTGCCTCCAGGGCGGCTCAGGTGCGCCGTTCGTCTGCACCGGCTCCAAGGCCACCCGGCACAAGCTGGTGGCTCTGGATACGGGGACCGGCGCGCTGCTGCAATGGGACCCCGGGGCCAACAGCAACCTCGGGATCTTCGCCCTGACCATGGACGGCGGCCTGCTGCTCACGGGCGGCGACTTCACGACCATCGGGCGTGGGCAGGACCAGCAGGGCTACGCGCAGTTCAGCCCGGCCTGATTAGGCTTTGTCGGCGGCCTTCGGCTTGCCGGTCGGCCAGCGCACGTCGGAGACCCAGCCGAACCGCTGGAACGTACCGATCATGGTGGCCGAAGGGTCGAACTGCCACCGCCCGCGGCCGTGCCGGGCGCAGGTCGGGTCGGCATGGTGCCCGTTGTGCCAGCTCTCGCCGAACGAGATCAGCGCGAGCGGCCACAGGTCGGTGGCCCGGTCGAACTTGCGGGTGGCGTACGGGCGCTCGCCGACGACGTGGCACAGCGAGTTGACGCTCCACGTGACGTGCTGCAGCAGGGCCACCCGTGCCAGGCCGCCCCAGATCAGGGCGGTCGCTGCGCCGGCCAGGGTGCCGGTCAGGGCCAGCCCGGCCAGGAACGGTACGAGCAGCGAGGCGACGCACAGCACCGGGAACGCGTTCTGGATCCGGCACAGCATCGGGTCGCGCAGCAGGTCGGGGGCGTACCGCTCGGACGAGGTCGGGTCGTTCCCCAGCAGCCAGCCGACGTGGGCGTGCACGAGACCGCGCACCTGGGCGCGCAGCGACGTGCCGTAGCGGTACGGCGAGTGCGGGTCGCCGGGCCGGTCGGTGAACGCGTGGTGCCGGCGGTGGGTGGCGACCCAGTCGATGACCGCACCCTCGTACGCCATCGAGCCCGCGACGACGAGGACCAGCTTGAGCGGGCGGCGCATCTTGAAGCTGCCGTGCGTCAGGCCACGATGGAACCCGATGGTCACGCCGAGCCCCGTGACGACATACAGGACCGACGCGATCGACAGGTCGACGACCGAGAGACCATGACCCCAGAACAGCACGCCCGCGAGGACGAAACCGGCGAGCGGCCCGAGGACCAGCGCCAGCGTCACGGTGACCCGAAGGATGGACTCCCCGCGCGAGCACGGGACCAGCTGGCTGGGGAACTCTTCGGTTCCCTCGTAGCCGCCCTCCCCGAAGGGGCGTTCCATCCGCGACGACGCGGTTGGCTCAGCAGTGGGCGAAGCGGTCACCAGTACCTCGGTTCAGCACGTGCGCGGCTGCCGAGGCTATCGGGACAGGACGGTCGTCGACCGACCCCAGGACTATGACAGGACAACCTCCCGAGGACAACGACCGACGGCTGGTCGGCGCGGTCGCCTTCACAGGCGGACCTGCAGGCGGCACGATGGCGTGGGGACGGGACCAAAGGGAGAACGACGTGACTGCTCGTTCAGCACATCTGGTGGGAAGCCTGCCCGGGGACAGCGCCGAGGACGCGATGGGTCTGGCCCTCGACCGGCTCGGCCCCTTGCTCCGAAGCCTGCCCGACGGTGAGACCGGCGATCGCCGGAACTGGATCATCAGCATCATCGAGTCGTTCCGGGGCCACCCCGACCTAGAGCTGGAGCACGACGGTGACTGGTCCGACTACGACGCGATCCCGCGGTTCCGGGTACGCAAGGGCCACCGCCTGCTGGGGGCGTCCCTCGACTTCGGCCATGTCCAGGCGGCGACAGCCAGCCTCCCGGTATTCGAGCTGCTGCGCAGCAAGGGGCAGTACGAGGACCTCAGCTTCCAGGTCGGCGTACCCGGTGACTTCGACATGGCGATGTTCACGTTGGGACCGGTGGCCGCGCTGCGCCAGCAACGCGCCTTCACCGAGGCGACGCTCGCCGAGGTCCGCCGGGTGCATGCCCTCACCGAGGGACAGGCCGTGTTCCAGATCGAGATTCCCGCCGAGCTGGTGCTGCTCGCGAAGGCGCCAGGTCCGGCCCAGCCCGCGATGGCCCGCGTGCTCGGTCGGCGGATCTCGGCCCTGGCTGCAGGTGCTGCGCCGGGCACCCGCTTCGGCATCCACCTGTGCCTGGGCGACATGAACCACCGGGCGCTGGGCCGGATGGCCGACGCCACTCCTCTGGTGCTCCTGTCCAACGCGATCGCCAAGGCGTGGCCCCAGGACCGGCGGCTCGAGTTCGTGCACGCACCGTTCGCCGCAGCCGACGACCCGCCGCCGGTCGAGGAGCCGTTCTACGCGCCGCTGTACCGGCTCGCACTGCCCTACGGCACCCGGTTCATCGCCGGCATCGCGCACGAGGACCAGACGATCGAGCAGCAGCGGCAGATCCGCTCAGTCATCGACCGGGCGGTCGGCCGTCCCGTGGCACTCTCGCACGCGTGCGGCCTCGGTCGAAGGGAGCCCGACGCAGCAAAGGCAGCGCTCGACCGGCTGGCCGAGCTCTGCCTCGACTGAGAGAGGGCCTTGGATAGTCCAAACTCTGCCTGGCGCCCGGGGGTGGCGGCCCGCCCCTTTGTGACCGTCCGCCACCTCCCGGGACATCTGGGGTGCTAGGGGACGATCACCACGCGAGAGAACGTGGCCGACTTGTTCCAGCCGTCGAGCACGGTCAGCGTGATCGTGTACGTGCCCGCGATCAGGTACGTGTGCGACGGCGACGACGCCGTGCTCAGCGCCGTGGCGTCCCCGAAGTTCCAGGAGTACCGGATCGCGTCCCCGTTCGGGTCGACGGTGCCCGAGCTGTTCGTGAAGCACAGCAGCCCGAGGCAGGAGGTCGTGAACGTGGCCGTCGGCGGGACGTTGGTGAGCGGCTCGGTCTCGTCCACCACCTTGCTCAGCGTGGCGGCACGTCCCCAGCCGTCGGTCGCCGTCATCGTGACCGTGTAGACCCCGGCCAACGCGTACGTGTGCGACAGAGCCGGACCGGTTCCCAGCGCGGACCCGTCACCCCAGTTCCAGCTGTACGTGATCAGGTCGCCCAGGTTCGGGTCGAGCGTCCCCGAGCTGGACGTGGTGCAGGTCAGCTGGGCACAGCTGGCTACGAACGTCGGTACGGGGGCTACGTTGCCCACCGGCTCGGCGATCGTGACCGGTAGCGAGAACGTCGCCGTGGCACCCCAGTAGTCCTTCGCCGTCATGACGACGGTGAAGGTGCCCGGGCCGGTGAAGGTCTTGACCTGGACCGGGCCGGTACCAGTCGTCAGGTTCCCGAAGTTCCATGCGTACGTCACCGTGGAGGGATCCTCGTCGGTCGTGCTGCGCCCGTCGAAGGTGCAGATGTTCTGGACGCACGACACCGTGGCGTGAGCCGCCGGCGGCAGGTTCACCGGGATCGTGACCACGATGTTGGTGAGCGTGATCGGGATGCCGATCTGACCGTTGGCGTCGGTGGCCCGCTCGACGATCGAGTAGGTCCCCGGCGGGATCACCGGCGTGGTGTACGCGTAGTTCGACCCCGCGCTTCCGGGGCTGTTGAGGAACGCGTTGACATAGCCCGGTGTCGTGCTGGTGAACAGACCGGCGGAGCTCATGTACTGGCCCAGGCTGTTGACGATCCCGATCTCCACGCGAGCGATGCTCTTGTCGTCGTTCGCGCGACCGGTCACCACGATGACGCCCTGGTTGAACGCGGTGCCCGAGAGCGGCGACCCGAGGTTCGGGTCGAAGGTCGGGTCGAGGTCACCCGGGAACACCAGGTAGCGGGCGGTGGCCCCGATCGTCGACGGGTCCTGCTGGCCGGCCGTGTCCCAGGCCCAGGCGGTGACGCTGTAGTCGCCGGCTTGGGGCAGGTCCTGCGAGAGCAGGAACGTCGTACTGGTGCCGTTCGGCGTGGCCAGGGTGGCGTTGACCGTGCCAAAGGTCGACGCCAGGGTCCCGTCCGGCTGCACGTACCGGCGCGTCTTGTTGTCGAAGAGCGCGACACGCACGCTCGCGACACCGTGGTCGTCGGTCGCCGTGCCCGTGAGGTTCAGGTGCAGGACCTCCGGGGTCTGGTCGGTGAGGGCGAAGTCGAGCAGGCCGTTCGGGAACGCGTCACCGGGCACCTGGGCGGTGATGGTGAGGCTGCCCCGGTTGGTCGTCACCGTGGTCACGCCCAGGTTGTCGATCACCCGGACCGTGAAGGTGTACGTGCCCGGCGTGAGGTTGAACGGGGTCGTGTAGGTCCAGTTGTAGCTCGGGGCGTTGATGTTGAGCGGCGAGGCGCGGTAGGAGCCCGCGATCACGTTGACACCCCAGCTGCCGTCGGCAGCGAGGTTCTCACGCGTCGCCGTGTTGCGCAGCGTGATCAGCACCTGCGCGAGCCGGTCGTCGTCGGTCGCCGTACCTGAGAAGGTCATCGGACCGCCTGGGCTGACCACGACGGTCGGGGCGACGCCCGGCGGGATCTGGATCACCGGCGAGGTGATCGTCACCAGCGGAGCCTGCCCGGTGGCAGAGACCACGTAGTCCCGCACGGCGCTGCGCAGGTCGGCCTGACCCGTGTCGTCGATCGCCGTTGCGCTCGCCCGCCAGGTGCCCTCGTGCGGCAGCACCACGTCGTACGAGAACGTGGAGCTCGGTGCGCCGGAGATGTCCGGAGGCGCGTTGAACGTGTTGAAGATCGCAGAGACCGAGCCGTCGTCCTGCAGGTAGAGGTTGTTCTCGTCGCGGAACCAGACCGAGTAGCGGCTGATGCCGTGGTCGTCGGTGCCGCTGCCGGTCAGCGTGAAGCTGGTCGACGGGAGGATGCCGGCCGCCGGCCCGGTGATACTGGTGTTCGGGGTCTGATCGGTCAGGCTGAAGACCTCGATCTTCTTCGTGGCCTTGGCCGGGTCGCTGCCCGCATTGCTGAACGTCCGCGCGTAGAGGAACAACGGGGCCGTGCCGGTGAGCGTCAGCGGCAGCGAGTACGCCGTCGTGGTCGCTCCCGGGCTGGCCAGCGTGGCCAGGATGTTGGTCTCGCCGGTCTGCCAGGTGCCCGCAGAGTTGAGCCACTGCTTGGAGTTCCGGTCCTGCACCTCGACCTGGACCCGCGTCACGCCGGCCGGCGCGGTGGCTTGGCCGGTGACGGTGAACGGTACGCCGGAGGCCTCGACGCGACCCTCGATCGGCGTGACGATCGTCGTGTCGATCGGCGAGGCCGCGGCCGGGTCGTTGTTGAAGTCGAAGAAGGCGATGCGGCCGACGCTCTTGCCACCCTGGATGCCCGCGTCACCGCCGGCGAAAATGCCCCTGGGCGTGGCCAGCATCGCCTTGTTGCCCTGGAAGGAGTTCGATCCCGGGTCCCACTCGAGTGCATGGCCCGTGGCCGGATCGATGGCAGAGAGGTGATCGCGGCGGACGACGTCGTCGCCTAGGCCGTAGCCGGACAGGCCCTGGCCGGTGCCGTAGCCGACGTTGTCGAGGCCGGGCCACGGGGACGGGGCGGTGGGGGACGGCTCGAACTGGAAGTGCCCGCCGAGGTAGATCGCCTTCTCGGTGATAGCCACCGAGTAGACGCTGTCGTAGTGACGCGAGACCCACAACGGCTGGACGTTGTCCGCGCCGGCGACCGGGTACTTGACCGCGGTGTCGCTGATCGGCGGTGCGTCCCCACCGGAGCCGGAGGTCACGACGAAGTACGAGTCGTCCGGAGAGATGTCGCCGGCATAGATGCGGTTGACTCCGCCGAGACGGGCCAGGTTGTCGTCCCACAGCCGGGTACGCCACGGCAGCAGGGTCTTGGTGGCCGTGTCGATCAGGCCGATGCTGAGCCGGTCCTGGCCGGCGATCTGGCGGCCGGTGTGCACGACGAGCAGCTTGGAGTCGTCGTGGGTCAGCTTGAGCGCCTGCACCGTGAGAGCGGCGTTGACGCCGATGCCACCGGTGATCGGGAGGTTGAACGCCGGGTCGACGACGCCCGTGGTCGAGTTGACCGCCGCGAGGCCGGAACGGGCGACGCCGTTGATGATCGTGAACCGGCCACCCACGTAGAGCGTGGCGTTGGTCGCGGCGAGCGCGGTGCCCGGGTTGTTGGTGTTGCCGGTGAAGCTGAACCCGGCAACTGCCGCACCCGTGGTCGGGCTGATGCTGGCGACCTTGGAGCGGGCCACCCCGTTTATGGTCTTGAAGGTTCCGGTGATGAAGAGCTTGGTGCCGTCAGGAGATGCCTCGACCGCCGCAACCGTGCCGCCGGCAATGACCGGGCGGAAGCTGGGCAGGAGCGCTCCGGTGTTGCTGTCCCATGCGGCGAGGCCGGTGGTGGTGACCGTCGTGGCGCCCTTGGTGTACGACGTGAACGAGCCGGCGACGTACACGACGTTGCCGATCGCGGCGATGTCGTAGATCTCACCGTTGGAGATCTTCGGCTGATCCGTCCGCGGCGTGACAGGAGCGAGCTTGGTGTGGCCAGGGACGGGCTGGGTCGCCTGAGCCGGGGCCGTCGCCAGCACCGGGACCAGCAGAGCCGCGGTCATTGCCCCTACTGCGACTACGGCAGAACGAGCGCGTGCCTTCATAAACATGCCCCCAGGCGGGTATTCCAACGACATGGACCGCGCTTGACCATGCGACGGGTCAACCCACTACCCCGTTCGCCCCAAGTTAGGGGCACGCCCTGCCCGGGCGGACTCGGGTGATCGGGCGAGACTCGGTCGTCCGTTCGGCGTGCGAGGCTGTGCAGATGGACGAGGAGCGCAACGTTCTCGGCGGTCCGCTGGAGGAGTGCGGTACCGACCCGATAACCGGGTTCTACCGCGACGGGTGCTGCAGCAGCGGGGCTGACGACCTCGGGAGCCACACCATCTGCGCCGTCGTGTCCGGACCGTTCCTCGAGCAGCAGATAAGGGTCGGCAACGACCTCAGCACGCCGCGACCGGAGTACGAGTTCCCTGGGCTGCGGCCAGGGGATCGTTGGTGCGTCGTGGCGGCTCGCTGGCTGCAGGCCCACGACGAAGGTGTCGCCCCCGGTGTCGTGCTCGCCTCCACGAACGTCCGCGCGCTCACGATCGTGTCGCTCGAGGTGCTGCGGAAGTACGCCGTGGACGTGCCCGCGGACCCAAGCTCGCTGGGGTGAGGTGACACAGCACCGGCTGGACCTGGAAGGATGTCCTCGCGCTCGGCAGGCGGGCGCAGCCTCGCCCGAAGGAACCCCTCGTGATGCGTCGTCGAACCCTCGTCCCCGCGCTCGCCCTGCTCTCCCTCTCCGCGGTCAGCATGGTCGCCGGCTGCGCGAAGTCGTCCACCGTCGCGGGCGGAGCCACCACGCCCGCTCAGACGACGGCCTCGTCCGGGCCGACGCTCGACCCGTGCGCCCCGGCGCAGCTCCAGACGCTCGCCTCCGGCACGCTGACGGTGGCGACGTCGAAGCCGGCCTACCCGCCGTACATCATCGACGACAACCCCAGCAGCGGTAAGGGTTACGAGAGCGCAGTCGCGTACGCCGTGGCGACCAAG